>NZ_JBIAUK010000004.1:0-379062 GCF_042892775.1 Streptomyces sp. NPDC001717 | reverse complement strand
TTGTCGGTGCGGACGACGGAGACGTCGCCCTTGCCGGACTCGGGGTCGACCGACCAGCCCTTCTCCGCGATCCAGTTGAGGAACGCGACGTCCTGCGTGTTCCCCTTCTGCGGGGTCGCGATCTTCTTGCCCTTGAGGTCGTCCAGGGTCTTGATCTTGTCCGGGTTCACGACGAGCTTGACGCCGCCGGAGGCGGAACCGGAGATGATCCGCAGGTTGGAGCCCTTGGACTTGACGTAGCCGTTGATCGACGGCGAGGGGCCGATGAAGCCGATGTCGAGGGAGCCGCCGTTGAGCGCCTCGATCTCGGAGGGGCCCGCGTTGAAGGACTGCGGCTTGATCGTGGTGCCGCCCAGCTCCTTCTGGATCAGGCCCTCCTGCAGACCGACCAGCGCGGTCGCGTGCGTCAGGTTCGGGAAGTACCCGACCCGGACCTCCGAAGCCGAGAGCTTCTTGCCGTCGGCCGAGGCCGCGGCGGCCGGCTTGTCCTCGTCCTTCTTCGCCTCGGAACCGTAGCCGCAAGCGGTGAGCAGGAGGGGAAGGGCGGCGGTGACGGCGATGGCGCGGAGCGTGGTGAGCGGTCTTGCGGCAGACACGGAGGTGTCCTTTCACGGGATGGGGTGTCGGGGAAGCTGCGGGGGCACGCGGCCGGGGCCTTCGGTACGCACGGCACCCACACCTGACGGCGGCCGGTCGAGGGACCGTCGTCGCAGGCGGAGCAGGGGCAGGGTGTCGTGGATGCCGCGGGGCCGGGGTGTGCCGGGCCGCGTACGTCGCACGCCGCGCTCGGAAGTGACACGGAGCGTGCGGGGCCGGCGGAGGGGCCGCCAGGCCGGCGGAGCGGGGTGGTCGGGCCGGGGTGCGCAACGAGGATCGGCGCGCGGAACCGGGGCCCGGGTCAGGCGGGCTGACAGATGGCGCTGGACGTGCGCACCAGGTCGATGTGCCGGCGGGTGGTGAGGACGGGCAGAAGAATGGCTGATTCATGCATTGCTCGCACGGCCACCTCACCTCATTCCTAGTTTTCCTACCGGGCTGGTAGGCATCTTGGCAGACGTCGAGACTCGCCCCAAGAGGGCGTCCGAATGGTGGACGGACTCATCTCGGTCAGTGAGAAAGAGCAGGTCGGAGAGGTGGTCGACGGCTCAGGGATTGGTCCAGGCCTCGGGAGTGGTCGTCAGCGCGGACACGTCGGCGGGCAGCTCGGCCGCGGCGACGTCGGCGAGCGTCACGCCGTCGAGGATCTCGCGCACATTGGCGCGAAGGGCGATCCAGAGGGGCAGCAGCGACGTGGCCGGCCCGGTGTACGTGAGGTCCGGCGGGCGGACTCCGCGCACCGAGACGAGCGGGCCGTCCACGATGCGGATGACGTCCGCGATGGTGATGGACCAGGCGGGCTTGGCCAGCCGGTATCCGCCGTTGCCGCCGCGTTGGCTGAGCACGAGCCCGCCCCGGCGCATGTCGTTCAGGATGCCTTCGAGGAACTTGTGCGGGATGTCCTGGGCGTCGGCGATGGCTTCGGCCTTCACCGGCCCGTCGTCCTCCGACGACGCGAGCTGCAGTGCGGCACGTACCGCGTAGTCCGCCCTGGCTGAGATCCGCATGTGCTCATTATCCCGTACGGATCGGGCCCCGTCCGCCGAGGCCGGGCCCGCCCGTGCTGCGCTCCGCGTCAGCGGAAGACGGCCGCCGGCACGCGGTGCGGGGCGTTGAGGTAGTGCTCGCCGATGGAGCGCAGGCGGTGCGCGACGGGTTGGTGGGCCGTCAGCACGCGCGCGTTGCGCCAGAAACGGTCCAGGCCGGGGGCGTCGGCGAGTTCCAGCACCCGCGCGGTGATGTGCAGGGCGGCCTTGGAGGACACGGTCTCGGCCGTGGCGACCAGTGCGGCGACGTCCGCCGGCTCCTCCGCGTCGAGGTGCGCCCCCGTGTCGAGGGCCCGCGCCATCGCCACCGTCGCGCGGTCGACCATGGCGGTGGCCGCCTGGGCGGCGGAGGCGAGTTCTCCGTACGTCAGCAACAGGTCCGGTTCCTCGCCGGGCGGTCGGTGGGCGCGACCGCGCCTGCTGAGGTCTCGGGCTTCGGTGAGGGCGCCCTCGGCGATCCCGAGGCCGACGTGACACAGGGCGAGTCGGAGCGCCGGCTCGGCGAGTGCGGTGAAGGGCGCGGTCGACTCCTCGTCGTGGGGCCTGCGCCCGAGCACCTGCTCGGGCGTGACGGCGACCCCTTCGAGGACGAGGTCGCCCGCGCCGGCGACGCGCTGGCCGAGGCGGTCGTGGGCGGGTTCCACGGTCACGCCCTGCGCGCCGGGCGGGATCCGTACGACCAGGACGTCACCGGTGCCGGTACAGACGGCGTCCAGCACGATCCGGTCGGCGACGGCCGCCGCCGTGTGCACGGACCGGCGGCCGTTCAGGACGTAGCCCGAGCCGCGGGGCCGCAGCGCGAGGTCCGGTCCGGCGGAGTCGTCGTCGGGCGTCGGATTGCGCACCGAGCCGGTCCACAACCACTGCCCGCGCACCGACGCCGCCTCCACGTCGGCGGCCTGGAGGAGGCCGGAGTAGAAGCGCGCGCTCCAGGCGTGCGCGTAGTGGCGGGCGAGCACCTCGCCGACCGATCCGTCCGCCGCGGAGATCTCCCGTATGACGGCGCACGCGGTGTGCCAGTCCGTCCCGCGGTCCGGCCCGGGCGGGGTGAGGGCCGCCGGCAGGCCGGCCTCGCGCAGCCGCGCCGTCTCGTCGACCGGCGGCCTGCCCGCCCGGTCGCGGGCGACGGCGTCCGCGGCGAGGTCGTCCGCCACGTCGCGAGCGGTGCGCAGGAGGACGTGGCGCTGCTCTTCGGCGGACCGGACGGCGGTGGTCATGTGGGCTACTCCGGAGCGTCGTCGGGCGGTCTCGGCCGGGCACCGGATGCCGTCCAGCCGAATCCCACATTCCCTATCGGATTGATAGGAATACTCTCCGAAGGCGTCCGGCTCGGCAAGACCATGGCCGAATGGTGGACACGTCCGTCTTGGAACGAGAGACGGTCGGGGGCCGTGTCGCAGCTCACGGTCCGACATGCGCCAACCCGTCCCCACTTCCGGTGCAGTCGACCTAAGGTGGGCCACGCAGCTGGTTCGCCCCCGTCCGCCAGGCGGGACGCGTCGCAAGAGGGAACCCGGTGGGAATCCGGGACTGCCCCGCAGCGGTGAGCGGGAACGACCGCCGTCATACGCACTGGGACCGGAGCCGGTCCTGGGAAGCGACGGCCAGTAGGTGCCCGCCGGGAGACCGGCAGGCGTGCCCGCGAGTCCGAAGACCTGCCCGTTGCCCGTGCGCGATCGACCGCGCACGGCCTCCCGGTGACCTCGTGGGCGGGTCGGCGTGCACCTCGGACGGGACCTCCCCGTCGCGTACCCGGAAACAGCCGGACGTGCGCGACCACGAAGGTCCGCCCGTTCCGGCACCCCTTCGCGCCCTCGGCCCCACCGGGTCCATGGAGACACGCTCGCGAAGGAGAGTTCCGTGACCACCAAGTCCGCAGCCGCGGCAGTACGGGCCACCGTCCACGGCTACCCCCGGCAAGGGCCGGACCGCCGGCTGAAGAGGGCCGTCGAGGGCTACTGGAAGGGCCGCACGAGCGCCGAATCCCTCCGGGAGACCGCCCGCGACCTGCGCCGGGCCAACTGGGCGCAGCTGACCGGGGCGGGCATCACCGAGGTCCCGACCGGCGACTTCTCGTACTACGACCACGTCCTGGACACCAGTGTCATGGTCGGCGCGATCCCCGCCCGCCACCGCGCCGCCGTCGAAGCCGACGCCCTCGACGGGTACTTCGCCATGGCGCGCGGCACGCAGGACGTGGCGCCGCTCGAGATGACCAAGTGGTTCGACACGAACTACCACTACCTGGTGCCAGAACTCGGCCCCGACACCGTGTTCAGCGCCGACCCCGCCAAGCAGGTGGGCGAGTTGAAGGAGGCGCTCGCCCTCGGCCACACCGCCCGCCCGGTCCTGGTCGGCCCCGTGACGTACCTGCTCCTCGCCAAGCCCGCACCCGGCGTCGACGCCGGCTTCCTGCCGCTGACCCTGCTCGACCGGCTGCTGCCCGTCTACGCCGAGGTCCTCGCCGAACTGCGCGCCGCGGGCGCCGAATGGGTCCAGCTCGACGAACCGGCCCTGGTCCAGGACCATCCTCACCTACCACGACATGATGGTCCGGTACGCGTCCGTCGCCGGGCTCCCGAAGCGGCTGATCGTGCCCGTCCCCATGCTCACCCCGGGCCTGTCCAGCCACTGGATCGGCCTGGTCACCCCCGTGCCCGCCGCCCTCGCCCGGCCGCTCGCCGAGTCCCTGCGGTACGAGGTGGTGTGCGCGGAGCACGACATCGCCGCGTACGTGCCCGACCGGCCCGACACCCCGGCCTCCTTCGACCACGCCCTCGCGCTCGCGCTCCAACGCGTCCAGGAGGCCCGGGTCACCACCCGCTGGTCCTCCGCCCTGCTGCCCGGAGCCCCCAGCGACCCCCTGCCCACCGACCCGGACTGGGCGGGCGGCAGCCTCTACACCGACGAACGCGAGCGCACCGTCGACGCCGACCCGCACGCCCTGTGGCAGGTCATCGAGGGGATCGGCGGCGAGAACGGCTGGTACTCCTTCCCGCTGGCCTGGGCCGTACGGGGCTGGTTCGACCGGCTCGCCGGCGGTGCGGGGCTGCGCCGCGGGCGGCGCGACGCCCAGCGGCTCCGCGTCGGCGACGCCCTCGACTTCTGGCGGGTCGAGGAGATCGAGCGGGGCATGCTGCTGCGGCTGCGCGCCGAGATGAGGCTCCCGGGGCTCGCGTGGCTGGAGATGCGCGCCGAACGGGACGACACGGGCCGCACCCGCTACCGCCAGCGCGCGCTCTTCCACCCGCGCGGACTCGCGGGCCAGGTGTACTGGTGGAGCGTGGCACCGTTCCACGCCGTGGTCTTCGGCGGCATGGCCAGGAACATCGCGCGCACGGCGGAGCGGGCCGTCGCCGACCGGACGGAGCAGGGCGTGCCGGGCTGAGGTGCCCGCATCCAGGGCGCCCCCGCACACGGAAGGGGAGTGGAGCACACCAGCACCAGCACAGCAGCCCGCCGGGCGAGCCCCCCCCAACGGCCCGCCCGGCGGCCGATCCCCGGGAGTGGCGCCATGACCGTCTCCGTCGTCCTGTTCACCTCCGACCTCCGCGTGCACGACCACCCGCCGCTGCGCGCCGCCGTGGACGCGGCGAGCGAGACCGTGCCGCTGTTCGTCCGCGACCCGGCCGTGGACCGGGCCGGCTTCGCGGCGCCCAACCGGCTCGCCTTCCTCGCCGACTGCCTGACCGACCTCGACGCCGGACTGCGCGAGCGCGGCGGCCGGCTCTTCGTGCGCGGCGGCGACACCGTCGCCGAAGTGTGCGCGGTCGTACGGCAGTCCGAGGCCGACGAGGTCCACATGGCCGCCGATCACTCGGCGTTCGCCCGGGCCCGGGAGGCGCGCCTGCGCCACGCCCTCGAGTCCGAGGGACGCCGCCTCTACGTGCACGACGCCGTCACGACCGTGGTGCCGCCGGGCGACGTCACGCCGCAGGGCTCCGACCACTTCGCCGTCTTCACCCCGTACTTCAGGCGCTGGTCCGCCGAACCGCTCAGGACCCCGCTCGCGGCGCCCAGGACCGTACGGGTTCCCCACGGGCTGCGCTCCGAGCGGCTGCCGACGAGCGCCTCCGTGGCGGACGTCTCCGAAGGACTGGCCACCGGCGGGGAGACCGAGGGCCGCCGCAGGCTCGGGGCCTGGATGTCGCGGCACGCCGACGCCTACGAGGAGCGCCACGACGACCTCGCGGGCGACGCGACCTCGCGCCTCTCCCCGTACCTCCACTTCGGCGCGGTGTCGCCGACCGAGGCCGTGCACCGGGCGCGGTCGCGCGGCGGCGCGGGTGCCGAGGCCTTCGTACGGCAGCTGTGCTGGCGGGACTTCCACCGCCAGGTGCTCGCGGCCCGCCCGGCGACGGCGGTCGAGGACTACCGGACCCGGCACGACCACTGGCGGCGGGGCGCGGACGCCGAGGAGGACTTGAAGGCCTGGCGCGACGGTCGGACCGGGTACCCCGTGGTGGACGCCGCTCTGCGCCAACTCGCCCACGAGGGCTGGATGCACAACCGGGGACGGCTGCTCGCGGCCTCCTTCCTCAGCAAGACGCTCTACGTCGACTGGCGGGAGGGCGCCCGGCACTTCCTCGACCTCCTCGTGGACGGAGACGTCGCGAACAACCAGCTCAACTGGCAGTGGGTGGCCGGAACGGGGACGGACACCCGCCCCCACCGGGTCCTCAACCCCGTTCTCCAGGGCAAGCGTTACGACCCGTACGGCGCCTACGTGCGCCGCTGGGTCCCGGAGCTCGCGGAGCTTCCCGGTGCCGCGATCCACGAACCCTGGAAGCTGAAGGGCCTGGACCGGGCCGCGTACGACTACCCCGACCCGATCGTGGACCTCGCCGACGGCCTCGCCCGCTTCCGGCGCGCCCGCGGCAGGGACTGAGCGGGGGACGTCGAATACGACGCACGATCGATGCGTGTTGAGCGGCCTCCTCCGATGGCCGGAGGCTGGTGACGCGGGGACCACCCGGCACCGGCAGGAGGACGCGCACATGACCACGCCAGACCCCGAATCGCCGAACGCGGTGTACGAGGCGACGTCCGCGACGGTGACCGACGCGGTGCCCGAGGCGGTTTCGGACGAGGAGATCGGCCGGGGGCTCGTTGCGGGTGACGAACGCTGCCTGGTCCTCGCCCACCGTCGCTGGGGGCGGCTCGTGCACACGCTCGCGGCCCGGGCCCTGGGCGACCCGCGGGAGGCCGAGGACGTCACCCAGCAGGTCTTCCTCGCGGCCTGGCGGGGCCGCGCCGGATACCGTCCCGAGCGCGGGCCCGTACCGGCCTGGCTGGTCGGCATCACCCGGCGCAAGACCGCCGACGCCCTCACCGACCGGACGCGCCGGCTCGACCTCGTCGCCGCCGCGGGCGCGGCGCTGCCGCCGCCCGACGGCACGGGGGAGGGCACCGAGCACGTCCTCGACCGGGTCGTGGTCACCCGGGAACTCGCCCGCCTGCCGCGCGTCCAGCGCGACGTGCTGACCCTCGCCTACTTCGGGGACCTGACACAGGCGCAGATCGCCCACCGCACGGGACTGCCCCTGGGCACGGTCAAGAGCCATGCCCGCCGGGGCCTCATCCGGATGCGCCACAGTCTCGTGGCCGGGGCCGTACCGACCACCCTGATCAGCGGGGCACAGGCCTCGCACTGCTGAGGCCACGGCCGGCCGTCGGCTCCGCGTACCCGCGCGCGAGGACGTCGAGCGCCTCGCGCAGGCTCCCGGGGCGCAGCATGCCCGCCTCCACGGCGCGGCCCGCCCAGCCCGGCCCGGCGAGCAGCACCCGGGGGTGCGTCCGCGCCCCCTTGACCCCGAAGGAGCGCCCGGCGACATGGCGGGCGAGGGAGTGGTTCGCGGTGGACCGCGCCTGGGACCAGAGGACGACGGCGGCGGGGCCCAGCCGCCGCACGGCGGCGTCGAGCGCCTCGGCGGGCACGGCCGCGCCCAACATCCGGGTGGGCAGACCGCGTTCGGCGAGCCCCGAGGCCAACGCCTCCAGGGGAAGGGTGTGTTGCTCGGCCGGTAGGCACGAGAGGAGCACCGGGGGAGCGTCGGGCACGGACCCGTGTCCGGCGGGCGTGATCTGCCGGAGCGCCGTCGACACGTGCCAGGACAGCAGGTGTTCCACCTCGACGTACTGGTCCCCGGAGGACTCCCACTTGCGGCCCACCGCGTGCAGGGTCGGGACCATCACGTCCTCCCAGGCCGTGACGAGGCCGTGGCTCGCCACGGCGTCACGGAGCAGGGAGTCGAGGGTGGGGCCGTCGAGCCGGACGGCGGCGCGGGCGAGCCCCCGGCGCACGTCACCGGTCGGCAGCCCGCCGTCCGGTTCCCGCTGCGGGGGGCGGGCGGCGGCCGGTACGGGGATCGGGCGCCCGCGGCCGGCCCGGGCGACCCGCGCCGCTTCGGCGGGGGGCACGCCGGAGGCGGTGAGTCGGCACATCTCGTCCAGCACGGCCACGTCCCCGGCCGTCCAACGCCGGTGCCGACCGTCCTCCCGGGCCGCGGGACCGATGCCGTACCGCTGGTCCCACGAGCGCAGCGTGGTCGGTGACACCCCGAGGTGCCGGGCCACCGCCCCGGTGGTGAGGCCGTGTGCCGTATCGGACATGGGACCAGCTTACGACGCACGAACGATGCGGGCACGCCGGAGGAAGGCGAGCGGCTCCGGCCGGAGGCACGACGGGCCCTGGGGGCTCCCCGGGGCCCCTTCGGGCGACGGACCGGGCGGATCGACCAACTCGACTGTCCTGACGCATGATTGACGTACCGTCAATTCGGCCAGGCGTGCGCGGGCGGAGGCTCTCGCCGGCGCGGTCGGGGGCGCGCCCCGGCCCGGTCGGCAACGCGTCGCGCATGCGGGATTCGGGGCGCGCGGCCGCCCCGCGGGCGGTCGTTCGGCGTCCGACCGGCGCGACATCCCGGCCGTACCGCGCCGGTGGCCGGGTACGGACGGCTCCAGAGGGGCTTTGGAGCGTCCGTTCGGGTGGCGTCATCCGTTCGCCGACGGCAAGTGCCGCTGGAAGCGCGTCGGTCCGTGCTGTGCTGTGGCCTCGGTCCGAACGGGGGCCGAACGCGGGCCCGCCCGCTGTCGTGGCAGGCCCGCCCCAACAGCGAAGGAGGACTGATGTCGCGCCACGGGAAGGACTGGAGAAGTCGGAGCGTGATCGGCCAACTGCTGGCCTCTGTCGTGTTGTTGACCGTGACCTTGTTGGATGCCTCCGGTGCCCACGCCGCAGCCGTCCACTCCAAACCCGACACCGACTGGGACGCCATCGCCCGCTGTGAATCGAGCGGGAACTGGCGGGCGAACACCGGCAACGGCCACTACGGCGGACTGCAGTTCACCCAGTCGAGCTGGAACGCGGCAGGAGGCCGCAAGTACGCACCCCGCGCCGACCTCGCCACGAAGGCCGAGCAGATCGCGACCGCGAGGAGACTCGCCAAGATCCAGGGCATGGGTGCCTGGACCTGCGCACGACGCCGCTGACGGAGACCGCTCCGACAGGGCTCCCGGGCCGTCCTGTCGGAGCGGTTCCGGCCGGACGCGCCCACGGTGGGCCGCGGTTGCCCTCCGCGTCCGACCCTCCGCCCGTCATCGACCGAAGGACAAGACCGGATGCCGCAGAGCCGGTTCCCGAGACGGATCGGCACCTGGCCGGCCGTCGGGCTCACGGTGGCCGTTCTCGTCGCCGCCAACCTCCTCCTGCACCGCTGGAGCGGCCCGGTCGGCCTGGTGGCGGCCGTGGTGGTCAGCGCCCTGCTGCTCGGGGTGCTCCGCTGGGCCGGCGGTACCCGCGCGGACGCGGGCCTGGCCCCCGGCACACTGGCCCGCGGGGCCCGTTGGGGGCTGGCCCTGGCAGCTCTCGTCGCCGTCGTCTACCTGGCCGGGGCCCTGCTGCCGCCCACCAGGGTGCTGTTCGAGGACCGGCGGTACGAAGGGATGAGCGCGGGCGGGCTGCTGCTGCGCGTGCTCGTCACGGTCCCCGTCGGCACGGTCCTGGTGGAGGAGGTGGCCTTCCGCGGCGTGCTCTACGGCCTGGTGGACCGGGCCCGCGGCGCGGTCTGGGCGACCGCCGTGTCGAGCCTGCTGTTCGGCCTCTGGCACGTCCTGCCGTCCCTGCACCTGGCGACGGCGAAACCGGCCCTGACCCCGGTCTTCGGCGACTCTGCGGCCGGGGCCGGCCTGGCGGTCGCGGGGGCCGTGCTGTTCACGGCGGCGGCCGGGGTCCTCTTCTGCGAACTCCGCCGGCGCAGCGACAGCCTGCTGGCTCCCATGGGGCTGCACTGGGCGGTCAACGCGTTCGGCTACGTCGCCGGGTACCTGCTGCGCTGACCACCCGGCGGCGAAGCGCCGGAGGGGCGGTCCGGGTCAGCCCTGCGGCTGGATGATCTCCCTCAGCCGGTCCAGGTCCTGCGCCGTGAACCCGCTGGGCCGCATGACCGCGTTCCAGCCGTCGACGTACGCGGCCTTGTAGGTGTGGCCGTGGCCGTCCGGTACGCCGGTGGAGAACGGCAGGTCGGCGGTGACCTGCCAGAAGGTCACGAAGGGCATCCAGACCATGGAGCCGAGCACGTCCGTGCCGGGCTTCTCGTGGATCCAGTCGGGTTCGGAAAGGGCCAGGCTCGGGCTCCACCAGACGATCGGGTCGGACGGGTGCATCAGGTACAGCACGCGCGTGCCGTCCCACGGCCGGTCCGCCGGCGGGATCCCGGTGGTGGGGTCGTCGGTGAACCGTACGGTCCGCCCGTCCTTGTAGACCGGCTCGATCTCGGGACTCCCCGCCTCGCGGTCGTCGCTGAACTCGCGGAACAGGGTGTTGAAGTTGGGCGGACCGGCGAACAGGGTGCCGGCGGTGCGGTTGCGCAGGTCGGCCTCCCCGCTGAAGGCGGTCTCGCCGCCGAACGACCCCAGGCTCTCACCGGCCACGAACAGCCGTGGCCGCCGGTCGTGGGGCAGCTTGGACCAGACGTCGTACACCGCGTCGAAGAGGTCCCGGCCCGCCGCGCGCGCCTTGGACTGGTCGACGAGGTAGGACAGCCATGACGGCAGGTACGAGTACTGCATCGCCACCGTGGCGGAGTCGCCGTCGCCGAGGTACTCGAACGAGTCCACGGCGGCGGGATCGACCCAACCGCTCCCGGTGGTCGTCATCACGAGCAGGTTCTCGCGCGCGAAGCCGCCCGCCCGTTCGAGGTCCGCGACGGCCCGCTCCGCCCGGGCCTCGGTGCTGTCGGCGGTCTCCAGCCCGGCGTAGGCCCGGACGGGCTCCTGAGCCGGGCGGTGCGTGAACGCGCCGATCTGCGCGGCCGTCGGTCCGCTGCCGGTGAAGGCCCGGCCCTGCCGGCCCAGCGAGTCCCACGGAATCAGGGAGCCGGGCCCGCCCGAGCGCAGGACGGTCGTCGGCTGGTGCACTCCCTCCGGCGTCTCCGTGTCGCGCACGGAGAACGCCTCGTTGGCCGCGTTCACGAAGCCGCCGAGCAGCACCCCGCTGACCACGGACCACGCCAGACCCACCACCACGACCCAGCCGACCACCCGCGCCGCCCGCGGGCCGATCCAGCGCCCGAGCAGCCCGGCGGCCCAGTGGTACAGGCGCCGCAACCCCCGCCCGGCCACCAGCAGCAGCCAGAGGACGAGAGCGGCGATGAACGGGCAGGCGACGGCGGTGAGGACGTTGTAGTCGGTGACCCCCATCAGCCCGCGGATCTGGTGCTGCCAGTACTGCCCGAACCCGAAGGAGAGGCCGAACAGAACGATCGCGCTGATCAGCAGCACGCGCCACGACCCGCGCGAGGCGGGCCGCGGGTCCCGGTCGGCGAAAGCGCGCCACACATAGGCCGCGAGCACACCGAGCCCGGCCCCGATGGCGGCGCTGATTCCGCAGATCAGCCCTTGGAGCACCCCGCCGCGGGGCAGCAGCGACGGGGTGAAGGACAGACACGCCAGCACGAGCGCGCCCCAGCAACCGGGCAGCGAAAGCCGGGGCGACCACCCGCGCTTGCCGGAACCGGGGGAGGGGGAAGGCTCACCGCGCCCGGCCGCCGCCCGCCCGTCGTCCTCGCGCGGCGAGGGGCCGTCCGCCGCGGACGGAGGGCCGTCCGCAGGAGATGAGGGGGACGACGGGGATTGCGGCGGGTCATTGGTCATGGCTGACCTCCAGGGAGGCTGACCTCCAAAGAGATGGTCCCAAGCCCCGGCCGGTCCTGCCATTCGGCCCGAACCGGCGTCCACGAAGGACGTGCCGCGCACAGGAGCCGCTCGTACCCTGAAGTGAACGCCGGCGCCGAAGCGGTGGGAGGTTGCCCCATGAGTACGCGGTGGGCCGCGCGTCTGGCCCTGGTGGCGGGCGCGGCGGCGATCGTGGTCCTGGTGCTCTTCGGCGGGCTGCGGAGCCTCCTGCTCATGGGCGTGGGGTGGGCCGGGCTCCTCCTCACGGTGGCGGGCGCCTGGTGGATGGTCACCCACACCGGCTGGATCAGGGCGGCGGCCGTGCTGCTCATGGTGGCCGCGCCGGTCACCCTCCTGATCCTGTACGCGGCGGCCGGGCTGTTGTGGGTCGTACTGGTCTCCCTCGCGCTGTGGATGCTGGCCGTGTACGCGGGCCGGTCCGCGCTGGTGGAGGACCGCCCGACGGGCATGCCCGAACGCCCCGCGGGCCGGGCCGGACACCCGTTCCTGATCATGAACCCGCGGTCGGGCGGCGGAAAGGTCGAGAAGTTCGCGCTGGCGGAGCGGGCCAGGGCCCTGGGCGCCGAAGTCCACGTCCTGGATCCCGACAGCCACGAGGACGTGGAAGAGCTCGCACGGCGCGCCGTCCGGCGCGGGGCCGACCTGCTCGGCGTCGCGGGCGGCGACGGTACGCAGGCCCTGGTCGCCGGAGTCGCCGCCGAACACGACCTCCCCTTCATGGTGATCAGCGCCGGCACCCGCAACCACTTCGCCATGGACCTGGGGCTGGACCGGCAGGACCCGTCCACCTGTCTGGACGCGCTGACCGACGGGGTCGAGCAGCGCATCGACATCGGCTACCTCCACGCGGGAGGGCAGGGGGACGGGAGCCCGGGGCGCGTCTTCATCAACAACGCCTCGTTCGGCGTGTACGCGGAAGTCGTCCAGAGTCCCGCCTACCGCGACGACAAGGCCCGCACGATCCTGGAGATGCTGCCGGACCTGCTCGCCCACAACACCGGCGCCCGGCTCGGCGTCCGCGCCGGGTCACTGGCCATGGAGGGCCCCCAGGCCGTCCTGGTGAGCAACAACCCCTACCAGCGGGGCGACTCGGCGGGCCTGGGGCGCCGGGAGAGACTGGACTCCGGCACGCTGGGGGTGCTGTGCGTCCATGTCGGCGGCGCCGCCGAGGCGACGGAACTCCTGCTGCAGAACGGGCAGGGCCGCGGGCTGACCGAGGCCACCGCCCGCGAGGTCGTCGTGGACGCCGACGCCGCCGTCATCCCGGTCGGTGTCGACGGCGAGGCCCTGTCACTGCCCACTCCGGTGCGCTGTCGTGTGGAGCCCCGCGCCCTGCGCGTGTGGGTGCCCCGGAACCGGCCCGGCGTGCCGCGTGCCACGCCGCCGATGAACTGGCGCCGGGTGCGGCGTCTGGCGCTGACGATGGGACGCGCCGCGAAGGGGCACGAGGCGGCCGCCTGACCGGCGGTCACAGGGCCCTCACCGCTCGTCGGCGGGCGGTTCGGGCGGGTCGCCCCATTCGGCTCGGGTGCGCCGGCGGAAGGCCGCGACGGCGGCCTCCACGGTGGGGAAGAAGTGATCGGGGTTGATGGTGCGGGTGAGTTCGTACCGTTCGATCTTGCGACGCACGGGGTCCTTCAACTCGGCGAACACGAGGTGCACGCCGTCCGCGTTGAGTGCTTCGTCGAGCTCCTCCAACACGTCGGCGGCGGTGGTGTCCACGTCGGTCATGGGCTCCGCCGCGATCACGATCCAGCTCGGCCGGGGGTCCGCGGCGGCCAGTCGTCTGACCTCGTCGCGGAAGGTCTTGGCGTTGGCGAAGACGAGCGGTGCGTCGAACCGGTAGATCACCAGGCCCGGCAGCCGGCCGGCCTGCGGGTAGGAGCGGAGGTCGTGGTAGCCCTCCAGGCCCTGCACGCGCCCCAGCACGGTGTTGTACGGCCACCAGACGCGCCGGAAGACGTCGAGGACGGACAGGCCCACCGCCACGGCGATCCCGGGCAGCACGCCGAGCAGGGCGACGCCGACGAAGGCCGCGACGCACAGCAGGAAGTCCGCCCGGCGCTGCCGCCACAGCCGGACCGTCCCCGGGACGTCCGCCAGGGACAGCGAGGCGGTGATGACCACGGCGGCGAGGGCGGGCTGGGGGAGGTTGCGGAACAGGCCCGGCGCCAGCACGAGCATGAGGATGATGAGCAGCGCGCCGACGACCCCGGTGAGCTGGCTCTTGGCTCCCGCGCGCTCCGCCACCGCCGTACGGGAACCGCTCGTGCTGACCGGGAAGCCCTGGAAGAGACCGGCCGCCAGGTTGGCCGCACCGACGCCCGCCATCTCCTGGTTGCCGCGGATCTCCTGCCCCGTGCGGGCCGCGAAGGCCGACGCGTTGGAGATCGTGTCGGCCAGCGACACCAGGGCGATGCCCAGGGCGCCGCCGAGCAGCGGCGCGAGGTCGGCGAGCCGTATGTCGGGGACGGTGAACGGCGGGAATCCCTCCGGCAGTACCCCGACCAGTCCGACGCCGTGCTCGCCCAGGTCGAGGGCCGTGGTCACGCCGATCGCCAGCACCACCATCACGAGCACCGCGGGGACCTTCGGCAGGAAGCGCTGCAGGAGCAGGATCAGGGCGATGCCGGCGCAGCCGACGGCCGCGGCGGCCGGCACCGCCTCCCCCGCGGCGAGCCCCTCCACGAATCCGACGGCCTCGCCGATCAGGCTGTCCGCATCGACCTTGAAGCCGAGCAGCTTGGGCAGTTGACCGATGAGGATGGTCAGCGCCAGACCGTTCATGTAACCGATCATGGTCGGTTTGGAGATCAGGTCGGCGATGAAGCCGAGCTTCGCGACCGAGGCCAGGATCATGATGGCCGCCACCATGATCGCGAGCATGGACCCCAGTGCGACGGCCCGCCCGGGGTCCCCGCCGGCCGCCACCAGCGGCAGCACGGTGGCGGCGATCATCGGCCCCAGTGAGGAGTCGGGGCCCAGCACCAGGATCCGGGAGGGCCCGAACACGGCGTAGGCGAGCAGGCAGAGGATCGTCGTGTACAGGCCGGTGATGGCCGGCAGGCCCGCCAACTCGGCGTACGCCATGCCCTGCGGCACCAGCAGAGTGGTCAGGACGACGCCCGCCACCAGGTCCTTGACCAGCCACTCCCGCCGGTAGGACGACGCCGCGCGGACCCCGGGAACGGCCCGCAGGCGCATGAGCCGCGTCCCGCGGCCCTCGTGCCGGGTGGTCACCGGCCCTCCTTCCCCCATCAGGCGCGTCGCGACCGACGGGCCACGAGCTTGCCCAGCTCCCACAGGAGGAGGAGCACGACGGCGGACAGCAACGCCCAGCCGAACTGCCGCGCGTCGATCTCGGTCGTCCCGAGGAGGCGGCGGAAGCCGTCCATCTGGGTCACCAGCACCGCGAGGACGAACTGGGCCAGTGCCACCCAGTTCATCTGCTTGCTGTCGAACGTGGTGGTCGTCAGCACGGAATCCGTCTCGCTGCGGCACTCGAAGGCCGCCACGATCAGGCAGAGGGCGAACGCCGTGAACGCGATCGACTGGCCCGTGGCCGTGCTGTCGTAGTGGGCCTCACCGAGCTTGATCAGCCCGAGCAGGATGACGGTGATCGCCAGCCCGCCCAGCCCGACCGTGACCAGCACGGGCCGGGTGAGCACCGATTCCCCGCGCGGACGCGGCCTGCGCCGCATGAGCCCGGGGCTCTCCCGGTCGAAGCCGAGTGCGAAGCCGAAGGAGGCGTTGACCACGAAGTGGATCCACAGCACCTGCGGCGGGGTGAAGGGCTCACCGGCCGCGATGTTGAAGACGGTGGCGCCGAGGAAGGTCAACACGAAGGTGACCAGCAGGAGCAGGACGAACCGGATGTACTTGGTGAGGTTGTCGTAGATCCGCCGACCCTGCTCCACGGCGTAGACGATGGTGGCGAAGTTGTCGTCGGACAGGATCATGCGGCCGGCGTTCTTCGCCACGTCCGTGCCGCTGCCCATGGCGATCCCGATGTCGGCGGCCTTGATGGCGGGCGCGTCGTTGACGCCGTCCCCGGTCATCGCCACCACGTCGCCCTTCTTCTTGAGCGTGTTGGCGAGCAGCACCTTGTGCTCCGGCGCGACGCGCCCCACCACGCCGATGTCGTCGATGCGGGCGAGCTGCTCCTCCTCGCTCATCGCGGCGAAGTCGGCACCGAGGACCGCCTCGCCGGGGATGCCGAGCTGCCGCGCGATCGCGGCACCGGTGACGACGTCGTCGCCGGTCACCATGCGGACCCGGATGTGGCCCTCCTGGGCGCCGGCCACGGCGGCCTTCGCCTCCTCGCGGGGCGGGTCGACCATGCCGACGAGGCTGCTCATCCGCAGCCCGGTGACGAAGGCGAGCAGGTCGCCGTCCGGATCGAAATCCTCCGCGTCCAGTTCACGGGTGGCCGCGGCCATCACCCGGAGCCCCTCCCCGCCCATCCGCAGGATCTGGGCGTCGGCGCGCTCGGCCAGTTCCGCGTCCCACGGGATGGTCTCGCCGGCCGCGAGCGCGGTGGCGGCCCGCGCCGTCACCGCCGGGGCCGCGCCCTTGACGAAGCAGCGCACGACCGGGCGGCCGGAGGCGTCGACCGCGGAATGGAAGGTGGCCATCAGCTTGTACGTCGGGTCGAACGGCAGCGTGGCGAGCCGGGGGAACGCCTCGCGCGTGCCGTCGATGTCCAGCCCGGCCTTGTGCGCGAGCACCAGCAGCGCGCCCTCGGTGGGATCGCCCACCACCTTGCCGTCCACCAGCTTCGCGTCGCCGGCCACCACGTAGGGCAGGATCGCGTCCTCGACGCCCGCCGAGGATCCCGCGGCGTGGTGGACCTTGCCGTCCAGCCCGTAGCCCGTGCCCGAGACGGTGTACCGGTCGGTGGGACTGAGCACTTCGACGACGGTGACCTCGTTCATCGTCAGCGTGCCGGTCTTGTCCGAGTTGATCGCCGATGTGAAGGCGAGGGTCTCGACCGAGGGCAGTTCCTTGACGATGGCGTTCCGTTCAGCCAGGTTGAGGCTGCCGACGGACAGGATCGCCTGGGTCACGGTCGGCAGGGCCTCGGGGATGGCGGCGATGGCCAGGGAGACCGCGCTGACGAACAGGACGTCCCAGGCCTGGTCGCGCTGCCGCCCCAGGGCGAACATCACGATCATGGTCAGGCCCGCCGCCCCCGTGATCCACAGCGTCAGGGTGTCGAGCTCCTTGGTGAGCGGCGGCACCTCCTTCTTCGTGGCCGACAGCATCCCGGAGATCTTGCCGACCTCGGTCGCGGCACCGGTCGCGGTGACGACCAGGACCCCGCTGCCGTGGGTGACCGGGGTGTTCATGAACGCCATGCAGGTCCGGTCGCCGGGCGACGGCAGGGCGCCCGGCAGCGCGGCGGTGTCCTTCGCGGCCGGAACGCTCTCACCGGTCAACGCCGACTCGTCGATCTGCAGGGCACTGGCCTCGATGATGCGTCCGTCCGCCGCCACCTGGTCCCCGGCGGTGATGAGCACGATGTCGCCGACGACCAGCTGTTCGGCGGGGATCTCCGCCTCCCTGCCGTCCCTGCGCACCCGAGCCGAGGCCTTCATCATCGACTGGAGCGCGTTCATCGCGCTCTCCGCCTTGCCCTCCTGGCGCAGGCCGATCACCGCGTTCAGCAGGGTCAGGACGATCAGCAGGATCGCCGTGGTCCACTCCTGGATGATCAGCGAGACGGCCGCCGCGGCCAGCAGGACCAGCTGCATGTAACTGCGGTACTGCCCGAGGAACCGCTGCCAGGTCGGCGTCCGCTCCTCCGCCGGAAGCGCGTTCGGCCCGTGCGCGGCCAGGAGTTCGGCGGCCCGGGCCGCCGACAGACCGACCGCCGGATCGACGCCGAAGGCCGCTGCGACCTCTTCGGGATCACGCGTGTACCAGGCGTCTTCCACAGCCCGCGGCTGCTCGCCCGGGGAAACCGACCGCACGGTCATCGTGCTGCCTCCGATCCGTGGCCGCGGACGGGTCCGGGCCGGTACGACAGGTCCTGTCCCGGCTGCTGGTGCCGTGACCGGAAAGGTTCACCCGTGCTTCCCGCGCTTCTTCCCCTTCTTCCCGCCCTTCTTCTTCGGGTGCGCGGCCGCGTACGGGTCGGCCTCGGCCCCGGCGGGTGCCTCCTTCTCCAGCGCCCGCCTGGTCACGAGCAGGTCCTTGCGCGCCTCTTCGCCCACGTCGGGGAATTGGGGATCGATGTCCATGAGGGTGTGCGCGAGGACCGCCGCCGCGCAGATCCGCGCGAACCACTTCCGGTCCGCCGGGACGACGTACCACGGCGCCCACTTCGTACTCGTGGCCGACAGCATCGCGGAGAACGCCTCCTGGTAGTCGTCCCAGCGGCGCCGCTCGCGGACGTCGGCCGCGGAGAACTTCCAGTTCTTCTCCGGCAGGTCGATGCGCTTCAGGAAGCGCATGCGCTGCTCCTCCTTGGACAGGTTCAGGAAGATCTTCACCACCTTGAACCCGTTGTCGGTGAGGTAGTGCTCCCAGCGGTTGATCTCCCGGAAACGCCGCTCCCACAGGTCCGGCCCGCACGAGTCCTCCGGCAGGTGCTGCCGCACGAGGACCTCGGGGTGGACCCGCACGACCAGGACCTCCTCGTAGTGCGAGCGGTTGAAGATGGCGATCTCGCCCCGCGAGGGCAGCCGCTGCGCGTAACGCCACAGGTAGTCGTGGTCGAGTTCCTCCGCGGAGGGCACCTTGAAGCTGCTGACCCGTACGCCCTGGGGATTGACGCCGCTCATCACGTGGCGGATCGTCCCGTCCTTGCCCCCCGCGTCCAGCGCCTGGAGACAGAGGACCACCCCGTACGTGTCCTGGGCGGCCAACCGCTCCTGGTACTCGGCCAGCAAGGACACGCCGGTCCGCAGCAGCTCGATCCCCTCCCGCTTCTTCAGGCCGGCCTTGTAACGCGGATCGAAGTCCCGGGAAAGGCGCACCTTCGAGCCCGGGGCCACGCGCAGCGGCCGGATGAAATCCGCTATGCGTTCGGCTCTCTCGTCGGACATCACCGATCAGTCCTTGTCTGCTCCGAGGCGGCGCCGAGCGCCCTTCGGGAGCGCCGTTCGACCAGGATCGGGATGAAGGCCCTGATCCTGGCCTCGCGGAACGATTCGTACTCGGCCCTGACCGTCGCCTCGACGGTCGCCGCGTCCACTGACGGGTAGGCGGCGCGCAGCCGCGCCACCATGTCCCGGACGGTCACCGATTCCTCGTGCGTGCCGGGCGGGGCGCCGCTCGGTGGCGCCGCGGGGCCGGCCCGCTGCGCCGGCCCGGGCAGGTCGATCGAGCCCTCGGAGGGAGAGCGCACGTCGGCCCGATGGGTCTGCTCCTCGACCGTCATGGCGGTACCGATCCCATGTCCCACGACCTCCAGACCGCAGAACCGCCCCACTCGCATCGCCACGAGAAGGTCCTTGCCGCTCATTGTCTGCTCACCCGGACAAGATCGCCCTCCGGGAACGGACGGGGCGACCTAACATGAAGGACGAGGTCTTCTCGATCCCCGCACCTGCCCGCAGCGAGACGGTAGGGAGGCCGGCATGGAGTTCGGGAACGGATCCGGCGGAGCGGACGGCACGCGCTATCTGCCGATCTCCGAGCACGGCCTGATCGGTGATCTCCGCACCGCCGCCCTCGTCGGGACCAACGGCACGATCGACTGGTACTGCTGCCCGCGCTTCGACGCGCCGAGCGTGTTCGCCTCCATCCTGGACGCCGACCGGGGCGGGTCGTGGGAGCTGGCCGCCGACGTGCCCGCGCGGACGCGGCAGTTCTACTTCCCCGACACCAACGTGCTGATCACGCGGTTCTACGCCGCCGACGGCGTGGCCGAGATCCAGGACTTCATGCCGGTCGTGGACGAATCGCGCGAGGCGGTCAGGCACCGGCTGATCCGGCGGGTGATATGCGTACGGGGCACCCTTCCCTTCAGGGCGCGGATCGCCCCCCGCTTCGGCTACGGCGCCGAGGAGCACACCGTGCGCGCGCAGGCGCACGAGGCCGTCTTCGAGTCCCCGTCGATCTCACTGGCGCTGACCTCCACCGCCCAACTCGAAACCGACGGCACGGACGTGTGGTCGCACTTCAAGCTCCTCGAAGGCGAGTCCGTGGTCTTCGCCCTCGACAAGGTCGGCGACGGCGTCCTCCCGCGGGGCTGCCCGCGCGCCGAGGCGCAGGAGCAGTTCGAGGCGACGGTCCGGTTCTGGAGCCACTGGCTGAGCCGCTCGCGCTATCGCGGCCGCTGGCGGGAAATGGTCAACCGGTCCGCGCTGACGCTCAAGCTGCTCACCTACGTGCCGACGGGTGCGATCGTCGCCGCGCCGACGACGAGCCTGCCCGAGTGGGTCGGCGGCGAGCGCAACTGGGACTACCGGTACGTGTGGGTCCGCGACGCCGCCTTCTGCGTCTACGCGATGCTCCGCCTGGGCTTCACCTCGGAGGCCGAGGCGTTCATGGGCTTCCTCTCCGAGCGGTGCATCGAACCGGGTGGCGGCCCGACCGGTCCGCTGCAGATCATGTACGGCATCGACGGCCGCACCGATCTGCCCGAATCCGAGCTCACCCACCTCGAAGGCCACCTGGGATCCACCCCGGTGCGGGTGGGCAACGCCGCCACCGGTCAGCTCCAACTGGACATCTACGGGGCGATGATCGACTCCGTCTACCTGTACGACAAGTGGGGCAAACCCATCAGCAGCGACCACTGGGACGAGGTCGGCGCCGTGGTCGACTGGCTCTGCGACCACTGGGACCAGCCCGACGAGGGAGTCTGGGAGACCCGGGGCGGCCGCAGGAACTTCGTCTACTCGCGGCTGATGTGCTGGGTCGCGATCGAACGGGCCGTCCGGATGGCCAACCGGCGCGGCCTGCCGGCGGACCTCGCCCGCTGGCAGCGGAGCCGGGACGCGATCTACCGGCAGATCATGAGCCGGGGCTGGTCGGCCGAGCGCGGGGCGTTCACCCAGGGCCTCGGCGACGACGTGCTCGACGCCTCCGTACTGATGATGCCGATGGCCAAGTTCGTCGCGCCCACCGACCCCAAGTGGCTCTCGACCCTGGACGCGCTGACAGCGGATCTGGTCTCCGACTCGCTGGTCTACCGCTACGACCCGGAGGCCAGCCCGGACGGCCTGCGGGGTTCCGAGGGCACGTTCTCGATCTGCTCGTTCTGGTACGTCGAGGCACTGACCCGCGCCGGACGCCTGGAGGAAGCCCGGCTGGCCTTCGAGAAGATGCTCACCTACGGCAACCACCTCGGCCTGTACGCCGAGGAGATCGGCCGGAGCGGAGAACAACTCGGCAACTTCCCGCAGGCGTTCACCCACCTCGCCCTGATCAGCGCGGCCTTCAACCTCGACCGCGCCCTCGGCTGAGCCCCGGCACCTCGTGACCGGGTACCTTGTTGCACATCACTTGCAACAACATTGATGTGCGAAAGAGGCTGGCGTGGGCGCTCCGGTGGTACTGGGCATCGAGTCGTCGTGCGACGAGACCGGGGCCGGGATCGTCTCCGGCGGGCGACTGCTCGCCCACGTCGTGGCGTCGAGCATGGACGAGCACGCCCGCTTCGGCGGGGTCGTGCCGGAGATCGCGGCCCGTGCGCACCTGCAGGCGTTCGACCCCGTGGTCCGGGAGGCGCTCGATCGGGCAGGACTGCGGCTCCGCGACATCGACGCCGTCGCCGTCACGACCGGTCCGGGTCTCTCGGGCGCGCTCCAGGTGGGGCTGGCCGGGGCGAAGACGCTCGCGTACGCGGCCGGGGTGCCGCTGTACGGGGTCCACCACCTCGCCGGGCACGTCGCGGCCGACACCCTGGAGCACGGACCGCTGCCCGATCCCTGCGTGGTGCTGATCGTGTCCGGCGGACACACCTCGCTCCTGCTGGTGCGGGACCTGGTGCGCGACCCGATCCTGCACCTCGGCGACACCGTCGACGACGCGGCGGGGGAGTGCTTCGACAAGGTGGCCCGGGTGTTCGGGCTGCCCTATCCGGGGGGACCCGCGATCGACCGGACCGCACGCGGGGGCGACCCCCGCGCGGTGGCCTTCCCGCGCCCTCTGACGGGCCCGCGCGACGCCCCGTACGCCTTCTCCTTCTCCGGGCTGAAGACCGCCGCCGCGCGGTGGGCGGAACGCCACCGGCAGACCGGCGAGGAGATCCCGCTGGCCGACGGGGCGGCCTCGCTGCAGGAGGCCGTCGCGGACGTGCTGACCCGCAAGGCGCTGGCCGCCTGCCGGGAGCACGGCGTACGGACGCTGGTCGTGGTCGGCGGGGTCGCGGCCAACTCGCGCGTGCGGGCGCTGGCCGAGGAGCGCTGCGCCGCCGCCGGGGTCGAACTCCGGGTGCCGTCGATGACGCTGTGCACGGACAACGGGGCGATGATCGCGGCCGTCGGCGACCTGCTGGTACGGGCAGGCTCCGCGCCGGCCCCACTGGACCTGTCCGTCGACCCGTCGGCGCCGCTGGAGTACGCCGCCCTGCACCCCGTCGCCGGCCGTCCGCTTCCGGCGCATGGGGCGCGGGTCGCGGGGTAGGCGCCGGATGATGTGGGACTTCGGGGAGGCACCTGATGTCGACCGACGCCGACGACGGCCGTGACGAAACCGTGGAGGAACGGGCGGACCGGCAGTGGCAGGAACTCATCCAGGAGGTCCGCGTCGCCCAGACGGGAGTCCAGATCCTCTTCGGATTCCTCCTCACCGTGGCCTTCACCCCCGTCTTCGCCGGGCTGGCGCAGACCGAGAAGACGATCTACATCGTGACGGTGGTGCTGGGGGCGACGGCCACGGGTGCGCTGATCGGGCCGGTCGCCTTCCACCGCATCGTCGCGGGCCGCCGCATCAAGCCGGAGGCGGTCGCCTGGGCCGCGCGGCTGACGTTCGCGGGTCTCGTCCTGCTCGTCGCCACCTGCACGGCCGCCCTCCTCCTGGTGCTGCGGGTGGCGACCGACGACGCCCTCGCCCTGTGGCTCACGGTCGGCGTGCTCACCTGGTACCTGGTGTGCTGGTTCGTACTGCCCCTGTGGGCGCGGATCCGCCACACCGCCCGACGCTGAGCACGGGAGCGGAGCGCGCGGTCGCGCGACGGTCCGCGCGGCCGTACGGACGCCGCGCTCCGGCCACGGAACCCGTGACCGTGCCATGCTCGAAGGGTGCAGACGGATCCGGCGGCCACCGGCGACGGTGCGTCGCCCGAGGTGCTCGCCCTGGCCAAGGTCGTGGCCAGGCTCCGGGCCGAGGTGGCGGACCTGGAGGGTCTCGCGTCCACCACGGCGGTACTGGAGCGGGCCAAGGGCGTTCTGATGGCCCGCGACGGGCTCTCGGCCGACGCGGCGTACGAGGCGCTCGTCAGGGAGGCCGGACTGCGGTCCCGGTCACTGATGGAGCAGTGCTGGATCACCCTCGGCGGGATCCGTCCACGGCCCGCCCCGGTGCGCCCGTCCTCGACTCCGTCCGCCCCTTCGTCCGCGTCCTTTTCCCCGCCGCCCTCCGCGGAAGACGTCCTCCCGGCCCCGGAACCGGAGGGGTCGGTCTTCAGCTCCGCCCGCTACCGCACCGGACGCCGCCCCGCCTCCGGCTCGCGCGTGCTCCTGTCCGGCCTGGCCGCAGCCCTCGCCGGAGCCCGGAGCCCGGGCGACGCCGCGGAGGTCCTGCACGAGGCGCTGAGCGGTCCCCTCGGGGTGGACGGCGTGATGATCTACGTGGACCGGTCCGGGCGGCTGGAGCTCGTCGGCCATGCCGGGATCGACGCCTCACTGGCCGGGCAGTGGCAGGACATCCCGCCGCTCACCGGCGTCGCCGCC
Organism: Streptomyces sp. NPDC001717; assembly: GCF_042892775.1. Lineage (NCBI taxonomy): Bacteria > Bacillati > Actinomycetota > Actinomycetes > Kitasatosporales > Streptomycetaceae > Streptomyces > Streptomyces sp. NPDC001717. The sequence goes on along the minus strand of NZ_JBIAUK010000004.1, from coordinate 355,379 downwards.
CTCCAGGCGGTCACCTCCGGACGGCCGCGCTGGCTGGAAGACCCCGAGCGCGACGCCGAGGAGTACCAGCTCATCGGTTCACCGGAGCGCTGGCGTACGCGCGCGTGGATCCCCCTGCCCGGGAAGGGCCCGACCACCGGCGCCGTCGGATTCCTCCGGACGATCCCCGCCCCCTTCGGCGACGCCGACAGGTCCCTGCTCCAGCAGGCGGTGCGGCTGTGCGCAGGAGCACTGCGCTCCTTCGAACACGCGGGGGCCGAGCCGGTGGACGAGGAGGTGGCCGCCGTCCAGGGGATCCTCGACGTCCTCCCCGGGGCGGCGATCCTCCTGTCGCCCGTGCGCTCGTCGTCCGGCGAGATCGAGGACTACCGGATCGACGCGGCCGCACCGGGCTCGGTGGACGTGGCCGGCCGCCGGGGGAAGGAGCTCGTGGGCCGCCGGATCCTGGAGACCTACCCCACCGTGGCGGGAACCCCCTTGTGGCAGGGCTATGTCGACGCCCTGGACACCGGGGCCGTGTACGACGGCGCGCCGTTCGAGTACCAGGAGGTGATCGGCGGCGTCCCCGGGACGTCCGTCTTCTCCGTCCAGGCGGCGCGGCTGGGGAACCGGCTGATCGTCTCGTGGATCCGCCACGACAGCGACGAACGCGAGAACCGTCGCGTGACCACCTTGGAGCGACTGGGGCTCGGCTGGGCCGAATGGAATCTGATCACGGACACGATCGACTGGTCCGGGCAGGTCTACGAGATCTTCGGCCGGGCCCCCGGGCAAGGGCCCGTGATGCTGGAGGAGCTCCCTCGGTACGTCGTCCCGGACGACCTCCCGGCACTCGCCGGGGCCGTCCAGCAGCTGTTGGGCGAAGGGGCCCCCATCGACCAGCCGTTCCGCATCACCACCGCGGCCGGCGTCCGGCACCTGAGGATCGTCGCGGAGGCGGAGACGGACGCCGACGGCACACCCGTGAAGGTGCACGGGTTCTTCCAGGACCTCAGCCCGCTGCGCGACGCCGAACTCGCGCTGTTGGAGAGCGAGCGGTCCGTACTGGTCCAGAGGGGCATGCTGCGGGCGGAGCGGGCGATCGCGGCGGGCCTGCGGCAAGCGCTGCTGCCCGTACCGGAGCAGTCGATCGAGCTGGTGGGACTGTGCGTCGACATCGCGTACGTGCCCTCCGACAGCGGAGTGAACGTGGGCGGCGACTGGTACAGCGCCATCGAACTCCCCGACGGGAACGCCCTCTTCGTCGTCGGGGACGTGGCCGGCCACGGGCTGGAGGCCGTCGGGACCATGGCCCAGCTGCGGTTCGCGACCAAAGGCATGATCATCACGGGTTCGGCCCTCGCCGACGCCATGAGCCGGCTCAACGCGCTCCTCATGCACACGTCCACCGGCACGTCCGCCACCACGGCCACCATGATCATGATGCGCTACCGTCCGGCCTCGCGGAGCCTGTCCTGGGTGCGCGCCGGACACCTGCCGCCCCTCCTGGTCCGCGGCGGCGAGGCGCGCTTCCTCCCCATGCCCGAAGGCACCCTCCTCGGAGCGTCCCGCGACTCCGTGTACGTGGAGGAGACGCTCGACCTCGAACCCGGTGACCACCTGCTCCTGTACACCGACGGACTCGTCGAGGTCCCGGGGGAGGACATGGCGGAGGGGATGGACCGCCTCGCACACGCGGCCGCCGAGGCCATGGGCAGAGGCGCACCGGACGCACTGGCGGCCCTCCTGTCCGTCATCCACCCGGCCCAGCGGGACGACATGTGCGTCCTGGACATCCACCTTCCTCGCGACGCGTAGGGCGCGGGCACGCGCCCTGCCGTCCCGTCGCGTTGCGTCCTATGATCGTCACTCCGCGTACGAGGGGGGGCCGGTATGGGGACGGGCGGGGCGGGATCGCAGCGGGCGCAGGACGCACGGCGGCAGGAGCGGTTGCTTCGGGAGCACTGGCAGGCCGCCCGCCGACAGGCCGTGCGGTGGCAGGCGGTCGGCGAGGACGAGCGGCGGGTCCTCGCCCAGCTGTTGGTACTGACCGCGCGCGGCTGGCGGTTGCTCGTCGACCGGCGATGGACCGGCAACGGGACGGGGACACGGACCGCGCACGCGGACATGCTGTTGGTGGGGCCCGGCGGCGTCTTCGTCATCGACGTCACGGCAGGTTCCGAGCCGGGACGGGAACAGACGGCCGCGCTGCTCGCCGCCACGAAGGCCACCGAGAGCGCGGTGGCGTCCCTCGGAATGTCACCGGTGGCCGTGCAGCCGCTCATGGTGGCGGCCGGGCGGAGCCTGGACGCGGACCTCGGCCGGATACGGCTCCTGGGCGAACAGGAGATCGGCCCCGTGCTGCTGTCACAGCGGCTCAGGCTGCGGACGGAGTCGATCCGCGCGATCGCCGATCACCTCCAGCGGCTCTTCCCCGGCCACACGGCGTCGGCGGTCGACCGACAGGAGTCGCAGACGGGGCCACAGCACCATCGGCGGGACTCACCGGACGGGCTGTTCGACCCGGAAGGGCTGCGCGAAGCGGCCTTGAACGCGGCGATGGCGGCGCCGATCGAGCAGTGGATGACCTTCCTCCACCCGGACCAGGTGGCACTGGTGCGCCGCAACTGGTCGGGACCGGCACGCATCAGCGGACCGGCGGGCACCGGCAAGACGGTCGTGGCCCTGCACCGCGCGGTGCACCTGGCCAGGCGGACGACCGGCCGCATCCTGTACGTCACCTTCGCCAACAACCTGCCCCGCGTGCAGAGCACCTTCCTCGGCGCCATGGCCCCCTCCGTCGCCGACCGGGTGGACTTCCGCAGCCTCCACTCCTGGGCGCAGGAGTTCCTGCACGAGCGGGGCGTACCCGTGCGGCTGCACGGCGACAAGGCCGAAACGGCCTTCAGCCTCGCCTGGAAGCACGTCGGCCGGGAGAGTCGGCTGGCCGCATTGGACCCGGCACCCGCCTACTGGCACGAAGAGATCGACTACGTCATCAAGGGGCGGGGCCTCACCGGCTTCGAGGAGTACGCGACCGTCCCCAGGCTGCGCAGGAGGGTGGGCCTCCACCGGACGCACCGCCGGGCGGTGTGGGAACTGTACGAGGAGTACGAGGCGCGGCGCGGGGAGCGCGGCGTCCACGACTTCAACGACGTCCTCTCCCTCGCTCTCGCCGAAGCCTCGCGCCGGCCGGATCGGCCGCTCTACGCGGCCGTCATCGTGGACGAGGTCCAGGACCTCACCCTGGTCGGCGTGCGCCTCCTGCACGCGCTCGTCGGCGACGCCCCCAACGGTCTGCTGCTCGTCGGCGACGGTCAGCAGACCGTGTACCCGGGCGGCTTCCGCCTCACCGACGCGGGCATCGACATCCGCGGCGACCGCGGACAGGTGCTGCGCACCAACTACCGCAACAGCAAGCAGATCCTGGACGCGGCCCTCACCGTCGTGGCCGACGACGCCTTCGAGGACCTCGACGGCCTCCGTACCCCGGGCCGCCGCGATGTCGACCTCACCTACCACGACGGGGACGTCGTACGCGTCACCAGGCGCACGGTGGAAGCCCACGACGGGGAGCTCCTGGCCGCCCTGCGCGCCCTGCCCGACGGCGCGCTCGCCGACACCGCCGTGCTGTGCCCCTCCCTGCGCGCCATCGGCCACTACAACCGGCTGCTCACCCGGGCGGGCATCCCCGTATGCCAGTTGGAGCACTACGACGGCCGGGCCGCCGACGCGGTCAAGTTGGGCACCTACCGCAGGGCCAAGGGCCTGGAGTTCAAGAACGTCTTCCTGCCCCGGCACGACGCGCCGTTCGCGAACGGCACGCCGACCGGGGCAGGGGGCGGTACGGAGACGTCAGAGACGGCGCGCGAGCGTGCGGAACTGCTGCGCAGCCGGCTCTTCGTGGCGATGACACGGGCCCGCGACCTGCTCTGGCTCGGCAGCGTCACCGGGTAGTCGCGCGAGCTCGCCCGGTCAGCGCTTGGAGATGCGGACCACTCCCGTCTCGGTGCCTTGGTAGAGGGTGCCGTCAGGCCCGGCCGTGCCCCGCATCTGGAGCGGGTTGTAGACCAGTCCGATGCCCAGGTAGGAGGCGGCGAGCTGGGCGCCCGTGGCCGGGTCGACGACGGCGTGGTGGTACTGGGCGAAGGTGTTCAGGCCCGCGCTGCCGGTCGGCCCGGTCACCGAGACCGTGTAGATCTTCCCGTCGGCCAACGAGAGCCGGGGCAGCGCGGCGGACTTCACCGGGCTGTTCCACACCACCGAGCAGCCCGTCCCCTCGGCGTTGACGTCGATCCGGCTCAGACCGCCGTCGAAGTTCGCGGAGGAGGGTTGGCTCGCCGGAGCGCCCTCGGGCAGGGCCGGGTAGGGGTAGCCGTAGGTGTTGGTGACGAAGACGCTGCGGCCCGAGGCGATGACGGCGTCCTCGGTGCCGCTCCGGGCGTACTGGGTGAGCACGGGGATCCGGCAGATCGGGTCCGGCCCGCCGGCCGCCCGGTAGACGAGCAGGTTCCCGTGCGGGGCGGCGTTGTCGACGATGGTGACGTACTCGGTGCCGTCGCCCGGCCCGAAGAAGCTCGGGGTGGTGCCCGTTCCCCAGCTGAGCTGACCGGGCTTGCGGGCCGGACCCCGGTCGTAGGGCGCCCGCCAGTCCACGACGGGGGTGCCGTCGGGGCCGGACGACAGGAGGTAGAGGGCGTGGTCGGTGGCCACGGCGGTGCGGCCGGGGACGGTGGAGATGCTGTTCTGGACGCCTTCGCCGGTGCTGATGGCGCGCACCGCCCCGGTGCCGGTGTCGACGGTCCCGATCACACCGCCGCTGGTGGCGAACCAGACCCTGCCGTCCCAGTCGGGGGTCAGGCCGACGATGTTGTCCCCGGCGGGGACGGCGTTGCCGAGCGGAGTGGACTCCTCGATCCGGAGCGTCCATCCGGACCCGGCGCGGTGGTGCCCGACACGCAGGAGGTTGTTGTTCCCGTCGACGACGACCAGGCGGTCGGCGTTGTCGAGGTAGGCGTAGACGCCGCCGAAGAGACTGCCCTTGGGCAGGGCCAGGGAGGCGAGGTCGGCTCCGGTGGCGGGGTCGAGCAGATGCACGGTCGGCGTCCGGCCGAAGATGGTCGTGCAGAGGGTGACCACGTACCCGTCACCGCCCACGACCACGGTGGGGCAGGCCGAAGCCAGCGCCGTACGGGAGTAGTCGACGGCGGCCGTCCCGGGCCCCGGGTGACGGGTGGTGCCGCTGGAGGCACTGTCGCCGTGCATGGTCGCGGCGCCGTTGGCCGCGGTGGCCGGGTTCTGCGGCGGCTGCGGACCGTACGGGGAAGCCGGGTCGGCGGCGGCCGGGGCTCCACCGAGGGCCACGGCGAGGGAGAGGGCGAGCACGGCGAGGCGCCCGCCCGCGGGCAGGGAGAACGACATCAGGGGGTCCTCGTGACTGGACGGAAAAGGCAGCGGCGGCGGAGCCGGGGGCCGACGGGGCGGCTGCCGATGGTGCGGCCCGGCCCTTGATTCCGTGCGGCGGTTGCTCCCCGGAACGGCTCTGATGCTCGACGCTATCCGCTGCCCGTGCGATCCGGATCTCTCCGCGACCGCCGGCCACAGCTTGTTCACGCAGTTCACGTTGCCGCAGCATGCGGGCAACACCCGGCGGGTGCACGGCCGGTGGAACGGGGACGAGGGCCGGCCGCGAGGTGGACGCCTGCCTTTTCGGGCGGAGGGGGCCCGGCCGTGGTGCCTGGAGCCGATACCGGGTCAGGGCGTTGCCGGCGGCGAACGGCTCCTGCGTCAGTGGCGGTTCGGTTGCGCGGCCGGGGCCGGTGGCGGCGCCACCGGCCCCGGCCCTCCTCGGGTGCCGGTTCGTTACATCGGCTCGGGGAAGATGTCGCTGATGCTCCAGGCGACACTGAAGCAGGGCGGGAAGAAGTCGGTCTCCGGCTCGGTCTCCAGTGCCTGCAGCGCGAGGATCTGGCTCATGGATGTTCCTCCTCTGTCTTCTCGGGGTCGTGTCGGTCGGTCATGCATACCTCGGCACGGAGTCGCTCGCCACCGTGCCCAGGTGTTCGCGGGGCGCCCGCCGCGTGATGGGGCGGCTGCGTCAGGAGCGGCCCGGCCAACAGGCGGTGCAGGGCCAGCAGGACACCGGCCCCGCCACTGGACAGGTCGGCGGTGAACCGCTGCGAACCCGCGCCGAGGAAGCGGACACCGCGCCGGTACGGGACCGCGTACTTCGCCAAGCCGGTTGCGGCGCGCACGGCGTCCCGACGGGCGGCGTCCGTGCCGGTCAGCTCGGCGTGCCCGGTCAGGAACCAGGTGAGTCCGGCCAACCCCCGGTACAGTCCCGCCTCCTTCGTGGTGCGGGAGACCCGGATGCCGGCGACCAGCCCCGGCAGCGCCTCGGCGCAGCGTTCGTCCGGCGCGGTGGCCACGTAGCGGCTGAGTACGGCCGCCACCCCGGCCGCGCCCGTGGCCAGGTACGGCATGGCACGGGTGAGCCGCGCATCGTCGGAGATCGACAGGGCACCGTCGTCCAGGCGGAAGGTCCGGTCCAGTTCCTGGTGGAGCAGCAGGCGGCCGGCCTCCAGCCAGCGGTTCTCGCCGGTGTCGCGGGCCAGGCGGTGGAGGAAGAGGGCGAGCCCCGAGCGGCCGTGCAGCAGGCCGCGCGCGTCGTGTTCGCCGAGGCCCGCCCGCAGGTCGGGGGTGCGCAGCAGGGCCTCCCCCGCAGCGGCGGCCCGCTCCAGGTGGCTGCTCTCCCCGGTCAGCCGGTGGAGGGCGAGCCAGCCCAGGCCGACCCCGGCCCGCCCGCCGGCCAGGGTGGCGCAGGAGGCGGTCAGCGGGTGCTCGTCGGCGTCCCGGAGCAGGTCGACGGCCTCGTCCGGCAGGCCGAGGTCGGCCAGGACCCGGGCGACGCCGGCCGAGCCCACGAGCAGTCCGGGGGGCAGCGCGTCGCGCTGCGCCAGCGCGTCGCGGCGCAGCCGCTTGCGGATCTCCTCGGGCACCTCCGTCCCGGCGCGGCGCAGGGCGTGCACCACCCCGGCCGTGCCGTAGGCCAGGCACACGTTGTTGGTCCGGAACGCCTCGGGCGAGGGCGGGAAGGCCCACTCCGGGCGGTCGGCGTCGGCCGTCTCCAGCAGCCCCGCGGCCACCTCCCCGGCCAGCCGGGCGAGACAGCCGCGCGGATCGGCGTCCAGCTCGGCGGGGGACGGCAGCCGACCGGCACCGTCCTGCCTCCGCACCGGCGCCTGGTTCCCCGCCGGGTGGAAGGCGGTGGCCCGCTGCCACAGGTCCGGTGGCGGGGCCACGTCCGCCAGGTCGCGGCGCAGCAGTTCGAGGTTGCCGGGCGCGTGTTCGGCGGTCTCGTGGAACGGCGCCAGGAAGGCGAACGCGACCGCCGACGTGCCGTACCGGTCCGAGAGCAGCGGATCGCGGTCCGCCCGGAGCAGGCCGGGCGGCGGGGTGAACCCCGGGGTACCCATCCCGGAGGGCGCCGAGGAGAGCGTCGAGGCCGCCTCGAAGTCCACCAGCCGCACCCCGCCCGACGGGGTGACCAGGACATTGCCCAGGCTGAGGTCACCGAACCGGTAGCCGGCGGCGTGCAGCCGCTCCAGCGAGGCGTCGAGCGCGGCCAGCAGGCGCCGGCACGCCTGGTGGTAAGCGGCGACGGACTCGGCCGTGCGGTCGGCGCGGGCCAGTGGGGAGGACCGGCTCAGCCAGCCCACCAGCGGCTGCCCCTCGACGTACTCGGTGACGAGGAAGTCGTGCTCCCACTCCGTGAAGTGGTCCAGCGGCTCCGGGCCCACCCCGGGGGCGGCCGCGTGCAGCTCGCACAGCACGTCGTACTCGTGCCGCAGCCGCTGCTGCGCGTCGGTCCCGTCGAAGACGAGGCCGTTGTGGGCGCGGGCCTCCTTGACGAAGACGGTACGGCCGGTCCGCCGGTCCCGGGCCCGGTAGGCGCCGCCGGCGTTGCTCAGGCGCACCGCGCGGGTCACCTCGTAGTCGCGGATCAGGATCGGGCCCGCGTGCGACGGTTCCTCCTGCTCGACGAAGGGGTCCGTGATCCCCGCGGGCAACCGGAAGGCGGGCAGCCGCGGGTCCACGACCTCGCGACCGGAGCCGTCGCGGACCAGCCCCTCCCGGGTGCCGTCGGCGCGCAGCCGGCTGCGGTCACCGAAGGAGCCGTACCGGTAGTGGACCGTCCGCGAGTCGCGGAAGCGCCGGTCGGTGAGGACGTACGGACCCTCCTCCCCGTCGAGCGCGTCGCGCAGGCGTTCCAGCAGCCGGCGGGCGGAATCCGTGTCCGGCGGGTAGACGGCGCAGAACTTGCCCGACTGGGCCCGTGCGGCGTGTTTGTGATGGAGGAACAGGAAGAAGAGCCGGGCGCTCAGGTGCTTGAACGGCACGCCTTCGGAGAAGCAGATCCCGGCGACCGTGTCGAGCACGTGCTGCGCCCGGTCCAGCCGCGCCGACACGTGGATCTTCCAGCCCTGCTCGGCGAGCCCGGTCCGCGGACCTCCCCACACGGTCCAGATGCCCTGGGGGACCCCGCGCACTCCCGGTGGCACCTCGCAGGGAGCGAAGAGCGGCCCGGGGTCGGCCACCGCGGTCAGCGGCAGGTAGTACTCCCGGTCCGCGAGCGCCTCGCCGAAGCCTTCGAGCACGGGATCTCCTCGCCGGGTGGTGGTGGGAGGCCAGTCTCGTCGTCGGCGGTCGAGCGGTGGTGGTGCGCCGGGCTCGCGGGCACCGGTGAGCGGCCCGAGCCGCTCACCGGGGTGCGACCGTCGTCGCGTGCGTACGGGGTTCAGTGCTCGCAGAGGGAGAATTCGCGTTCGTAGAGCTGCTCGTTGTGCTCGTCGACGAAGAACTTGCGTTCCTGCATCAGCTGTTCGCGGTAGTCCTTGGCCTGTTCGAGCGTCATGGTCGAGGTGTCGGACCACGGCTGCTGCGGGGGCACGTCGGACGTCGATACGATCCTCTGGTCCGGGTCGACCAGGAAGAACGCGAGGATCTTGCGATGCCCCGGGCGGGTGGCGTCCGCGAGGCGGAACGAGCCGACGCGGTGCTGCAGGACGTTCGGGAACGCCAGGCAGCGGCCCGCCGGGGTCGCTGCCGATCCCAGCACCTGGTTCAGCGCGTCTTCGTCCTCCAGGCCGTAGACCTCTCGCACACCGTTGTCGTCGCTCTGTTCGTAGTCCGGGTCGTCGAGTGCCGCCCGGAAGCCCAGCCGGCTCTCGGTGATGTTCTCGCTGTCCCAGTAGTAGAGGCCGGTCGAGACGATGCGCTCGTTCAACATGCCCTCGACGTGCCAGGAACCGCCGGCGTACTCGGGCTTCTCCGGGGTGAGGTGGATCGTGGCGAGCTTCACGATGACCTGGAGACCGCGGCCGCGCAGGTCGACCCGGGCGGACGCGTCCGGCGACGCCGGCGGGGTGAAGGCCGGGGCGTCCGGGATGACCGGGCGGCGGTTCTCCCACCAGTCGTCCTGGGCCGTCTCGTACGCACGGACCGCTGCCGTGTACTCCTCGGCATCGGCGTAGGAGTTCCTGTCCGGGTGCTCGGGCTCCGAGTCGTACCACCCGTAGGGATCGACGTCGATCCTCGGGGGCCGCGGATGGCGCAGGTCGGTGAGCACTTTCTCCAGCAGCGGAAGCATGCGTCCGAACAAGTCCGGCAGGACGGCGGCCAGTTCGCGGTGGTCCTCGGGGTGGACGTTGTTGACGTACGAACGGAACGCCACCTCGCCGTCCTCGCTCACGTCGACGTCCGTGGGCAGCCACTGGAACTTCTCGGAGAACTCGTACTTCGAATAGTGGTTCGTCGGATTGCGCCAGGCCCGCTCGGGCGCGCCGCTCGCCTCCCTGACCAGGCAGAACAGCGAGGGGTGAACCAGGTCCAACACCTGGCCGTCGGATCCGGGATGCCAGTCCCGTTCCGCTTCCGGGACCTCTTCCAGAACCCGAACCGCCTCCCGCAGGCGGGATCGGAGCTCGTCGTCGACCAGTGCGTCCGACTGCCACACCCCGTCGACGGCGGACACCTCGACTCCGGTCCGCGCGTCCCGCAACGCCGCGTAGTGGACGAGTTCGGCCAGCACGTAACGGACCTGCGCCTCGGTGAGGCCCTGGGCGAGCGCCTCCCGCGTCCACTTCGCGACGATGTCGGCGTCGTTGATCTTGTCGAACCACCCCGACTTCGCCCGGATGTGCGAGCTGCACTCCATCATCTGGACTTCCCGCAGCGTTCGGGGTGTCGCGAACGGTATGGAACGGGACGAATGAAAGGGCAGCGGGAAGGGAGACATGCCGGACAATTCTCTTGACCCTCCGAGTCGGTGTGCGGTGGCCGGAAGAATACTTCAGCCCACCGACACCGCCCCGGCGCTCCGCGACGCCCTAGAAGTAGCCGAGCTTCTTGGGGGAGTAGCTGGTCAGGATGTTCTTGGTCTGCTGGCGGTACGCCAGTTGCACCCATGCTGACCAGTGAAGACGATGGTACGGACGGCTCTTTGGAGGGCGCTGGTCCGGAAATGGTCCGGATCTCGGCGCGCGTGGAGCTCAGGAGGGCAGGCTTCGCGCGCAGAGGGACCGGCATCTGCGCCTCGGCGGCGTCGTACACGGTGCAGGCCGTGGCCGTCGTGCCGGGCCGCGCGAGCACGCCGAGTGCCTGCATGGTGCCCAGCGGATGCGCGCGGTCGGTGGCGCTGGGGCAGCCCGCGGCGTGTACGGCCGTCGGCTGTCCGTGTGCGGGGACGCGGCCGAGGTCGACCCCGCGCAGCAGGCGCAGCTGCTGTGGCTGCCATCAGTCGCCCTTCGTGGTGGGGCCGGCGGCCGGGCTGGGGTGTCATCCGTGTGCGTCGCTGCGCGGTCGACATGATGCAGGCCGTCGCGGTGCGTGTCAGCGTGATCGGAGAGCAATCCGTACCCCGCGCATAGAGAGGAGTCGCCGTCATGGCCGGTAGGCAGGACAAGCGTCAGGAGCCGGGCAAGGGGAGCGAGCCGCAGGAACACCGTCGCCCCGGGGATCCCGCGCAGCCCCAGCCCGGCCGGTCGTCCCGAGAGAAGGGCGAGAAGGGACACAAGCCCGGTCAGAAGGAGGCCTCGCGCCGCCGCGAGGACGACCTTCTGCGCGAGGAGGACCTGCACGACGAGGGGCTCTGATCGGCGCACCACTCAGCCACTGAGGATTCGGGGTCAGCCCGCCGCGTCGGCGGGGCCGTCCTCAGGGTCGAGTGTGGTGGCGATGAGGATCTGAGTGGCCTGCGTGATGTTGTCGGCGCGGACGGCGCGGGCCATCGCTTCGCGGGCGGCGTCGGCGGTGGTGTCCGGGGGGACCACCAGCAGGGCGAAGTGGTCGTTGTGGCCGCGAGTGACGAGGACGGTGTCGTCGCCGACGGGGTCGGCGTCGAGGTGCACGACCTGGCCGTCGATGACCAGACGGGTCGGGATGTCCCGCCAGGCGGAGGTGTCCAGGCCGACCCGCGTGATGGGCCCGAGGTGCGCGGTCAGTGCCGTGATCAGTGCGGGCAGCTCGATCGTGACGTCCCTGGAGCGCGGCCACCAGGCGCCGTCCAAGAGCCCTTGGCGGGACTGTGTGGTCTCCAGCCGCAGTAGGGCGGCGCCCGGCTTGACCGCTTGGTGGATCGCGTCCGGGAGGAGCTTCACAGGGGCGGGCTTGTCGGATTCGGCCATGGTGATTCCGCCTGTCTCACGGTGCGACGGCACCCCGTTCGACGGCCGCAGTGGCGTCGAAAAGGCTGTTGCCTGGGGAACGTCTCCGTCGTTTCACGGTACTCCGGCCACCCTCGCGGTGCGGTGAGGGCAACCGACTGCGCCGCCGTCTTCGCCGGAAAATTCCTGGTCAGAAGCGGCTTTCTGGATCGCGAACCGGAGTACGGTGGAGAGACCGGGAGTATTTCGCACACCCGCTCCCATGCGGACGTCGTTTCCGGCGATCACTGCACCGGGCCGTTCGCGAACGGTCCGGGGACGGGTCCGCGACATGACCACGACCCTCGACCGCGCTGCGCAGCCTGCTGTTGTCCTGCGCCCGGCCCGCCTGTCCCTTACGCCGAAGACCACCCTCGCAGGTCAGCTCGACGGTGCCTGGTGGCCGTACTCGCGTGACCTCGAAGCCGAGCTCCCCGCTCTCGCCGCCGCTCTGGACGAGGCTTGGGGGCGCATCACGCGCGTCAGCGTGAACCCGAGCCGCTGGCCGGTCGTCCCGCGCACGGTTGCCGTGGCCGGGCACCTGTTGCACGTGGGCTGGTTCACCGAACAGGACCCCGACAAGCTGATCCTGCTCTCCTACACCGTCGGCCGCTGGGACCTCCTGGTGATCCCGCCGGAGACGGAGCCCGCGGCCGCGGCCCGGCTGATGGCCGCCGCCGCGATCCCGGGCAGCGTCCTGGCCGCAGACGTCCTGATGGCCAACGAGACCGTCATCGGGCGCGGCATCCGCGACGCCCGCCGCCGGGAAGCCACCTGGGAGGGCGAAGGCGGGGCCTGCATGTCCCCCTTAGGGGCGCCGATGGGCCGAACCGCCCTGCCGCTGTCCGGAAACGGGTGGAGGTGAGCTCCGTGGAGACCGTCGTCCTCATCGCGGTGATCATCCTCGTGATCGGCATCGGGATGCGCTGGATCCACCTGCTGAACGCCCGGCACGATGCGCGGATCGAGGCCTACCGCTTCAGTGACCCCCTGCCGAGGCCTCCCGGCCTGCCGGACGACACCGGTCGTCGAGCCCACCACACGGGTGCCGACCGGTGAGGAACGGACCTTCCTCCGACCGGGGGCAGCGGGCGGGACGCCCCGGCGCCCCGCCTCCGCCGGCCTCCTCACCCACTCAGAAGGGGAACACGCCTACGTGAAGTTCATCGAGACCCAGACACTGCCCTCGCTCGGGCACGCCGAGGTCCGGATCATCGCGCACACTCCGGAAGCCGCCCGAGCGGTCGCGGAGGCCCTCCGCCGCTGTTTCGCAGGCGCGGAACAGCGCAGCTACCCCGCCCTTGACGGCAACACCCGCCTCCACCTCACCGTGGACACGGCGACACCCGCGGGCCTCGACCGCTCCCGGCCTGCCGCCATCAGGCCCTCCGCCGGCACCGGCGCACACTCCGACGAGATCTGAGAAGCCCCGACCGGCACCGGAGCCCACTCCACCCCACACACAAAGGACGCGGTCATGGCCACACTGCACGAACGCAAGACCTACCGCGACCAGGTGCTCCGGGTCCTGTACGAAGCCGTCGAGGGCAACCGCCTCCTCGGCACCACCGGAGCACAGCTGCGGCGCGACCTCCACGTACCGGAACCGGACCTGGCCGCCGCCTGCACCTACCTGGCGGGCGAAGGACTGATCACCGTCGACTGGGAACCCGGCAACACCCCGGCGATGGTCACCCTCACCCACGAGGGAATCCGGCACATGGAGGCCGAGGAGGAAGGGACGGCGGGCTCGGCCTGATCCGAGGGACAGGCCCCAACACAGGTCCTATATACGGGCGAACTTCTCGGTCTGCTGGGCGAACTCCTGGGCCATGGCCACGCTGACCGTGGGCCTGGTTTCGCCGATCGTGCGCAGGTAGTCCTCCGTGGTGGGGCGGGCCCGGGTCCCGGTGTCGAAGGTGTGCTCGAACTGGACCTGTGAGACGGTGCGCGCCACATGGGCGATGTCGGCGGGGGTGAACCCCTCGCTGGCGTCCGCCAGCGCCGCGCTGTCGGCCTCCGCGCCCGCCCGGGTCAGGTAGCTCTCCCACAGCGCAGTCCTCGCGCGCTGGTCCGGGGGGCCGATCGGCAGGACGTAGTCGAAACGGCCGTGCCGTAGGAACGCGGGGTCGAGGGTGGTCACGTCGTTCGTGGCGCAGACGAGAAGCCTCCCGTCCTGGCCCCGGAACCGGACGATCGCCTTGAGCAGTTCGTTGACGACGCCGACCGCGGTCGCGTCCGCACCGCTCCGGGTTCCGGCGATCTCCTCGACCTCGTCGATGAAGACCAGGACGTGGTCGAGCCCGGCGATCTCGTCGAAGCGCCGGTACAGCCCGCTCGCCAGCCCGTACTCGGCGGCCAGCCGGGCGGGGAACAGTTCGAGGAACGGCCATTGCAGGCGGCTGGCGATGGCGTGCGCGAACGTGCTCTTCCCCGTCCCGGGCGGTCCGAACAGCATCACCGCCCGTGGCAGCTCCACGCCGTGCTGGGCGGCCATTTCGGGATGGGCCAGTGGCAGGACCAGGCGCCGCTCGATGAGCTCCTTCTCCTTCTGCATGCCGGCGACCTTCTGCCACAGATTCCCGGGCGGCAGCTCCGCTCCCAGCGACGCGAGCATGCTGACCGCCTGAGGGGTCACTCGCCCACGCTTCTCGAAGAAGACCAGGCCCGGACGGGCCTCGAAGCCGCAGTTGTGCAAGGCGGTGGCGCCGGTCTCGCCGTCGGGCAGGACGGCGTGCACGGTTCGGACGCCACCGGCGAACAGCCGGTGCTCCAGGGCCGTGATCAGGTCGCTGCCCAGTCCCTGGTGCCGCCAGGCGGGCGCCATGCTGATGCGCAGGATCCACGCCCGTTCACCGTCCACCCTGCTCACCACGGCGCCGACCACCACGTCGTCCGCGGTGGCCACCACTGCCGGGTGGAGGGCCTGGAGGGCCGCCACGGCGTCCGAGAGCGGAAAGAGCGGTGGCCCTTCGGCCGTGCCGCTCTCGGCGTCGACTCGGAGTACCGATTCGAGATCGTCCTGGGCGTAGTCCCTGACACGCCAACCCGTCATGATCAGCTCCGCGTGTTCGGCCGTACTCCCATCATCAGCCGATGTGCGCGGGACGCGCCCGTCGGCCTTCAGGCCGGCGGCACCGGACGGCACAGCGGCACCTTACGGGGGCAGAGCCCCGCCGCGGCTGCCGTCCTCCGCTCCGTGAGGAAGCCCCAGGTCAGCGACGGGGTGGTTTGTCGCCAGGCGGCTCCCTTCGCACCACCGCGGGCCGGAAACGCCTGGTTGCAATCGGTCAGGCTGCCCCGACGCGCGACGAAACCCGGCCGTGCAAGCCCTGCGTGAACCGGCCCGCCGGGGAATCCGGGCCGTGAAGGCCGCCGGGCACGGAAGCCGTGTGGCGTGCCCGGTCGCCGGGGAGGATCCTGGAAGCCACGCCGCCCGTGCAGCCCGGACGCCGGCCCGCCGCCCGGTTGGAGGCAACAGGATGACCGTCGGAGGCCGCGCGGACCCGGATCGCTCGGAGAGCTTCGGGGAGGAACTGCTCGGGCTGCTCCTGGACGGGGCGCACGAGCTGCCGCCCCATCTGGTCGGCCCGCTCGTCGCCAAGACGGTGGCCCGGATGGGGGGCCGCGGAACGCAGATCCTGCTCCAGGACTACGGACAGCAACAGCTGGTCCCCCTGCCCGCCGGCGGCATGGCCGCCGGTGACCCGCAGCCCATCGACCGGTCCGAAGCCGGCCGGTGCTTCCTGGAGTCACGCCCCGTCGAAGTCCTGACGCCCGACGGCATACGGGTCCACCTGCCCCTACTGGACGGCGGAGACCAAGTGGGGGTCCTCGCGGCCACCCTGGACGTGGTCGACGACGACACCCGCCGCCTCCTGCGCAGGATCGCGGGCCTGGTTGCCGACCTGCTGCAGACCAAGAACGGCTACACGGACCTCTTCTTCCGGACCCGCCGCAGAGAACCGATGACCGTGGCCGCGGAGATCCAGTGGTCCCTGCTGCCCCCGCTGTCGATGGTGATGCCGCACGTCGCGGTCGCCGGAGTCCTGGAGCCCGCCTACGCCGTGGCGGGAGACAGCTTCGACTACGCCCTGAACGGCGACGTCCTCCATCTCGCCATGGTCGACGCCATGGGGCACGGCCTGGACGCGGCCACGATGGCCACGGTGGCCATCGGCGCGTACCGTCACGCCCGCCGGATCAGCATCGAACTGTCGGAGATCTACCTCTTCATGGACCGGGCGGTCGCGGAGCAGTTCGACCCGGACCACTTCGTGACCGCCCAGATGATGCGGCTGGACACGGACACGGGGCGCCTCCAGTGGGTCAACGCGGGGCATCCCGCCCCCATGCTGATCCGCGCGCACCGCGTCGTACGCCGTCTGGACAGCCCCACGACCCTCCCCGTCGGCTTCGGAGGGGCTCAGCCACAGGTCAGCGCGGTGGCGTTGGAGCCCGGCGACCGCGTCCTCTGCTTCACCGACGGGCTGATCGAGGAACATGAAAGCGGACAGGAGCAGTTCGGCGAGAAGCAGCTGATCGACTGGGTGAACCAACTGGAGCAGGCCGACCACGGGATCCGGACGGTGGCCCGGGACCTGTCTCACACCCTCAAGCGGGCACGCGGCGAAGTCACCTCGGACGACGCCACCCTCGTCCTGGTCGAGTGGCGCGGATGACGGAGCGCGTGGGCACCTCGTCCCCAGGCGTCGCCGCCCAGGCCGACTTTCGAAGCCTCTCGTCCGACCCCGCCGCGGAGTAAGCTGGGATCACCGGGAGTAACTCGTGCACCCGCGCCCACGCGGACGTCGTTTCCGGCGATCAAGACAAAGCGCCGCCCGGCAGGGCGGTTCGGGAACGAGTCTGCGATCATGACCACCGCCGCTTCCCTGTTCTCTGCACGTTTGACCCTGACACCGAAGACCGCCCTCGCAGGCCTGTTGGACGGCGCGTGGTGGCCCAGGTCCCGCGATCTCGCGGCTGAGCTTCCGTCGCTGGTCGAGGCGCTGGAGGGGCGCTTCGGACGCATTACGCGCGTCGCGGTGAATCCCACCTGCTGGGCCGTCTTCCCGCACAAGGTCGTCGTCGCAGGACACATCGTGCACGTGGGCTGGTTCACGGAACAGGATTCCGACAAGATGATCCTGCTCTCCAGCGCCGTCGGTCGCTGCGACCTGCTGGTGATCCCGCCCGAGGCCGAGCCGACCGCAGCAGACCGGCTCATGACCGCCGCCGCCCTCCCCGGCAACGTCCGGGCCGTCGGCACCCTGATGACCGACGAAGCCGCGAACGGCCTCCGCATCCGAAACGCGCGAAGGGGCGAGGGTGCCCGGGAGACCGATGGCGGAACCCCCGCGACGCCCCGTCGGCACCCCGTCGTCGGAGCACGGATGATCCCGCTGCCGTGGAACATGCGGAGGTGACCGGCCGTCGCCTTCGAGAGCAACGCGCTCGCCGCATCGGTACTGCGAGCCCGGGGGGAAGTCCTGCTCGCCGAGGGCGATGCGTCCGGCGCGTCCGCGTCCTTCACCGATGCCGTCCGGGCCTGGAACGAGGTCGGCGCCCTCTACGAGACGGCCGAGTGCCGGCTCCGGCTCGCGGACGCCCAGCGGCCCTGGGCAACCTCCGGGCCGGGATCTTGGAGCGGGAGGCGGCGCGCACCGAGCTCGACCGGATCACCCGAGCTCCCACGACCGAGGAGCCGCGGACGGACACGGCCGAGCAGGACTCCTTCGTCCGGGAGGGCGACTACTGGAGGGTCGTCTTCGAACGGCCGGAGCGTGACCGCACGCGACAGCAAGGGCATGCACCACCTCGCCCGCCTGCTCGCCGCTCCGGGCCGGGCCGGGAGTTCCACGTCCTCGACCTCGCCGCCGCCGACACCGCCGACCCTGACACCGCAGCCAGGCGCGCCCTCGCCGGCGACGCCGGTCCCCTCCTGGACGCCCGCGCCAAGCAGATGTACCGTCGGCGGCTAGCGGAGATCGACGACGACAATCGGCAGGCAACCTCGCCCCTGTTCGTCACCGATCCCGCCCTGCCGGACATGGACACCCTCCACCACGGTTGGGTGCGGGAATCACGACGCCTTACGGACTGCCGCCGCTGATCAGCCGCAGCGGGAGAGGGCCGGCCCTCGGTCCGCGACTTCACGGGTGATGGAATGAGTGTTGCCTGGAGGGTGGCAACACCCCCTCCAGGCAACCGACTTCCTGCGCTAGAAGAGGCCCAGCTTCTTGGGGGAATAGCTGACCAAAACGTTCTTGGTCTGCTGGTAGTGCTCCAGCATCATCTTGTGGGTCTCACGGCCGATGCCCGACTGCTTGTAGCCCCCGAAGGCGGCATGCGCCGGGTACGCGTGGTAGCAGTTGGTCCAGACGCGGCCCGCCTGGATCGCGCGGCCGGCCCGGTACGCCGTGTTGATGTCACGGGTCCAGACCCCCGCGCCCAGGCCGTACGACGTGTCGTTCGCGATCCGCACGGCGTCGTCGAAGTCCTGGAAGGAGGTCACGGACACCACCGGGCCGAAGATCTCCTCCTGGAAGATCCGCATGCGGTTGTCGCCCTCGAAGACCGTCGGCTCGACGTAGAAGCCGCCGGCCAGGTCCCCGCCGTGGTCGATCCGGGCGCCGCCGGTCAGGATCTTCGCGCCCCCCTGACGGCCGATCTCCACGTACGAGAGGATCTTCTTCAGCTGCTCCTCCGAGGCCTGCGCACCGATCATCGTGTCCGTGTCCAACGGATGCCCCGGCACGATCAGTTCGGTGCGGGCGACGGCCGCGTCGAGGAAGTCCCCGTACCGCCCCCGCTCGATGAGGGCGCGCGAGGGGCTCGTGCACACCTCGCCCTGGTTGAGGGCGAACATCGTGAAGCCCTCCAGGGCCTTGTCCCGCAGATCGTCGTCCGTCGTCCAGATGTCGTCGAAGAAGAGGTTGGGGCTCTTGCCGCCGAGTTCGAGGGTGACCGGCTTCAGGTGCTCCGCCGCGTACTGCATGATCAGGCGGCCCGTCGACGTCTCCCCGGTGAAGGCGATCTTCGCGACGCGCGGGCTGGACGCCAGCGGCTTGCCCGCCTCCTCCCCGAAGCCGTTCACGATGTTCACCACGCCCGGCGGCAGCAGGTCCGCCACCAGGCTCAGCCAGTAGTGGACGGAAGCCGGGGTCTGCTCGGCCGG
This sequence comes from Streptomyces sp. NPDC001717, assembly GCF_042892775.1. Lineage (NCBI taxonomy): Bacteria > Bacillati > Actinomycetota > Actinomycetes > Kitasatosporales > Streptomycetaceae > Streptomyces > Streptomyces sp. NPDC001717. Next base: position 336,521 of record NZ_JBIAUK010000004.1, on the reverse strand, counting down.
CTTGAGGACGACGGTGTTCCCCGCCGCCAGCGCCGGGGCCAGCTTCCAGACCGCCATCAGGATCGGGAAGTTCCACGGGATGATCTGCCCGACCACGCCGAGGGGCTCGTGGAAGTGGTAGGCCACCGTGTCGTCGTCGAGCTGGCTGAGCGTCCCCTCCTGCGCGCGCAACGCTCCGGCGAAGTAGCGGAACTGGTCGATGGCCAGGGGGAGATCGGCCGCCAGGGTCTCGCGGACCGGCTTGCCGTTCTCCCAGGTCTCCGCGACGGCGAGGGCCTCCAGGTTCTGCTCCATGCGGTCCGCGATGCGCAGCAGGCCGGTCGAGCGTTCGGCGACCGAGGTGCGCCCCCAGGCGGGCGCGGCCGCGTGCGCCGCGTCCAGGGCCCGCTCCACGTCCTCGGCGCTGCCGCGGGCGACCTCCGTGAAGGGCTGCCCGGTCACGGGGGAGGGGTTGTCGAAGTACCGGCCGCCGGCGGGCTCGACGTACTCGCCGTCGATGAAGTGGTCGTAGCGGGACGCGTACGACATGAGCGCCCCCTCGGTACCGGGCGCAGCGTAACGGGCCATGTGTCCTCCCCTTGCCGGGCGCCGGCCGCCGTCGGACAGCGCTCCGGGGAGGCTAGGAGCGGACAGGTTGCGGATACGTTGCACGCCGCGGCGGGTGCCGGTGCGCGGGTACGGCGTCCACGCGCGCGCCCAGTTCACGGTCCAGGGTGCGTACGCGGGCCAGCGCGGCCGACCGGCCCTCCGGCGGCAGCGCCGAGGCGAGGGCCCGCCACGCCTCCCGGTCGTCCGCGCCCCACGCACTGCACACCCAGTCGGTCAGCAGCCCCGCGTCGGCCCGGGCGATCACGGCCGCCCGCGCCTGCTCCTCGATCCTGCGGCGCAGCCGGACGATGCCGGGCGCAGTGGAGGCGGGCAGCAGCGGCCCGGGGTAGTGGTGGAGCGCGGCGGAGACCGCGCCCGCCGCCAACCGCCGGGTCAGCGCGGTGAAGTCGGCGGCGAGCGGGACGGACGTACGGTACGGACGGGAGAGCGGGGCCGCGGGCCCCAGCAGGGCGCGCAGCCGGGACATCTCGGCGCGCAGGGTGACGGGGGACACCGACTCGTCCTCGTACAGGGCGATCGCCAGCTCCTCGCCCGACAGTCCCCCCGGATGGTGCGCCAGCAGGGTCATGATCTCGCTGTGCCGCCGGCCGAGCCGCACCCGGCGCCCGCCCGTGACCAGCAGCGCCTCGTCCAGACCGAGGGCGGTCAGGGTGTCCGCGGCGGCCGGCGGGCCCGGTTCGAGCAGCGTCAGATGGGCCTCCGCCGCCCGCGCCACCGCCCGTACGAAGGCCAGCGAATGGGGATGGGCCAGCCCGTCGCCGCCGGTGATGTCCACCGCACCCAGCAGCCCGCCCGTTCGCGGGTCCCGCACCGGGGCCGCCGCACAGGTCCACGGGTGCACCCGCCTGCTGAAGTGCTCGGCCCCGAAGACCTGTACGGGCTCGCCGAGCGCCACCGCCGTCCCGGGAGCGTTGGTCCCCATCGCCGTCTCCGCCCAGCGCGCGCCCGGGACGAAGCCGAGCCGCTCGGCACGCCGCAGCGTGGCAGGCTCCCCCTCCACCCACAGCAGGCTGCCCCGCGCGTCGCACACGGCGAGCAGATGCGCCCCGTGCGCCGCGACCTCCCCGACGAGCTCCCGGAACAGGGGCATCACCCGGGCCAGCGGATGCTCCGCACGGTAGGAGCTCAGCTCCCGCTCCGCCAGCTCCATCCGGGGCGCGCACTCCGGGCTGACCCGGGCCCGCGCACACCGCCGCCAGGACCTCGCGATGACCGCCCGCACCGGCGCCTCGACCCGCCCGTCCCGCGTGAACGCGGCATGGGCGCGGCGCAGTTCGCGCGTGCGCTCGGCGGGATCCGCCCCGCCCGGCAGCGCCGGCGACGGATCGTCCATGTCACCCTCCCGTGGTGCCGCGGTACCCGGAGCGCCCCATCGTCGTCCCGGTGCCGGGACCCGGCAAGCGGTGCGTCGGCCAGTACGTCGGCGGGGCCGGGCCGAAACAGCGGGCGCCGAGGGCGCCGACGGGCTCAGCAGGTGTCCGGGGCGGCCCACGCCGCAGCCGGATCCGGGGCCGACGGGCCTGCCGGGCACCACCGGCCGCCGCCCCTTCCCGGAGGTCCGGGAACGCGCGGGCGGGGCCCGTCGTTGAGGGGGTAGTGGTCGACCACAGGAGGAGGTGTCCGCAGATGTCCAATCGCGGAAAGGTCGCGGTTGCCGGGGTCGTGGCAGCCATCGTGTTGTTCTGGAGCGTCGGATTCTGGGCGGGGCTGCTGGTCCTGATCGGTGTGCCGACCGCCGCCTACCTCCTGCTGGACCCTTCGCAGCGCCGTCGCCTCCGGGGAGTGTCCCGGAAGCAGATAGGCCGCTGACCCCGCCACCCCGCTGACCGCTGCCGCCGGAGACGGACCGGGCCGGGCCGGGGCGACGCCCGCGCGCGGACGCCGGCCGGGCCGAGCGGGCTTGCCGGTGTCGGGCCGGATCCGGATGAGACGGCCTAGTAGTAGCCGCGCATCAGGGCCGTCGCCCATTCCGGCTGGCGCAGCTCGCCGCGCGGCCCGAACTCGGCCATGTACGGCTTGAGGTCGAGTACGGGAGTGCCGTCCACCGCGTCGAGGCCCTCCACGTGCACGTCCAGGCCGTCCACCTTCACCAGCCGGCAGCGCGAGAGGCCCAGTCGGTTCGGCCGGTTCTTGCCGCGCTGGGCGAAGATGCCGACCAGCGGCCAGTCCGTGTTGCCGCGAGGGTGGCGGGCACCCGTCTCGATCTTCTCCACGGGCACCCGGTCGAAGTGGTAGACCACCTCGACGTGCGAGAAGTCCTCCAGGCCGTACAGAGCCTCCGGGCCGAACCGCAGGGAGTCCAGGCGGATCACCGCCGTCTCCTGCCCCCAGTCGTCGTCGAGCACCTCCGCGCGGCCGCCCACGACCACGCCCACCGGCTCCGACTCCACCATCGTCTCTCCTCTCGTGTCACCGCTCGTGCCCGCGCCCGGTGCCCGCCCCCCGGTCGGGACTCAGGCGGGGCGCACCGCGACGCGGTCCAGCGCCGCCAGCAGTCGCGGAAGATCGTGATCGCCCTCGTGGGGGACGGTGAGGACCCCGCTCGGCTCCTCGTCCAACAGGACGAAGGCGGCGTCCCGGCCGTCGGTGCCTCCGGTACGGGCCACCAGCGACCAGCCCGGCCCGTCCACCCGCAGCGTCCGTGCGCCCTCTCCGGCGAAGGAGGACCGCACCCGGCCGGGCGGCGGCGAGGTCCGCGTGTACGCCCGCGCCTCCTCCAGCGCCCGTGCGAGCCCGGGGTGCGCGGCAGCGGCCGCCCCGCCGTCCGTCGCCTCCCGCTCGCGCCAGTCGGCCCACTCCCGCGCGATCTGGTCCGCGCCCATCCGCCGCTGCACCGGCCCCCACGCCTCGGCCGACGGCGGCGCCAGCGGCACCCGCCCCGTGCCGTCCGCGCCCTGCTCCGGATCGTGCGGCTCCGGTATCCCCGTCGCCGCCACCGACAGCTCCAGCGGCCAGCCCGCCAGCGAGATGACGATGCTCCGCTCGTCGGGGGACAGGTCGTACTCCATGCCGCAGTCCCAGGAGGCGATCGCCGCGGCCACCAGCGAGACGTCGTCCACGACGACCGTCCAGCGCGCCCCCTCCTCGTCCTGGCCCAGGACCAGCCCGTAACCCTCCCCGGCCGGGGGCACGCCCAGCAGGGAGCAGGCCTCGGCGAAGTCGTCGCCCAGGATGGTGGGGAACTGCGCGGGAGTCAGCAGTACGGCGGTCAGCACGTACAGCGAGCCGCCACCTTCGTCGTCGGACACCTGGCCTCCCGGAGCTCTCTCGTCGGCCGCACCTTAACCAGCCGGTAACCCACCCGTCGAGAGCCTGCGGGTGACGATTTCCAAGCCCGCCACCTGCACGTAGAGTTGGCAGCCCGCCACAGAAAGGGACACCCGGTGCAGCGTTACGACCGGCTGAGGGAGATCCTCCGGCTCGATCCCGACAAGGACTTCCTCGCCATCTACCGGCTCACCGCCACCTACGAGTTCCCCTGGGACTTCACCCGTGCCCTGGAGCTCGCGCTCTTCCGTACCTACGCGGTCCCGGCCATCGGCCGACTGCTGGCCGAGACGGCCGAGTTCACCGACCGCCCGCAAAAGCGCTACGACGACACCGCGCTGCTCCTCGACGCCGTCGTCGAGCACGGTTTCCAGAGCGAGACCGCGCGTACGGCGATCCGCCGCGTCAACCAGATGCACCGCGCCTACGACATCACCAACGACGACATGCGCTACGTGCTGTGCACTTTCGTGGTGATTCCGGTGCGTTGGATGGACGCCTACGCATGGCGCCCGATGACCCACCACGAGCGCCGTGCCAGTGCGAACTACTACGCCGAACTCGGTCGACACCTGGGCATCACGGATATTCCGGGCTCCTACGAGGAGTTCGAGGAGACCCTGAACTCCTACGAGGAGGCCCACTTCGGCTGGGACGAGGGCGGCCGCAAGGTCGCCGACTCCACCATCGGCCTGATGGCCTCCTGGTACCCGGCGCCACTCGCCCCGGCCGTCCGCGCACTGAGCCTCTCGCTCCTCGACGAGCCGCTGCTGGCCGCATTCCGCTACGAGAGCCCCCGCCCGCGGGTCAAGCGCCTGGTCCGCGGAGCCCTGAAGCTGCGCGGCCGCGCCGTCCGGCTGCTGCCGCCGCGCAAGGCCCCGCACTACGCCCGGCAGAACCCGGAGATCAAGGGCTACCCCCACGGCTACGACGTCGGCGAGCTCGGCACCTTCCCGGTGCCCGGCGCGAGCGGCTGCCCGGTCCCGCACCCCCGCCGGCCCGCGGGGGCGGAGGCTCAGCCGCCCTCGTGACGGCGTACGGCCACCACCAGGAAGCGGGCGTCCTCGTCGGCGTACGAGATCACGTCCCAACCCGAACCGGCCAGCAGCGGGCGCAGGTTGTGCTCGGCCCGCAGGTCGTCCGGGGTCAGTTCGCGGCCGTGGCGCGCGGCGAGGGCCGCACGCCCGATCGGATGGAAGAGCGCGAGTCGGCCGCCGGGTCGGACCACCCGGGCCAGTTCCCGCAGGTTGGCGGCCGGCTCGGGCAGGTGGGCGATGAGCCCGGCGGCGAACACCGCGTCGAGCACCTCGTCGCGCAGCGGCAGCCGGGCCACGTCGGCGAGCAGGAGGGTGCCCTCGGCGGCCCGCCCCGCCCGCTGCGCGGCGGCCAGCATCTGCGGGGTGAGGTCCGCGCCCAGCACCGTCCCGGCGGGTCCCACGGCGGCCCGTAGCGCGCTCAGGGCCCGGCCGGTGCCGCAGCCCGCGTCGAGCACGCGGTCCCCGGGCCGCAGCCCGAAATCGGCGACGGCGGCCCGGAACGCGGCCCCGTCCTCGGGGAATTTGCCGTCCCAGTCGGCGGCGCGGGCCCCGAAGAATTCCCGGACGTGCGTGTGGTCTTGGCTCATGGGCCCATGATCCCCCACCGGGCACCCGTGCGGTGCGTGCGCAAGGTGGTACGCGGCGTGATCGCAGACGAACGTATCTCTGTCATATTCCAGCAGTTCCAGCTGCTTTCGAAATGCGCACCTTGTTCGTGGGCTCACCCGGACTAGCGTCCGGTGGCCATGGGACACCTGGACCACGCAGCCTATGGCTGGCTGACACCCGTGCTGTCATACGTGATGGCCTCGATCGGCGCCGCCCTCGGGCTGCGCTGCACCGTCCGCGCGCTCGCCGCGACCGGACCCTCCCGCCGCAACTGGCTCCTCACCGCGGCCTCCGCCATCGGCACCGGCATCTGGACGATGCACTTCGTCGCGATGCTCGGGTTCGACGTCACCGGCACCGAGATCCACTACAACGTGCCGCTCACCATCCTCAGCCTGGTCGTCGCCGTGCTCGTCGTCGGCGCGGGGGTCTTCGCCGTCGGCTACGGAAGGGAACGCGGCCGCTCCCTCGTCCTCGGCGGCCTCACCACCGGCCTCGGCGTCGCCAGCATGCACTACCTGGGCATGGCGGCCCTGCGCCTGCACGGACACGTCTCGTACAAGCCGCTCACCGTCGGCCTCTCCGTCGCCATCGCCGTGATCGCGGCCACCGCCGCCCTGTGGGCCGCGCTCAACATCAAGTCGCCGCTCGCCGTCGCGGGTGCCTCGCTCGTCATGGGCGCCGCCGTGAGCAGCATGCACTACACCGGGATGATGGCGGTCCGCGTCGCCGTCAGCCCCTCGGACGCGGCCCTGCCCGGCGCCACGGCCATGCAGTTCATCTTCCCCCTCGCCGTCGGACTCGGCTCCTACCTCTTCATCACCGCAGCCTTCGTCGCCCTGTCCCCGACCGCGGACGAACGGGCCGCCTCCGCCTCCGCCGCCGCGCGGCACGTCCCGCAACCCGTGCCGACCGCCCGCTGAGCCGCCGACGGGCACTCCCCCCCACCCCCCCCGCACGCCCGTAAGTCCGTACGTCCGCACCCGTAGGCACCGCCCCGGAACGAGGAGCCCATGCGCAGACCCCGCAGACACCCGGAAGCAGTGGCGCAGCGCCCGCCCTCGCCCCCGGCCCGCGGCCGCCGGGCCCACGCCGGGCCGCCCGCCGAGGAACCGGCGGAGCGGGAGACCCACCGAATCCTCCCCGCCACCCCGCGCGCGGCCCGCAACGGGCTGCGGCCCGCCACCGTCCGCGCGAAGATCGTCTGCCTGCTGATGGTCCCCGTCGTCTCGCTCCTCGCGCTCTGGGGCTTCGCCACCGTCAGCACCGCCCAGGACATGGCCCGGCTGAGCCTCGCCCACCGGGTCGACACCGAGATACGCACCCCCGTCGCGGCCGCCGTCACCGAGCTCCAGGCCGAACGGCGCGCCGCGGTCAGGCTCCTCGCCGACCCCGCAGCCGACCCGGGCTCCGCCCTGGACCCGCAGGTCAGGCGCACCGAGGCCGCCGTCCGGCGGCTGCGCCTCGGCGACCGGCACACCGTCGCCGACTCCGGCGGCTACCGCGCCGACATCGCGAACCGGCTGGGTGCGTTCGTGGCCGCCGCCGAGGCGCTGGGAGCGGCCCGCAAGGACATCGCAGCCCGCAGGGCCACCCCCGAAGGGGCCTACGAGACGTACACCGGCGTGGTCGACGCCGCCCTCGCCGTGGGCGGCGCCCTGACCGGCGGACCGGACGCCGAACTCGGCCCCGACGCCCGCGTCCTGCTCGAATTCACCCGCGGCGGGGAAATGCTCGCCCGCGAGGACGCGCTGCTCGCCCTGCCGGGCCCGCGCACCGCCGAAGCGCTTCGCCGTCTGACCGGCGCCGTCGAATCCCGCCGCACCCTCACCGCCGCCGCGTCCGAGGACCTCCCGGGCGAACAGCGGGCCGCCTGGCAGTCCGTCACCAAGAGCGCCGTCTACGCCGACCTCACCGCCGCCGAGGACCGGGCCCTGGCCGCCGGAACCACCCGTGACAGCCGCACCGTGCCCGCGGGCTGGGAAGCCGCCCAGGCCGGCGTCGGCGGTTCGATGAGGGAGATCGAAGAGGCCGCGCACACCGCCGCCGCCGACCGCGCCGACCCGTTCACCGAAGGCGCGCTCGGCCCGGCCGGCGCCGCGGTGGTCCTGGGCCTGGGCGCCGTCGCGGCCTCCCTCGTCATCTCCGTACGCATCGGCCGCGCCCTGGTCGTGGAGCTCGTCTCGCTGCGCAACACCGCTCTGGAGATCGCCCGCCGCAAGCTCCCCGAGGCCATGGAACGGCTGCGCGCCGGGGAGGAGATCGACGTCATGGCCGAGACCCCGGCCGGACCACCGGCCGACGACGAGATCACCCAGGTCGGTGAAGCCCTGGCCACCGTCCACCGGGCCGCGCTCAGCGCCGCCGTCGAACGCGCGGAGCTCGCCGGCAGCGTCTCCGGGGTCTTCGTCAACCTCGCGCGCCGCAGCCAGGTCCTCGTGCACAAGCAGCTCACCCTGCTCGACTCCATGGAACGCCGCGCCGACGATCCGAGCGAACTGGGCGACCTCTTCCGGCTCGACCACCTCACCACCCGGATGCGGCGCCACGCGGAGAGTCTGATCATCCTGTCGGGTGCCGCCCCGGGTCGGGCCTGGAGGCTTCCGGTCCCCCTCACGAACGTCGTCCGGGCCGCCGTATCCGAGATCGAGGACTACCCGCGCATCGAGGTCCGCCAGTTCGCCGAGGCCGCCGTCGTCGGTGGCGCCGTCGCCGACCTCACCCACCTGCTCGCCGAACTCATCGAGAACGCCGCCCAGTTCTCCCCTCCCCACACCAAGGTCCGGGTCAGCGGCGAGCCCGTCGGGGCGGGGTACGTCCTGGAGGTCGAGGACCGCGGGCTCGGCATGGGACGTGAATCCCTGAGCGAGGCCAACCGGCGGATCGAGCAGTCCGAGGCACTCGACCTCTTCGACAGCGACCGGCTCGGCCTGTTCGTCGTCAGCCGCCTCTCGGCGCGCCACGGTGTGAAGGTGCACCTGCGCACGTCACCGTACGGTGGCACCACCGCCGTGGTCCTCCTGCCGAACTCGATGCTCCAGGGCGCGATCACGGCCGGCACCCCGGAGTCCGACCCGGCAGCCGCCCCGGAGCCCCCGGCCTCCCAGGCCCGGAGCCGGTCCCGGAACGAAACCCCCGCCGCGGCACCGGCCCCCCGGCCGAAGGCGGTCGCCGGTGCGGAGCAGCCGCCCGCCATGACCGTCGTACGGGAGGAGGCGCGCGGCATCCCGGCCCCGGAACGGACCCCCGAACCGCGGGAGCCGGGCCCGGCGCCGGCCGCGGTGGCCCCGCTGCGGCCGCGCGCCGGCGGGAGCGCCGTCACCCGTACCCAGTCGGCCGCACCCGCACCGGCACCCGCACCGGCACCCGCTTCGACTCCGGCCTCGGCTTCGGTCACGGAACTCCCGCGCCGCGTGCGCCAGGCCAGCCTCGTCCCGCAGCTGCGCGAGGCCGCCCCCAAGGTCCCGGCCGGAGCGCGCCTCGCCGAGGACGTGCCGGGCCGCAGCCCGGAGCAGGCCCGGGACCGGATGGCGGCCTACCGGGCCGGCTGGGTCCGCGGCACCCAGGACGACTCCCCCCACGCAGGCAGCGAAGGAGAAGTGTGATGATCGAACATCAGCGGATCGGCTTCGACGGCGGCCGCAGGTCCGGCGAACTGGACTGGCTGCTGGACGACCTGGTGGTCCGGGTCCGCGAGGTCCGGCACGCCGTCGTCCTCTCCAACGACGGGCTGGCCGTGGGCGCCTCCAGCGCCCTGAGCCGGGAGGACGCGGAGCACCTGGCCGCCGTCGCCTCCGGGTTCCACAGCCTGGCCAAGGGCGCGGGCCGGCACTTCCACGCCGGGGGCGTGCGCCAGACGATGGTCGAGATGGACCAGGGGTTCCTCTTCGTGGCGGCCGCGGGCGACGGCTCCTGTCTGGCGGTGCTCAGCGGCGCCGGCGCCGACATCGGGCTCATCGCGTACGAGATGGCCCGCTTGGTGAAGCGGGTCGGCGAGCACCTTTACACCCCGCCGCGGTTCGCGGCGCGTCCGCCGGCCGCCGGCTGAGGGCGGCGGTCCGGTACATGAACGGCCAGTGGTACGACGCCGACGCGGGCCCGCTCGTCCGCCCGTACGCCATGACCGGTGGGCGTACGAAGCCGGGGCCCCACGGGGTCCGCTTCGACCTGATCGCCCTGGTCGTCATCGACCCCGAGGGCGGTGCGGGCGCCGATGGGGTGGCCGAGTCGCTGCTCGGTCCCGAACACCGGGCGCTCCTCGGGCTCTGCCGGTCCGAGACCCAGTCGGTCGCGGAACTCGCGGCCGACGCCGACCTGCCGGTGGGCGTGGTGCGGGTGTTGCTGGGAGACCTGCTGGAGGGCGGCCACGTCAAGGTCAGCAGGCCGGTACCGCCCGCGCAACTGCCGGACGAGCGGATTCTGCGTGAAGTCATCGAGGGATTGCGAGCGCTGTGATGGGACAACACGACAACGGGCTGCCGGGAGCGGGCTCGGCCGCGGACGTGGATCCGGGGGAGGACCCCGAACTGGCAGCGCTCGCGCTGAAGATACTCGTCGCGGGCGGCTTCGGGGTCGGCAAGACCACGCTGGTGGGCGCGGTGAGCGAGATCCGGCCGCTGCGGACGGAGGAACTGCTGAGCGAGGCGGGTGAACTGGTCGACGACACGGGCGGAGTGGACCAGAAGACGACCACGACCGTGGCCATGGACTTCGGCCGGATCACCATCCGCTCGGGGCTGTCGCTGTACCTGTTCGGCACGCCGGGCCAGGACCGGTTCTGGTTCCTGTGGGACGAGTTGTCGCTGGGCGCGCTCGGCGCGGTGGTGCTCGCCGACACGCGGCGGTTGGAGGACTGCTTCCCGGCGGTGGACTACTTCGAGCACCGGCGCATCCCCTTCGTGGTCGCGGTCAACTGCTTCACGGACGCCCGGCGTTACGGGGCGCACGAGGTGTCCCGGGCGCTCGATCTGGAACAGGGCACTCCGGTCGTGCTCTGCGACGCGCGGGACAAGGACTCGGGTAAGGAAGTGCTGATCAGGCTGGTCGAGTACGCCGGGCGGGTGCACACCGCCCGGCTGCTGGACTCGGTGGGGCCGCAGGCCGGTTCGGTGTGAACCGGTCGGTCCGCGGGCCTGCGGGGGAACCCGTCTCAGTCGGCGACGCCGGCCGTGGCGATCACCTTGTCGATCGGGACGCGGACGAGGAGCTCGCTCGGGACGGCGTTTCGGCGCCCGAAGGCGGCGGCGCGTTCCTCGCCCATGTAGCGCGCGCCGATCCTGGTGGCCCAGGTGAGCATGGAATCCGGGTCGTCGTCGTACTCGCTGATCTCCGCTCGGCCCTGGAGCACGACGTAGGAGAACGGAGGGCGGTCGTCGTCCACGCAGAGCGCGACCCGGCCGTCACGGGCGAGGTTGCGCCCCTTGACCGTGTCCTTGCCGGTGTTGAAGACGAAGGAGTCGCCGTCGAGTACGAACCAGATGGGCGCGACGTGCGGACTTCCGTCTTCGCGGACGGTGGAGAGCTTGCCGGTGCGAGTGGAGTGGCTGACGAACGCGCGCCATTCCTCTTGAGTCATCTTCTTCGCCATGAGCACATCCTCCTTGCCGGAAAGGCGCTGGTGGGGAAGGCTTGCGGGACGACCATGCGGGGTGGGGCGCGGCCATGTCGGCCGCGTCGACGGGGAGGGGCTGGGAATGGCACTGGACAAGCAGCTCGACTGGCTGTTGGACGACCTGACGCGACGGGTCCAGCAGGTACGGCATGCGGTGGTGCTGTCCAACGACGGCCTGGTCACGGGCGCGAGCGCCGGGCTGGCGCGGGAGGACGGGGAACACCTGGCCGCCGTGGCGGCCGGGCTGCAGAGCCTGGCGAAGGGATCCGGACGGCACTTCCGGGCCGGTGAGGTCCGCCAGACGATGGTCGAGTACGACGAGGGCGTCCTCTTCGTGATGGCGGCCGGGGCGGGCAGCTGCCTGTGCGTGCTGAGCGCGGCCGAGGCCGACATCGGCCAGGTCGCCTACGAGATGACGCTGCTGGTCAACCGGGTGGGAGAGCACCTGGGGGTCGCGGAGCGGCGGATCACCGGCGGCTGAGCCCGCCGCGTCGTGCCGTCCCGCCCCGTCCGCTCCGTCTCGTTCCGCCGGGTTGTCCACAGGCCGGGCGGGATGCCGTCGCGCTGAGTTACGGTCTTCACACAGAGTGATCGCTGCTCGTGGGGGGAGACCGCGATGATGCAGATGGAGACCGTGGTGGCGGCCGGGGACGGACTGGTGGGGAGTGCGCGGGCCGCAGGTGAACTGGGGCTGAATCGCACCGAGTTCGCCAGGGCCGTACAACTGGGGATCGTGCGCGCCGGGCCGCCGGCGCGCGGCGGCGCCGCGCGCTTCGCGCGGGCCGAACTGGACCGTGTCAGGTCCGCGGAGTGCCCGCCGGACGCCGGCGGGGCGCAGGCGCTGCGGGAGCGCGTCGAGACGGTGGCAGGAGCCGCGGCCGCGGCGCGGGCGTTGGGCGTCGGCCCGAGCCGGTTCACCCGGCTCGCGCGCTGTGGGCACCTCATCCCCGTCGGCTACCGGGTCAACCGCTACCGGGCCGTCGTGTGGCTCTATCTGGCCGCGGAGCTGAAGGAGTTCGCGGCCCGGGAGCCGGTCATGCTGCGCGGGAGCGCACCACCGGGCGACCGTGAGCTGATGGAGGCCAAGGCGGACCTGCGTCCGCGCACGTGGCGCGGGCGGCACGTCGGGCTGCTGCTGAGACGGACGACCGGCCCGTGGGAGCGCGCCGCGGTCCTGGCCGCCGTGCTCCCGGAGGGCGAGTTGCGGGCGGCCGTGCCCGAAGGGGCGGAGCGGCTCGTCCTGGCCGCCCTCGCCCCGCCACCGCCCTACGGGCACCCGCAGGTCCCGGCGGCCGCGGCGGTGGCGTCGGCGCTGCTGAAGGCGGATCAGCCGGAGGAGATCCACTGGTACCGCACCAGCCTGGACTTCGCCCTCGCCGGGGCGCGCGATCAGTCGAACGCGACGGGGGAGAGGGGGCCGACGTAGACCCAGGCCCCCTCCTCGCGGGTGAAGGCACTGTGCTCGTGCAGTGAGCCGGTGTGCCGGCCCTCGCGGTAGTGGGCACGGAACTCCACCGAGCCCTCCGTCTCGAACATGCCGCCGCGCTCGGTCGCCAGGATCTCCAGTCGCTCCCAGCGCTGACCGGGATCCAGATCCAGGTCGGACGGGCGGGTCGAGCTGTGCCAGGAGCGCAGCAGGTAGGCGGTGTCACCGACCGCGAAGGCGCTGAAGCGGGAGCGCATCAGCCGCTCGGCGGTGGGGGCCTGCTGCGCACCGGAGTGGAAGCGGCCACAGCAGTCCGGGTAGGCGGCGGGCAGCCCGCAGGGGCAGGGGAGGGCCGGGGTGGGCATGCGTGTGCTCAGTTCTTCGGGGAGGGACTCGGGGCGGGATACGGGCGGAAGAGGCCTTCCTGGACCACGGAGACCAGCAGCCTGCCCTCCAGGTCGTAGATGCGGCCGCGGGCCAGGCCCCGGCCGCCGTGCGCGATGGGCGACTCCTGGTCGTACAGGAACCACTCGTCCGTACGGAACGGCCGGTGGAACCACATGGCGTGGTCCAGGCTCGCCATGTCGAACCCGCGCATCCCCCACAACGGTTCCACCGGGATGCGCACGGCGTCGAGGAGGGTCATGTCACTGGCGTAGGTGAGGGCGCAGGTGTGCACGAGCGGGTCGTCGCCCAGCGGGCCGACCGCGCGCATCCACACCGCGCTGCGGGGATCGGCTCCCTTGAGCTCGTCGGGGGTCCAGCGGAGCCGGTTGACGTACCGGATGTCGAAGGGCTGGCGGCGGGCCATCCGCTCCAGAGCCTCCGGCAGCTCCCCGAGGTGCTCACGGATCTCGTCCGCGACCTTCGGGAGCGTGTCCGGATGGGGGTAGTGGTGAGGAGTGAGCTGGTGCTCGATGCCGCCCTCCTCCGGGTGATGGAAGGAGGCGGTGAGATTGAAGATCGTCTTGCCCTGCTGGACCGCGGTGACCCGACGGGTGGTGAAGGACCGCCCGTCGCGCACCCGCTCCACCTGGTACACGATCGGCACCCCGGGGATCCCCGGGCGCAGGAAGTACGAGTGCAGCGAGTGGACGGGCCGTCCGGCTTCGACGGTGCGGCCCGCGGCCACCAGAGCCTGGCCGGCGACCTGCCCGCCGAAGACGCGCTGGAGCGACTCCTGGGGGCTGGCGCCGCGGAAGATGTTGACCTCGATCTGCTCCAGATCGAGCAGGTCGACCAGTCTCTCGGCGGGGTTCGTCATCAGGGGATCTCCACGGTCGTCGGCGGGGACTGAAGGACGCGGGCGAGGGTCAGAGTGCGCCGAGCTCGCCCACCGAGGTGACCCGGATGACGGCCCGGCCCTCCTCGTCGGAAGCCGCGAGGTCGACCTCGGCGCTGATGCCCCAGCCATGGTCGCCGTTGGGGTCGGCGAAGGTCTGCCGGACGCGCCACAGGCCGTGCGCCGGGTCCTCCTCGATCTGCAGCAGCTTCGGGCCGCGCGCGTCGGGACCGGTGCCCAGGTCGTCGTACTCGTCCCAGTACCCGTCCATGGCGTCGGCCCAGGCGTCGGCGTCCCAACCGGAGTCGGAGTCCAGTTCGCCCAGCACGTTGACGTGGTCCAGGGCGGCCAGCTCCACCCGGCGGAACATGGCGTTGCGGACCAGGACGCGGAAGGCGCGCGCGTTGGAAGTGACCGGCTTGACCTGGTCGGCCTTCTCCTGGGCCTCCTCCGCCGTCTCCACCTCCGGGTTCGCCAACTGCTCCCACTCGTCCAGCAGGCTGGAGTCGACCTGGCGCACCAGCTCGCCGAGCCACTCGATCAGGTCCTGGAGGTCCTCGGACTTGAGGTCGTCCGGGATGGTGTGGTCCAGCGCCTTGAACGCGCTCGCCAGGTAGCGCAGCACGATGCCCTCGGTACGGGCCAGCTCGTAGTAGGAGGTGAACTCCGTGAACGTCATCGCGCGTTCGTACATGTCACGGATGATCGACTTCGGGGAGACAGGGTGGTCGCGCACCCACGGGTGGCTCTTGGAGTACACGTCGTAGGCGTGGACCAGCAGCTCTTCGAGCGGCTTGGGATAGGTGACCTCCTGGAGCCGCTCCATCCGCTCCTCGTACTCGATCCCGTCGGCCTTCATCGCGCCCACGGCCATGCCGCGTTCCTTGTTCTGCTGGGCGGCCAGGATCTGACGCGGGTCGTCCAGCGTCGACTCCACGACCGACACCATGTCCAGGGCGTAGGAGGGGGACTCCTGGTCCAGCAGGTCGAAGGCGGCCAGCGCGAAGGTGGACAGCGGCTGGTTCAGCGCGAAGTCCTGCTGGAGGTCGACGGTCAGCCGGATCGTCCGGCCCTCCGCGTCCGGGGTGTCGAGCTTCTCGACCACACCGCCGTCCAGCAGCGAGCGGTAGATCGCGATGGCCCGGCGGATGTGCCGCAGCTGGGCCTTGCGCGGCTCGTGGTTGTCCTCCAGGAGGTGGCGCATCGCCTGGAAGGCGTCGCCCGGCCGGGCGATGACCGACAGGAGCATGATGTTGGTGACCTTGAAGCGCGAGGTCAGCGGCTCCGGGTCGGCCGCGATCAGCTTCTCGAAGGTGGTGTCCGACCAGGCGACGAAGCCCTCCGGCGCCTTCTTGCGGACCACCTTGCGGCGCTTCTTCGGGTCGTCGCCCGCCTTCGCGAGCGCCTTCTCGTTCTCGATGACGTGCTCGGGCGCCTGCGCGACCACATAGCCGGCCGTGTCGAAGCCGGCCCGTCCCGCGCGGCCTGCGATCTGGTGGAACTCGCGGGCGCGCAGCGTGCGGACCCGGTTGCCGTCGTACTTGGTGAGTGCCGTGAACAACACCGTGCGGATCGGGACGTTGACGCCGACGCCGAGGGTGTCGGTACCGCAGATCACCTTCAGCAGGCCGGCCTGCGCCAGCTTCTCCACCAGACGCCGGTACTTGGGCAGCATGCCGGCGTGGTGCACACCGATGCCGTGCCGGACGTAGCGGGAGAGGTTCTGGCCGAACTTGGTGGTGAAGCGGAAGTTGCCGATCAGATCCTGGATCTTGTCCTTCTCCTCGCGGGTGCACATGTTGATGCTCATGAGCGACTGCGCCCGCTCGACCGCCTGGGCCTGGGTGAAGTGCACGATGTAGACGGGGGCCTGCCGGGTCTCCAGCAGCTCGGTGATCGTGTCGGTGATCGGCGTGGTGACGTACTCGTACGACAGCGGGACGGGCCGGGTCGCGGAGCGGACCACCGAGGTGGGCCGGCCGGTGCGCCGGGTCAGTTCGTCCTCGAAGCGCTTCACGTCGCCGAGGGTCGCCGACATCAGGACGAACTGCGCCTGCGGCAGCTCCAGCAGCGGGATCTGCCAGGCCCAGCCGCGGTCCGGCTCGGCATAGAAATGGAACTCGTCCATCACGACCTGGCCGATGTCGGCGTACTTGCCGTCGCGCAGGGCGATGGAGGCCAGCACCTCGGCGGTGCAGCAGATCACCGGGGCGTCCGCGTTCACGGAGGCGTCGCCGGTGAGCATGCCGACGTTCTCGGTGCCGAAGAGCTTGCACAGGTCGAAGAACTTCTCCGACACCAGCGCCTTGATCGGCGCGGTGTAGAAGGTGACCTTGTCCTGGGCCAGGGCCGTGAAGTGCGCGCCGGCGGCGACGAGGCTCTTGCCGGAGCCGGTCGGGGTGGAAAGGATCACGTTGGCCCCGGAGACGACCTCGATCAGCGCCTCCTCCTGAGCCGGGTACAGGGTGATGCCCTGGTCCTCGGCCCACGAGGAGAAAGCCTCGAAGAGGGCGTCGGGGTCGGCGTTCGGCGGGAGCTGATCAATGAGGGTCACACCCCCCATCTTGCCTGGCTTCCCCCCGGATGAGGGAACCGGCGGACGGAACGAAGATCACCGACGGTACGCTGTGCCGTCGATGCGGCCCGAACGAACCAGTCGACAGGGCCCGAACACCACACCACCGGGGCGGGAAACGACCATGATGGGTCCGGCGCACTCACTGTCCGGGGCAGCGGCCTGGCTGGGGGTGGGCGCCGCGACGGCGGCCGCCGGGCACCCGATGCCGTGGCCCGTCCTCGTCGTCGGCGCACTGATCTGCGCCGGCGCGGCCCTCGCCCCCGACCTCGACCACAAGTCGGCGACGATCTCGCGCGCCTTCGGGCCGCTGTCCCGGGGCCTGTGCGAGGTGGTCGACAAGATCTCCTACGCCGTCTACAAGTCCACCCGCTCCAAGAAGGACGCCCGCCGCTCCGGCGGCCACCGCACCCTGACGCACACCTGGCTCTGGGCCGTCCTGATAGGCGGCGGCGCCTCCGCCCTCGCCGTCACCGCCGACCGCTGGGGCGTGCTCGCGATCCTCTTCGTCCACCTGGTCCTGGCGGTCGAAGGCCTGCTGTGGCGGGCCGCCCGGGTCTCCAGCGACGTCCTGGTCTGGCTGCTCGGCGCCACCAGCGCCTGGATCCTGGCCGGGATCCTCGACCAGCCCGGCAACGGCGCGAACTGGCTGTTCACCGGCCCCGGCCAGGAGTACCTCTGGCTCGGCCTGCCGATCGTGCTCGGCGCCCTGGTCCACGACATCGGCGATGCGCTGACCGTCTCCGGCTGCCCGGTCCTGTGGCCCATCCCGATCGCCGGCAAGCGCTGGTACGCGCTGGGCCCGCCGAAGGCGCTGCGCTTCCGCGCCGGCAGCTGGGTCGAGCTGAAGGTCCTGATGCCCGTGTTCGTCCTGCTGGGCGGATTCGGCGGCGCCTCCGCCCTCGGGTTCATCTGAGGACCGCGGTCCGGCCGTCCTCCGTCGCCGCTCACGACGACGGAGGCCGACCGTCCGGTGTCAGGAGCTCGTGAGGACCACGAGCTCCCGGGTCGCCCGGGTCATCGCGACGTAGCGGTCGACCGCCCCTTCGACGCCCTCGCCGAAGTCCTCCGGATCGACGAGGACCACCAGGTCGAACTCGAGGCCCTTCGACAGGCTCGGGGTCAGTGACCGGACGCGGGACGTCCCCCGGAACCAGGGGGCGCCGATGACGCACGCGACGCCGTCCGCGTTCGCGGCGAGCCAGGTGTCGAGGACCGAGTCGAGCTCCGAGGCGGGTCCGCGCCGGACGGGGACGTCACTGCTGCGGACGGAGGTCGGCACGTTGGCGTCCGGCAGCACGGCCCGGATGACCGGCTCCGCCTCCGCCATGACCTCTTCCGGCGTTCGGTAGTTGACGCTCAGGGAAGCCGTCTCGATCCGGTCGAACCCGACCCGCTCCAGCCGCTCCCGCCACGAGTCCGTGAAACCGTGCCTGGCCTGCGCTCGGTCGCCGACGATGGTGAAGCTCCGCGACGGGCAGCGCAGCAGCAGCATCTGCCACTCCGCGTCCGTCAGTTCCTGGGCCTCGTCCACGACGATGTGCGCGAACGGGCCGGCGAGCAGGTCCCGGTCGACGCCGGGCAGCGCGGTCTCGTCGATCAGGCTGTCCTGCAGGTCCTTGCCGCGCAGCATCGTCACCGCGCCCTCGCCGTCGGCGTCGGCTTCGAGGACCCGGTCGATGACATCGGCCATCCGCGCGCGTTCGGCGGCGACAGCCGCTTCCTGGCGACGCCTGCGCTTCGACGCCTCCGGGTCGCCCAGCCGCTGCCGCGCCGCGTCCAGCAGCGGAAGATCGGACACCGTCCACGCCCGGGGGTCGGCGCGCCGGAGCTTCGCGACCTCGTCGGGGCCGAGCCAGGGAGCGCACTTGCGCAGGTAGGCGGGGACGGACCACAGGTCTCCGACGAGGTCGTCCGCCTCCAGCATCGGCCACGCGTTGTTCAGGGCGGTGACCAGCTCCCGGTTCTGCCGCAGGGACCTGCGGAAGAGCTGCGGCGAGACGTCCTCGTCGTCGTGCTTGTCCAGCAGGATCGCGACCAGCTCCTCGAAGATCACGTCGCGCGCCTCGTTGTGCGGGGTGCCCGGCTCCGGCGCGTCGAACGCCGCGGCCCAGTCTTCGGGGCTCAGCCAGACGTCCGCCCAGTGGGTCTCCACGGTCATCCCCTTGGCGGGCGGCTCCTCGTAGAGGGCCACGGCCGGCTCGATCGCCCGCACCATGTCCGCGGACGACTTCAGCCGGGCCACCTCCGGGTCGCTCTCGACCGTCGCCCCGGCCCCCTCGTCGACGAGGTCCCGCACCAGGCAGGTCTGGACGCCCTCCTCGCCGAGACTGGGCAGCACGTCGGCGACGTAGTCCAGATAGGGCCGGTGCGGACCGACGAACAGCACGCCGCCCCGACGGTGCCCCAGGCGGGGGTCGGAGTAGAGGAGGTGGGCGGTGCGGTGCAGGGCCACGACGGTCTTGCCGGTGCCCGGGCCGCCGTCGACGACGAGGGCGCCGCGGGACCCCGCCCGGATGATGGCGTCCTGGTCGGCCTGGATGGTGCCGAGCACGTCGCGCATCCGGGACGAGCGCTTGCCGCCCAGACTGGCGATGAACGCGGACTGGTCGTCGAGCGCGGCGTGCCCTTCGAGCCCGTCGGCGGTGAACACCTCGTCCCAGTAGTCGGTGATCCGGCCTCGGGTCCAGCGGTACCTGCGGCGGCTCGCGAGCCCCATCGGACTGGCGTGGGTCGCGGCGAAGAACGGCTCGGCCGCCGGGGAGCGCCAGTCGAGGAGCAGCCGGCGCCCCGTGCTGTCGGTGAGGCCGAGCCGGCCGATGTAGACGGGCTCGTCGCCGTCCTCGCCGACGATGCGTCCGAGGCACAGGTCCAGGCCGAACCGGCGCAGCGTGCGCAGGCGGCCGGTCAGCCGGTGGATCTCCGTGTCGCGGTCCATCGCCTCCCGGCCGATGCCACCGGGAGCCCTGCGCGCCGCGTCGAGGCGCTCGGACACCTCGGACACCGACTGCTCCAGGCTCTCGGCGATGGCCGCGAAGTGCCGCTCGTCGCCGTCGATCAGCGACGGGTCGGCCTTGGGGGAGAGGCGATCGGGAAGGTCGAACGTGCTGGTGGCCGAGGTCGAAGCTCGCACTGGGTGGTTCCCCCGAATTCCGCAGGATCTGGTCTGGGCCGCTGATTCTGCGTCATGATCGGGGCCTTGCCGCAAGCCCCCCACTGCGCTATAAGTTGAGAGTGGCGAGGAGCGGGTACGTCCCGAAATCCCCCTCCCCACCTCCCTCTTCAACCTCTCTTCGCGGTCAGCCGTGCCAGGACCGCCACAGCGCCGCGTACGCGCCGTCGGCCGCGACCAGCTCGTCGTGCGAGCCGAGTTCGCTGATCCGCCCCGCCTCCACCACCGCGATCACGTCCGCGTCGTGCGCCGTGTGCAGCCGGTGGGCGATGGCGATGACCGTACGACCGTCCAGCACCCGTGCCAGCGACCGCTCCAGGTGCCGTGCGGCCCGCGGATCCAGCAGCGAGGTGGCCTCGTCCAGCACCAGCGTGTGCGGGTCCGCCAACACCAGCCGCGCCAGCGCGATCTGCTGCGCCTGAGCCGGGGTCAGCGCCGTACCGCCAGAGCCGACCTCGGTGTCCAGACCGGACTCCAGGGCGCGCGCCCAGCCGTCGGCGTCCACCGCCCCCAGCGCCGCCCACAGCTCGGCGTCCCCGGCACCCGTCCGCGCGAGGCGCAGGTTGTCGCGCAGCGAGCCGACGAACACGTGGTGCTCCTGGTTGACCAGCGCCACGTGCTCGCGCACCCGCTCCGCGGGCATGCCCGCCAGCCGCGCACCGCCGAGCGTGACCTCGCCGGTCCGCGGCGCGTAGATGCCCGCCAGCAGTCGGCCCAGCGTGGACTTGCCGGCGCCCGAGGGCCCGACGAGCGCCATCCGGGTGCCCGGCGGCACGGCCATCGACACCTGGTGCAGGACGTCCACGCCCTCCCGGTAGCCGAAGCGGACCTCGTCCGCCCGGACGGCACGACCTTCCGGGGAGACGCCGGCGTCGCCCGCGTCCGGCTCGATCTCCCGCACGCCCACCAGGCGGCCCAGCGAGACCTGCGCGACCTGGAGCTCGTCGTACCAGCGCAGGATCAGACCGATCGGGTCGACCATCATCTGCGCCAGCAGCGCCCCCGTGGTCAGCTGTCCCACCGACATCCAGCCCTGGAACACGCAGTAGCCGCCGATCATCAGCACCGAGCCGAGGATCGTCACGAACGTGACGTTCACGACGGGGAACAGGACCGTCCGCAGGAACAGCGTGTACCGCTCCCACGCGACCCACTGGGAGATCCGCCGCTCCGACCGCGCGATCCTCGCGGGCCCGAGGCGGTGCGCCTCGACCGTACGGCCGGCGTCCACGGTCTCCGTCAGCGCCGCCGCCACCGCCGCGTATCCGGCCGCCTCGGAGCGGTACGCCGAAGGGGCCCGCCGGAAGTACCAGCGGCAGCCGACCACCAGCACGGGCAGCGCCACCAGAGCGGCCAGTGCCAGCGGCGGCGCGGTCACCGCGAGCGCCCCGAACAGCAACGACACCCACACCACACCGATGGCCAGCTGCGGTACGGCCTCGCGCATCGCGTTGGCCAGCCGGTCGATGTCGGTGGTGATCCGCGACAGCAGGTCACCGGTGCCGGCCCGCTCCAGGACGCCCGGCGGCAGCCCGACCGACCGCACCAGGAAGTCCTCGCGCAGATCCGCCAGCATCTCCTCGCCGAGCATCGCCCCGCGCAGCCGCACCAGCCGTACGAAGAACGTCTGGACGGCGAGCGCCAGCGCGAACAGCAGCGCCACGCGCCCCAGATGCAGCTCCCGCGCCCCCGCCGCCAGGTCGTCCACGACCCGGCCCAGCAGGTACGGGCCGACCATGGAGGCGGTCACCGCGGCCGCGTTGACGCCCACGAGCGCCAGGAAGGCCCCCCGGTGGCGCCGGAACAGGCCGCGCACATAACCCCGTACGGTCGCCGGCGTGCCCACGGGCAGGGTCGCGGCCGTCTCGGGGGCCGCCGGATCGTACTCCGGCGGCGCCACGCCGATCATGCTGATTCCTCGATTTCGGTGAGTGCTTCTTCCAGATCCGGCAGGTGGAGCCCGGAGAGCCGCTGCTCCTCCTCGGTCTCGCGGGTGACGACCGCCCGGTAGCGGGGTTCGGTGCCGAGCAGTTCGCGATGGGTGCCGGTCGCCGCCACCGTTCCCCCGTCGATCAGGACCACCCGGTCCGCGCGGTCGAGCAGCAGCGGGGAGGAGGCCAGCACCACCGTGGTCCGCCCGTCGCGCAGGGCGGCGATCCCGTCCGCGATCCGAGCCTCGGTGTGCGAGTCCACCGCCGAGGTCGGCTCGTCGAGCACCAGCACCTCCGGGTCGGTCACCAGGGACCGCGCCAGCGCGAGGCGCTGGCGCTGCCCACCGGACAGCGACCGGCCGCGCTCGGTGATCCGCGCGTCCATCGGGTCCCGGGTCCCGTCCGGCGCCGACTGCAGCAGCGCGTCCAGGACGTCCGCGCACTGGGCGGCGGCCAGCGCGTCGCCCGAATCCACCGCACCGGAGGCCGGCACGTCGAACAGGTCGCGCAGCGTCCCGGACAGCAGCACCGGATCCTTGTCCTGCACGAGCACCAGCCGGCGCGCGTCGTCCAGCGCGAGTTCGTCCAGCGCGACCCCGCCCAGGAGCGCCGAGGGCCCGCCGGCCGGTTCGGCCTCCCCGGCCGGCGCGTGTCCGCCGAGGCGTTCCGCGAGCCGGCCCGCCAGGTCCGGGTCCCCGCACACCACGGCCGTGAACCGGCCCGCGGGGGCCAGCAGCCCGGTCTGCGGGTCGTACAGGTCCCCGCCCGCGGCGGGCGGCTCCGGCGTCGCGACGCCCGAGGAGCCCTCGACGGCGTCGTGCCGGGTCAGCGAGAGCACCCGGGCGGCCCGCTTGGCGGAGGGACGCGAGAAGGAGTAGGCCATGGTGATTTCTTCTACGTGCCGCAATGGATACAGCATCGTCGCCACCGCGCTGAACGCCGCGACGAGTTCACCGAGCGCGATGCGGCCGTCCAGGACGAGCGTGGAGCCGTACCAGACCACCGTGATCAGCAGCGCCCCCGGCAACAGCACCTGGATCGCGGAGATCAGGGCCCATGTCCGGGCACTGCGCACGGCGGCCTTGCGGACCTCCTGCGAGGCCTCGCGGTAACGGCCGAGGAACAGCTCCTCACCGCCGATTCCGCGCAGGACGCGCAGCCCCGCGACCGTGTCCGAGGCCAGCTCGGTGGCCTTGCCCGCCTTCTCCCGCTGGACGTCGGCGCGTTGAGTGGCGCGCGGCAGCAACGGGAGCGCGGCCAGGGCGACCAGCGGCACGCCGATCGCGACGACCACGCCCAGCTCGGGTGCGTAGAACAGCAGGCCGGTACAGACGAGGACGACCGAGAACACGGCCGCGAGGAAGCGGGACACCGCCTCGACGAACCAACCGATCTTCTCCACGTCGCCGGTGGAGACCGCGACGACCTCGCCCGCCGCGACCCGCCGGGTCAGGGCGGAGCCGAGCTCGGCGGTCTTGCGCGCGAGCAGCTGCTGGACGCGGGCCGCGGCGGTGATCCAGTTGGTGACGGCCGTCCGGTGGAGCATGGCGTCGCCCAGCGCGATGGCGACGCCGATCAGGACGAGGAGTCCACCGACGAGCAGCAGCCGCGACGAATCGCGTCGCACGACCGCGTCGACGCCCAGGCCCACCGCGTACGGCAGCCCGGCGATCCCCGAGAAGTGCAGCATTCCCCAGGCCAGGCTCTTGAGCTGGCCGCCCAGCTGACCGCGGCCCAGCCACAGCAGGAATCGGGGGCCGGAGCGAGCGTCGGGTACCCCTGGATCCGGATACGGAAGATCGCTGATCTGCATGACGCCCCATGGCTGGTCGAAGGTTCGAAGCCGTGCAAGGTTCGCCTTCCGGATCCGCGCCGGGCAATCGATTTTTCGTGGACAGCGTCCCCCCACGAAGAGGTTTGCGGAGATGAGCGGCCACATGGCACCTGGTCAGACGGGTCGCGCACACCGGCGCTCAGGGCCGGGTCGCGCGCTCCAGTTCGAGCAGGGCCGAGTGGTAGTGACGGCCGGTCGCCCGGTCCATGCCCACCTCGCACATCCGGTTCGCCGACAGGTGCGCGTCGAACTCCCGAGCCGTCACCTCGGCGGCCTCGCGCGCCGTCGCCGAGGCCGTCAGCTCCGGGTGCAGCATGCCCCGATCGCCCGCGAAGGCGCAGCAGCCCGCGTCGTCCGGGACCACCACCTCGTCCGCGCACGCACCGGCCACCGCCCGCAGTTGCGCCTCGTCCCCCAGGTGCCGCATCGAGCAGGTGGGGTGCAGCACCGCCGAGCCCACCGTGCGCAGGATCTCCAGGTGGGGCAGCAACTCGTCCGCCGCCCACACGATCGAGTCGACGATCCGCAGCTCGGCGTGGAGCGCCCGGTTGAAATCCGTCAGGTACGGCACCACCTCGTGCGTGAGGCCCAGGGTGCAGGAGGAGGCGTCGACGACCAGCGGCAATCGGCCCCCGGCCGTCCAGCCCCAGGCCGCCTCCACGATCCGGTTGGCCATCACCCGGTTGCCCTCTTCGTAGCCCTTGGAGTGCCAGATGGTCGCGCAGCAGGTGCCGTGCACGTCACCGGGGATCCACACCGGCTTCCCGGCCCGCTCCGAGACCGCCACCACCGCCTCCGGCAGCGAGGGCCCCGGTCGGCCCTCCGGTCCTGCGAAGATCCGGTTGACGCAGGCCGGGTAGTACACCGCGTGGGCGCCCACCCGCCGGGTAGGGGGCAGCTCGCGGGCGGCGGCCCCGGGGACCTGCGGCAGCCACTGCGGCACCAGGTCCGGGCGTACGGTCTTGCGCGCGGCCCCCGTCAGCGCCGTGAGGGGCCCGTTCCCGACCAAGTCGGTGATCTTGTCCGCGGCGGCCACGGCCATCCGGGCGGCGGCCTCGACGGACTTGAAGCGCCGGGCCGCGAGCGCCGCCGCGGCCTCCTCGCGCGGGCCGTGCCGGCGGTGGCGGAAGTCCCTCATGAGCGCGCCGGTGTCGATGCCGACCGGGCAGGCGAGGGCGCAGGTGGAGTCCCCGGCGCAGGTGTCCACGGCGTCGTGGCCGTAGGAGCCCAGCAGCCCGTCCAGCACGGGCGAGCCCGGCTGTTGGCGCGCCATCTCGCGGCGCAGCACGATCCGCTGACGGGGAGTGGTCGTCAGGTCCCCGCTGGGGCAGGTCGGTTCGCAGAACCCGCACTCGATGCACGGGTCGGCGACCGCCTCCACCCCGGGGATGGTCTTCAGGCCGCGCAGATGGGCCCCCGGATCGCGGTCGAGGAGGATGCGCGGGGCGAGCACCCCGTCCGGGTCGACGAGCCGCTTGGTGCGCCACATCAGCTCGGTGGCCCGGGGACCCCACTCCAGTTCCAGGAAGGGCGCCATGTTGCGCCCCGTGGAGTGCTCGGCCTTCAGTGAGCCGTCGAACCGCTCCACGGTGAGCCGGCAGAAGGCGTCCATGAACGCCGCGTACCGCTCGACGTCGGTCGGATCGGAGGCGTCGAAGGCGAGCAGGAAGTGGAGGTTGCCGTGGGCGGCGTGACCGGCGACGGCGGCGTCGAAACCGTGCTCCGCCTGGAGTTCCAGCAGTGCCTCGCAGGCCTCGGCGAGCCGGGACGGCGGCACCGCGAAGTCCTCGGTGATCAGGGTGGTGCCGGAGGCACGAGCCCCGCCGACGGCGGTGACGAATGCCTTGCGGGCCTTCCAGTAGCCGCCCACGGTGTGCGCGTCCCGGGTGAAGGCGTTGGTGACCGAAGCCGCCGGGGCCACCAGGTCGAGCCCGGCCAGGACCTCGGCCGCGCGCCGCTCGCAGACGGCCAGGCCCTCCTCGTCGGGTGCGCGGAACTCCACGAGCAGGGCGGTGGTGTCCTTCGGCAGGTCCGCCCAGTCGGCGGGCACGCCGTCGACGCTGACCGAGGCGCGCAGGGTGTTGCCGTCCATCAGCTCGACGGCGATGGCGCCCGCCTCGTTGAAGAGCGGCACGGCGGCCGCCGCCGCGGGCAGCGAGGGGAAGAACAGCAGGGCGGAGCAGAGTTCGCGGTCGAGCGGGAGGGTGTCGAAGACGACCTCGGAGATGAACCCCAGGGTGCCCTCCGACCCGACCATCAGACCGCGCAGGATCTCCACGGGGGTGTTGCCGTCGAGGTACGCGTCCAGGCGGTAGCCGGTGGTGTTCTTGATCTCGTACTTGGCGCGGATCCGGGAGACGAGGGCGGCGTCCGCCTCGATCTCCTTCTTGATCTCCATCAGGCCCCGGCACAGGGCCGGTTCCGCGCGCGCCAGTTCCTCGTCGGCCAGCGGGTCGGCCGTGTCCACCACGGTGCCGCCGGGCAGGACGAGGGTCAGGGAGGACAGCGTGCGGTACGCGTTCCGCGTGGTGCCCGCCGTCATGCCGGACGAGTTGTTCGCGACGACCCCGCCGAGGGTGCACGCCATGGCGCTCGCCGGGTCGGGGCCGAGGATCCGGCCGTGCCGGGCGAGGGCGACATTGGCCCGCACGACCGTCGTACCGGGCCGGATCCGGGCCCGCCGGCCCTCGTCCAGCACCTCGATCCCGGCCCAGTGGCGGCGTACGTCCACGAGGATGTCCTCGCCCTGGGCCTGACCGTTGAGCGAGGTCCCGGCGGCGCGGAAGACCACGTCGCGTTGCCGGCCGTGGGCGTACGAGAGCACCGCGGAGACGTCGTCGATGTCCTCGGCGATCACCACGACCCGGGGCACGAACCGGTACGGGGAGGCGTCCGAGGCGTAGCGGACCAGGTCCGAGACCTTCCACAGCACCTTCTCGGCGCCCAGCAGCTCGATCAGCTCGGTGCGCAGCGGTTCCGGGGTGCCGCCCGCCCGGTGCTCGGGCACCCGGTCGGTGGAGGGGCCGCTGATGCTGCGCGGGCGCATGGCCCCCCGCTTCGGTTCCAGCAGCGGCATGTGCGACCCCTCGCCTTGCTCAGCAGCGGCGCTCCGCCGGGGCGTCCGACAGCGCGTTGAGCAGACCGCCGAGTACCTCGCGCTGATCGACGGTCAGTGGAGCAAGGATCTCCTCCGCCGCGTCGGTTCGCGCGTTGCGCAGACGGCGCAGTGTGGCGCGGCCGGTCTCGGTGAGCTCGATCCGGACCACGCGGCGGTTGGCGGGGTCGGGCGCACGGCGCACGCACTCGGCCGCCTCCAGGCCGTCCACGAGGGTGGTGACCGCTCGGGGGACCACCTCCAGACGGGCCGCGAGGTCCGCCATTCGGGGCGGCTGCTCGCCCTCGTAGTGCGAGACGAGGCGCAGCAACCGACTCTGGGCGGGAGTGATCCCGAGCGGCTCCATGTGGCGCTTCTGGATCCGGTGGAGCCTTCGCGTCAGGCGGAGGAGCTGCTCGGCGAGGAGGCGGTCGGTGTCGGAGGCGGAGCTCATGCCGGGAAGAATATCAGGACCACGCTCATTGTGAACATAGGTAACAATGACCTATGCTCCAATGAATACAGCCGACCCCCCGGAGGGTGCCCATGCCGCACGACGAACCCAAATGGATCCCGTCGAAGGATCCCCTCGACCCGACCCGACCCGCCCCGGCCGAACAGCCGCGGGAGCTCCGCCGCATCGTGGGGCTCTTCCGCCCC
Organism: Streptomyces sp. NPDC001717; assembly: GCF_042892775.1. Classification (NCBI taxonomy): domain Bacteria; kingdom Bacillati; phylum Actinomycetota; class Actinomycetes; order Kitasatosporales; family Streptomycetaceae; genus Streptomyces; species Streptomyces sp. NPDC001717. Next base: position 309,414 of record NZ_JBIAUK010000004.1, on the reverse strand, counting down.
TACCGCGGCCGGCTCGCCGTCGTGGGGCTGCTCGTCGGCGCCTCCTCGCTGGTCGGGGTCGCCTCCCCGTTCATGCTCAAGGCGATCCTCGACGTCGCGATCCCGCAGGGCCGGACCGGCCTCCTCAGCCTGCTCGCCCTCGGCATGATCCTGACCGCCGTCGTCACGAGCGTCTTCGGCGTGCTCCAGACCCTCATATCCACGACGGTCGGCCAGCGCGTCATGCACGACCTGCGGACCGCCGTCTACGCACAGCTCCAGCGGATGCCCCTGGCCTTCTTCACCCGGACGCGCACCGGCGAGGTGCAGTCCCGCATCGCCAACGACATCGGCGGGATGCAGGCGACCGTCACCTCCACCGCGACCTCGCTCGTGTCGAACCTGACGGCCGTCATCGCCACCGTGGTCGCCATGCTCGCCCTCGACTGGCGGCTCACCCTCGTCTCGCTGCTCCTGCTGCCCGTCTTCGTGTGGATCAGTCGGCGCGTGGGCCGCGAGCGCAAGAAGATCACCACGCAGCGCCAGCGGCAGATGGCCGCCATGGCAGCGACGGTCACCGAGTCCCTGTCGGTCAGCGGCATCCTGCTGGGCCGCACCATGGGCCGCTCCGAGTCCCTGACCGCCGCCTTCGCCGAGGAGTCCGAGCGGCTCGTCGGCCTCGAAGTGCGCTCCAGCATGGCCGGGCGTTGGCGGATGTCCACCATCGGCATCGTCATGGCCGCGATGCCGGCGCTCATCTACTGGGCCGCCGGCATCGCCCTCCAGACGGGCGCCCCCTCGCTCTCCGTCGGCACCCTGGTCGCCTTCGTCACCCTCCAGCAGGGCCTCTTCCGGCCCGCCGTGAGCCTCCTGTCGACCGGCGTGCAGATCCAGACCTCGCTCGCCCTGTTCGCCCGCATCTTCGAGTACCTCGACCTGCCGGTGGACATCACCGAGCGCGAGGGCGCCGTGCGCATCGAACGGGCCAAGGGCGAGGTCACCCTGGAGGGCGTGCACTTCGAGTACGACGCCAAGAGCGGTCCCACCCTCTCCGGCATCGACATCACCGTCCCGGCCGGGGGCTCCCTGGCGGTGGTCGGCCCCACCGGCTCCGGCAAGAGCACGCTCAGCTACCTGGTGCCCCGGCTCTACGACGTCACGGGCGGTCGGGTCGCCCTCGACGGGGTGGACGTGCGCGACCTGGACTTCGACTCGCTGGCCCGCTCCATCGGCGTGGTCTCCCAGGAGACCTACCTCTTCCACGCCTCGGTCGCGGACAACCTGCGCTTCGCCAAGCCGGACGCCACGGACGAGGAGATCGAGGAGGCGGCGCGCGCGGCCCAGATCCACGACCACATCGAGTCACTGCCCGACGGTTACGAGACCCTGGTCGGCGAGCGCGGCTACCGGTTCTCCGGCGGTGAGAAGCAGCGCCTCGCCATCGCCCGCACCATCCTGCGGGACCCGCCGGTGCTGATCCTCGACGAAGCCACCAGCGCCTTGGACACCCGCACCGAGCACGCCGTCCAACAGGCCATCGACAACCTGTCCGCGGGCCGCACCACCATCACCATCGCCCACCGGCTCTCCACGGTGCGCGACGCCGATCAGATCGTGGTCCTCGACAAGGGCCGGATAGCCGAGCGCGGTACCCACGAGGAGCTGCTCAAGGCGGACGGCCGGTACGCGGCCCTGGTCCGCCGAGACCGGGGCGCCACCCATTTGGCCCCGGTGAACGTGTGATCATATGACCGCCGCACGGGCGAGATGCCGGGAATGGAATCCTTCGCCCGTTAGCGTTCCCGTATGCGCCACGAGTATCTGCCGCCCGAGCGTCGCTCCCGGCTCACCCGCCGGGGTCGGTTGGCGCTCTTCCTGACCGCCCTGCTCACGGTCGGTGCGGTGGTCCTGATCCCGGTCTTCCGGGGCGCACTGGAACCGGAAGCCCCCCGACGGCTGGTCATCCCCGAGGGCCGGCGTGCCCCGCAGGTGTACGCGGCGATCGACCGCGAGCTGCGCCTCCCGGCGGGCTCGACCAAGGCCGCGGTCGCCACGGCCGGCCTGCCCCTCCCGGCGGAGGCCAAGGGAAACCCGGAGGGCTACCTCTTCCCGGCGACCTATCCGGTGACCTCGAAGTCGACCCCGGCCACGCTCCTCGCGCACATGGTGCGTACGGCGAACGAGAAGCTCGCGACCCGCGCCGTCGCCGACGGCGGCAAGGCCCACGGCATGACCCCGTACCAGACGGCCACGATGGCCAGCATCATCGAGGCCGAGGCCGACGGCCGCGCCGACATGGGCAAGGTCGCCCGGGTGGTGCACAACCGGCTGGCGAAGTCGATGCCGCTCCAGATGGACTCCACCATCAACTACGCGCTGAACCGCAGCACGGTCGACACCAAGCTGAGCGAGACCCGCATCAACAGCCCCTTCAACACGTACGAGCGCCAGGGACTGCCGCCCACCCCGATCGACAGCCCGGGCCTGGAGGCGATGGCGGCGGCGGTCGCCCCGACCCCCGGCGACTGGCTCTTCTTCGTCACCGTGAAGCCGGGGGACACCCGGTTCTCCGCGACCTACGACGAACACAAGAAGCACGTGGCGGAGTTCAACCGCCTGCGTGCGAAGGCGGGCCCTGCCGCCGGGAAATGAGGGGCGGCCGCCGGCGTGTCGGGCCTACGATCGGCGGTCTGCCGAGTGCGTGGACCGAGGGGGCGAACCGTGAAATGGCCATGGAGAGCGAAGACGAGGGCTGAAGCGGACGGGCCGGCATTCGACGCGGAATCGATCGGGAAGCTCATCGAGGAGCGCATCGAGGCGGAGGCCAAGGCCGCCGCGGCCGCCGAACGGGCAGGACACCAGCGGATGGTCGGGCGGTGGGGCAACCGCGTGGTCGACTGGCAGGGCTGGCTGGCCCGTTCCCCGGTCGGGGTGGACCTGCTCCACTGGTGGTTCGACGAGGCCGAACTGACCGCCCTGGTCGGCGAGGAGCGGTACCTGGAACGGCTGGGGGAACTGCTGTCGCGGGCCGAGGCGCGTGACGTCGCGGCGATGGGGCTCGGCTGCACCCGGCGCGTCGACCGGGCCTGCCGATTCGCCGAGGTCTGCAGCCAGGATCCCGCTCCGGGCGAGAAGCTCGCGAGCTACCGGCACGGGGAGGTCCCCGGGGCGTGCAGCAGCTTCATCGACTGCCATTCCCGGCACCAGATCGACGTGACCTTCGCCGACGGCGACCGGCACCGGTCGGTGCTCTTCTTCCGCGACCACCCGGGCAAGGCCCTGCTCTGGGTGGACGGCGTGCGCGTGGGGGAGGGCCGATGGCTGGACAACGGCGGGTTCTGGGAGGACGACCGCTACTTCACCATCCGGATCGAGGGCCCGGAGGACCACCCCGAGCAGGGGATGGCCGCGATGGGCTGCCAACTCCACAACATCGTCTCGCTCCTGATCCACGACGCGGTGCGGGGTACCACGCGCATCCTCGTACCGGAGGCCGGTGAGAGCTGGACCGACCCCGTTCTGGACGTGGACGACGGCCTGGGTCGGGTGTACCCGACCCGTGAGGACCGCGCGGCCGGCACCACCCCGGACCGGACCTTCCCTCTCGACGAACTCCTCGGCGAACCCCCCGGCGAACCCCCCGGCGAACCGGAGGCCGGCTGAGGGCGCGGCGGCCGGCTCAGCCCACGGGTGCGGCGACGGGCTCGCCGGCCCGCTCGCGCGCCAGGAGGTCGCGGATCTCGCGGACCGCCGCGCCGCCCGCACGGTTGGCACCGATGGTGGACGCGGACGGGCCGTAGCCGACCAGGTGGATCCGCTCGTCGCGGACGGCCCGCGTCCCCTCCACGCGGATGCCGCCGCCCGGCTCGCGCAGACGCAGCGGCGCCAGGTGGTCGACGGCCGCGCGGAACCCGGTGGCCCACAGGACGACGTCCGCGTCCACCCGGCTCCCGTCCGCCCAGACGGCGCCGCCGGCGGTGAGGCGCTCGAACATCGGCCGCCGCTCCAGCACCCCCGAGGCCAGCCCGGCCCGGACGGCCTCGTTCAGCGGGAGCCCCGTCACACTGACGACGCTCTGCGGCGGCAGGCCCTGTCGTACCCGTTCGTCCACGAGCGCCACCGCCGCCCGGCCCTCGGCCTCGCCGAAGCTCCCGTCGCGGAAGACCGGGGGCCGTCGGGTCACCCAGGTGGTCTCCGCCGCCACCGCGGATATCTCCAGCAGGTGCTGCACCGCCGAGGTGCCACCGCCCACGACGATCACCCGCGCCCCGGTGAACTCCTGCGGACCGGGATAGTTCGCCGTGTGCAACTGCCGGCCGCGGAAGGACTCCTGGCCCGGGTAGCGCGGCCAGAACGGCCGGTCCCAGGTCCCGGTGGCGTTGATCAGGGCCCGCGCGGACCAGATGCCGTCAGAGGACTCCACGCGCAGCCGTCCGGCCTCGCCCTCCCGTACGGCCGAGACGTCCACGGGACGTCGTACGTGCAGGTCGAAGCGGTCCTCGTAGGCGGCGAAGTACTCCGCGATCACCTCCGACGACGGCCGCAGGGCGTCCGCGCCGGTCAGCTCCATGCCGGGCAGGGCGTGCATCCCGTGGACCTTGCCGTAGGTGAGCGAGGGCCAGCGGAACTGCCAGGCCCCGCCGGGACGGGGAGCGTGGTCCAGGACCACGTGCCCGATCCCCGTCCGGGCCAGGTGATAGGCGCTGGAGAGACCCGCCTGCCCGGCGCCGATGACCACCACGTCCACGTCCCGCGAGATTTCGTTCACGGTTCTACCAACTCGCGGGAGTCCCGGGATCTTCCCCCTCCTCGCCCCCGGCTCAGGGCCCGACCAGACCGCGCGTCGCCAGCTCCGGGGTCACCCCTTCGCCGAACCAGTACGCCTCCTCCAGATGCGGATAGCCCGACAGGACGAAGTTCTCGATCCCGAGCGCGTGGTACTCCTCGATCCGGTCGGCCACGTCCGCGTGGCTGCCGACCAGCGCCGTACCCGCCCCGCCGCGCACCAGCCCGACGCCGGCCCACAGGTTCGGGGAGATCTCCAGCCCGTCCCGCGATCCACCGTGCAGGGCGAGCATCCGCTGCTGCCCCACCGACTCGCTCGCGCCCAGCAGCGTCTGGGCCCTCGCGATGTCCGCGTCCGACAGGTCCCCGAGCAGCCGGTCCGCCGCGCCCCAGGCCTCCTTCGCCGAGTCGCGCGAGATGGTGTGCAGCCGGATGCCGAAGCGGACCGTCCGCCCCCGCTCCTCGGCCAGCGAGCGGATCCAGTCGATCTTCTCCTTCACCTGCTGGGGCGGCTCGCCCCAGGTCAGGTACACGTCGGCATGCTCGGCGGCGACCGGGCCCGCCGCCGCCGAGGACCCGCCGAAGAAGATCTCCGGCAGTGGGTCGGGCGGCAGGGCGGTCAGCCCCCCGTCGATCCGGTAGTGCTCGCCGTGGAAGTCGAACGGCTCCCCGCGCCAGGCCCCCCGTACGACCGACAGGAACTCGGCGGTGCGCTCGTAGCGGCGGTCGTGGTCGAGGTGGTCCCCGAAACGCCGCTGTTCCGCCGAGTCGCCGCCCGTCACCACGTTGAGCAGCAGCCGGCCGCGGGTGATCCGCTGGTAGGTCGAGGCCATCTGGGCCGCGAGCGTCGGCGAGATCACCCCGGGCCGGAACGCCACCAGGAACTTCAGTCGCTCAGTGTGCTGCGCGAGCGCCACCGTCGTCAGCCACGCGTCCTCGCACCAGGTCCCGGTCGGGGTCAGCACCGCCTCGAAGCCGAGCCGTTCGGCGGCCTTCGCGATCTGCGCGAGGTATTCGATGTCCGGCTCGCGCACCCCGGGCGCCGCGGTGTTGTGGGCGTAGGCGTGCCGGTCCACCAGGGTGCGGCCGTCGCCGCCCGTGGGTAGGAACCAGTGCAGACGGACCGTCATCAGGAGTCCTTCCCGTACGCGCGCGGGGCGGTGGTGGAGGGCGGCAGGTCCCCGTTGAAGCGGGTGTCGACGAAGTCCTTGAAGGCGACCTTGCCCGGGATCAGCTTCAACTCGGTGAAGGTGTCGGCGATCTTCTGCTCGGAGGCGACGGCCGCGTCGTCCACGGCTACCGGCACACGGGTGCCGTTGCTGCGCTTGACCGCGTCGAAGGCCACCTCGTACGGCAGGCCGGTCTCCTTCGACCAGACCTTCGCCCACTCCTCCGGGTGCTTGAACACCCAGTCCTGGGCGCGCCGGACACGTGCCAGGTAGTCGCCGATGGCCTTGGACTTGGCCTGGTCCTCCAGGGCGGAGGGCGCCGCGACCTGGAACCCGAGGCCGTTGACCACACCCTCGCCCGAGGTGAGGACGCGGGCGCCGGTCCGCAGCACCTGCGAGGTGTACGGGTCCCAGACCGCCCACGCGTCGACACTGCCGCTGTTGAAGGCGGCCAGCGCGTCGGCCGGCTGGAGGAAGTTGATCGTCACGTCCGAGGGCTTCAGGCCGGCCTGCTCCAGGCCGGCGATGAGCTGGAAGTGGGCGGAACTGCCCTGTGCCACCGCGATCTTCTTGCCGCGCAGCTCGGCGGGGGACTGGAGCGTGGAGCCCTTCGGTACGAGGAGCGCCTCGCCCGAGGCGGAGCCGTGCGTCGCTGCCACGACGGCGATCTTCGACTTGGCGGCCGCGGCGAACACCGGCGGGGTGTTGCCCACGCCGCCTATGTCCACGGCCTTGGCGTTGACGGCTTCCAGCAGCGGCGGACCGGAGGTGAAGGTGGACCATTTGATGGTGTAGTCGAGGTTGTCCAGCTCACCGGCGGCCTTCAGCAGCGACTCGAATCCGCCCTTCTGGTCCCCGACGCTGAGCGTGACCTTCGCGCTGCTCTTGGCGTCCCCCGAGGCGGCCGGGCCGCTGTCGGCCGCGGTGTTCCCTCCGCAGGCGGTCAGGAGCAGGGACAGCGGGACCAGGGCGGCGAGCAGGGGCAGGGAGTGGCGTGTCATGTCGCTTCTCTTCGTTCTCTTGACGGGGTGAAAGGTCATCTGGGTGGGTCAGGGTCTTCAGGCCGGCCTTCAGGCGACGGGTACTCAGGCGACGCCGAGTTCGGTGAGCAGCCGGGTGCGCAACACCGCGAAGCCGGGGTCACCGACCTCGCGCGGCCGCTCCAGCGGAACATGCGTGTCGTAGGCGATTCGTCCCCCGTCCATCACCAGCACGCGGTCGGCCAGCAGGACGGCCTCGTCGACGTCGTGCGTGACCAGGAGCACCGCGCAGCCGCGCCGCTGCCACAGCCGGGCCACCAACTGTTGGGCCTTGATCCGGGTGAGGGCGTCGAGGGCGCCGAACGGCTCGTCCAGCAGCAGCAGATCGGGTTCGCGCACCAGTGCTCGGGCCAGGGACGCCCGCTGGGCCTCCCCGCCGGAAAGGGTCTTCGGCCAGGCGTCGGTACGGTGCTCCAGCCCGACCTCGGCCAGGGCCCGCTCGGCGCGTTCCCGTCCCGGCTTGCCGGGCAGCCCGAGCAACACGTTGCGCCAGACGCGTTTCCAGGGCATCAGTCGGGGCGCCTGGAAGGCCACGGCCCGCCGCTCCGGTACGAGGACATCGCCCTCGATCTCCCGGTCCAGGCCCGCGAGTACCCGCAGCAGGGTGGACTTGCCGCAGCCGCTGCGCCCCAGGAGCACGGTGAACTCTCCGGCCCGCAGGGTCAGATCGAGCCCGTCGATGACGGCCCGTCCGTCGAAGGACCGGGTCAGGCCGGTGACCCGGACGGCGGGGCCGACGTCCGTGGCGCCGGAGGAAGCGGTGGCGGGGGGAGGGCCGGCTACTGCCCCGTGAACGTCGGTCGCCATTGCAGCAGCAGCCTTTCGAGAGTGCGGACGACGAGGTCGGCGGTCAGGCCGAGGAAGGCGTAGACGACGAGGCACACGACGATCACGTCGGTACGGAAGAACTCGCGCGCCTGGTTCATGAGGAAGCCGATGCCGGCGTCGGCGTTGATGGACTCCCCGAACACCAGCGCCAGCCACGCGGTCGCGAGGGAGTAGCGCAGGCCGGTCATGAAGCCCGGAAGCGCCCCCGGCAGCACCACGTGCCGCACCAGTCCCCACCGGCCGAGGCCCAGCACCTGGCCCGCCTCGATCAGTTGCTCGTCCACCCCGCGGATCCCCGCGTACACGTTGAGGTACAGGTGGAAGGCCGTGCCGAGGGCGATCAGCGCGACCTTGGGGGCCTCCCCGATGCCCATCCAGATGATGAACAGGGGGATGAGGCCGACCCACGGCACCGTGCGCAGCATCTGCACGCTCGCGTCGATGAGGTCCTCGCCGAGCCGGGACAGCCCGGACAGCAGCGCGAGGACCGTCCCCGCAGTCCCGCCGATGACCAGCCCGATCGCAACGCGCTGCAGGGACACGGTCATTGCCCCGGGCAGCGTCCCGTCGTCGATCAGGTCGGCCGCCGCGGAGGCGATGGTCGACGGCGGCGCGAGGGTGTCGGCCGGCAGCCACCCGAGGGTGCTGGCCAGTTGCCACAGCGCGAGCAGCAGCAGGGGGCCGGTGGTCCTGCGGATCCAGCGGGGTACGGGCCGCCGCCGGGCGGAGGCCGGCTCGACCGCCACGAGTGCGGGGGAGTCCGGGGGTGAAGGGGCAGATGCCGATGTGGCGGAAATTTCCGGTGGCGCGTGGCCGATGCTCATGGAGGCTCCACGAAGACAAGGTGAGGAGGCAGGGGCGCGCACCCCCCGGCAGACCTCGCGCCGGCGCGAAGGGCCGGGAGCAGGGCGGATTGCGGGGCGGGTTCAGGCGCGCGCGGGCATGCCGGGGAAGAGCGCGGAGCGCTCGTGACGCGTCAGCGACGAGAGGGCGTCAGGAAGAGGGCGTCAGGAAGAGGGCGTCAGCAGCCGCGGCAACAGGCGGCGGAAGCCACCCGCAGCAGGTCGATGTGACCGCGCGTGGTGAGCATGACTGAACGCAACATGCGGCGAAACGTAGCCACCCGGCCGGGCGAGGGTCAATGGCGTCTCGCACAATGGACTCGGCGTCTCTGATACCGGGCGGCCCGCAGGACGCGCCGGCCCGGACGGGACGGTGTGCCGCCCGCCCGGGTCAGGGCGTCACCAGTGTCGCCGTCACCGGCGCCTTCGGCTGGAGCGTGAGCCCCGGGAAGACGGCGACCCGCCCGCTGCCGCTGTCCAGGTGGAACCGCTGCCCCAGTACGGCCAGTACGAGTGCCGCCTCCACCAGTGCGAACCGGGCCCCCAGACAGGCCCGGGGGCCGCCGCCGAAGGGGAACCAGGCGTGTTCCGGGACGGGGTGCGGGGCGTCCGCGTCCCAGCGCTCGGGGCGGAACGCCTCCGGATCCGGGAACCAGCGCGGGTCCCGGTGCACCGACCAGGGGCTGGTCCACACGGCGGTCCCCGCGGGCACCGGCCGGCCGCCGATGCTCGCGCCCTCCCGGGCCAGCGCCGAGATCAGCCAGATCGGCGGATAGATCCGCAGCGCCTCCTTGACCACCTGCCGGGTCCACGGCAGCCGCGCATAGTCGTCGTACGTCGGCAGCCGGCCACCCAGTACCCGGTCCAGCTCCTCCGTCAGCCGGGCCCGGGCCTCGGGCGCTCCCGACAGCAGCTGCCAGGCCCAGGTCAGCGTGGTCGAGGTGGTCTCGTGTCCGCCGATGTACAGGGTGATCGACTCGTCCCGCAGTTCCTTGCGGGACAGGGGGCCGCCCTGCTCGTCACGGGCGGCCAGCAGTCGGCTCAGCAGATCGTCCCGCTCCGCGCCCTCGCGCGAGGCCGCCTCGTGCTCCCGTATGACATGCTCGATCTCGTGGTCGAGGACCGCCACCGCCTGCCGCATCCGCCGTCTGCCGGGCGTGCGGACCCAGGGCGGCAGGAACAGCGTCAGTCCCCGGAACTCGGCCCCCAACTCCCGCTGCGCCGTGGCCATCGCCGCGCTGATGGGAGCCTCGCGGCCGGCGCAGTCGCTCCCGAACAAGGTGCGCACCGCGATCCGTTGGGTGAGCCCGGCCATCTCCCGGTGCACGTCGACGACGTCGCCCTCCTGCCAGCTCCCGGCCAGTGCGTCCGCGCACTCCACCATCGTGGCGGCGTACGAGCGCACTTGGCGCGGGCGTACGGCCGGCTGGACCAGGGCCCGCTTGCGCCGCCAGTCGTCACCCCGGGCGACGACCACCCCGTTGCCCAGCAACTGACGGAAGGCCCAGCCCAGTTCCGTCGGCTCGAAGGTGGACTCCACGGCGCCGAGCAACTCGCCCGCGTGCTCCGGACGGGAGACCAGCACGTTGCGCTGCGGGCCGAGGCTCCACGGCACCCAGTCCCCGTGCTCGTCGCGCAGGGACTCGAAGAAGGCCAGTGGATCGCGGGCGAAGGCCGGAAGGTTCCCGAGCAGGGGCCAACCGCGCGGCCCGCCGCCGCTCCGCGTGCCGTCGCTCTGGGTGCCGGGGCGCTGGGTGTCCGGGGACTGGGTCGAGGTCACGCGGGCATGGTGACAGCCGCCCCGGCAGAGCGCCAGAGCGTCGACAGGGAGCGGAATCGGGCCGTCACCCCGGCAGGCCGTCACCCTGTCAGGCCGTCACCCCGTCAGGCCGTCACCCCGTCAGGTCGTCACCGCGTCCGCAGCTCCGTCAGCCAGTCGTGCGCCGCCTCCGCGCTGAACTCGTCCTGCCCGCCCGGAAAGAGGAGCCCGGCGGTCGCGAACTCCGGGTCGTGCGCGCTCCGCGCCACGTACGGGACCGCCACGCACCGCATCCCGGCGGCGTGGGCGGCCAGCGCCCCCGGCGCCGCGTCCTCGACGACCACGCAGTCGGCCGGCTCCGCACCCAGTCGGCGCGCCGCCTCCAGGAACACGTCCGGGGCGGGCTTGCCGTGCGCCACCTCCTCGGCGGAGACCACCAGGCTCAGCATCGAGTCCAGACCGGTGCCCGCCAGCACGGCGTCGATCGCCTCGCGCGAGGATCCGGAGGCCACCGCCATCGGAACGCCCTCGCCGTGCAGCCGCTCGACGAACGTGCGCATCTCCGGGAAGGTCCCCGTGTGGGTGCGGGCCAGCTCCAGGTAGGCGGCGTTCTGTTCGGCCAGCAGCTGCTCGACCGGCGCCTCGATCCCGTGGCGCTCCTTGAGGATCTCCAGTGTCTCCAGGGTGCCGATCCCGATGAAGCGGGAGTGCTCCTCCCACGTGAAACCGGGTACCCCGTGCCGCTCCAGGGTGCGGCGCCCGGACTCGTAGTAGTTCGGCTCACTGTCCACGAGGGTGCCGTCGAGATCGAATATGACGGAGATCATCCGCTGCGCCCGTCCTGCCGGTCATGTCCTGTCTAGACCATTCTGTCAGGTCTTGCGGGACGCCCGCCCCACGGACTCGACCAACGGCAGCAGCCGGTGCGGGACCCGCTCGCGCAGCGCCACCTCGGTACGGGTGCGGACCACGCCACGGAGTCGGATCAGCCGCTGGATCACGTCCTCCAGATGTGCGTTGTCCCGGGCCGCGACCCGGGTCAGCAGGTCCCCGCCGCCGGTGATCGAGAAGGCCTCGATGATCTCGGGCACGGTCGCGAGCGCGTCACCGACGTCGTCCAGGTGCCCCTGCGTGACCTCGATGTGCACGAACGCCAGCACCGGATGCCCCAGCGCGGCGGGGGAGAGCACCGGCCCCGTGCCGGTGATCACCCCGGTGCGCTCCAGCCGGTCGAGGCGGGCCTGAAGGGTGCCCCGCGCGACACCGAGGATCCGGGCGTACTCACGGACACTGGTGCGCGGCTGCTCGATCAGCAGGCGCAGGATCCTCGTGTCGAGCTCGTCCACCGCCATCCCGTGACTGTACCAATGGCCCGGCATTGGACCGGTTCAGCCGGATCGCCCGCGGCGGGGGAACTGTCCGGAGAGCAGCCGGGGCTGCCCGAGCTCGGCCGCCGCCGACGCCAGCACCAGCGCCGCGACCGGGAGCAGCAGCAGACCCACCGTCCATCCGGCCCGGACCAGCAGCGCCCCGGCCAAGCCGCCCGCGAACATCGCCAGGACCGACAGCCCGCGCAGCCGCCAGGCGGGGGTCCAGTACGCGAGGGCGCCTTCCTCGCCCATGGCCGGGCCCCCGAAGAAGGCGGTCATGGACCGGGTGATCAGCGTCGTCGGCACCCCCGCCAAGTGCGCCCGCATGATCGTCAGGTTGCGGACGCCCAGCGCGAAACCCAGGACGGCCGTGACGACCAGGTGCCGCGTGCTCGGCGCGCCGTAGTGCGGCTCCAGCCCCCAGCCGAGGCCCGCGGCCACCAGGACGAGCGCCGCCTCGAAAGCGAGCCCGATGATGAACCAGCGCCGCCCCCGCGCCTCGGTCGCCGATTCCAGCCTCGCCCCGCAGATCACACCGAGGACGAAACCCGTCAGCGAGACCGCCGAAGGCAGCGCCGGCAGATCGCCCGCCCGGACGGCTCCGAAGGCCAGGAACAGCACGTTGCCCGTCTGCATCGCGGTGAACACCGGCCCGAGCGCGAGCAGGCTCACCGCCTCCACCATCCCGGTCGCCAGCGTCAGCACGATCATCAGCGCGGGCAGCCGCCGCCCCTCGTTCATGAGGCCCGACAGTGACACGCCCGCCCCGCCCCACCGTGCCGACATGCCGAGGACATAGGGTCCCGAGAATGAGCGACCTGTTGCTGGTGAGGCACGGAGAGACGGCCTGGAGCGCCGATGGGCGGCACACCGGACTCACCGACGTTCCGCTGACCGCGCGCGGAGTGGAGGAGGCCATCTCGCTGGCCCCGTTCTTCCGGGACCGCCATCCGGCACTGGTGCTGACCAGTCCGCTGCGCCGGGCCGTCGCCACGGCCGAGCTCGCCGGCCTCACCGGAGGGATCCCCGATCCCGACCTCCACGAGTGGGACTACGGCGGCTACGAGGGCGTCACCACCGCGGAGATCCGGCGGACCACCCCGGACTGGTCCCTGTGGACCCACGGCGTCCCGCCCGGCGACGCCACGCATCCGGGGGAGAACGCCACCCAGGTGGGCGCCCGCGCGGACCGCGCGCTGGCCCGCGTCGCCCCGGTGCTGGCCGCCGACGAGGGCAACGTGGTGATCGTCGCGCACGGGCACTTCCTGCGCGTGCTGACCGCCCGCTACCTGCGCCTGGACCCCGCCGACGGCCGGCTGTTCCTGCTGCGCACCGGCACCGTCAGCATGCTCTCCACGGAACACGACCTCCCGGTGATCGCGGGCTGGAACACCCGCCCCTGACCGGCGGAACCCGCCTCGCGGGGCGCCGCCGGGTGCCTGACGATGCGTACATGGCCCAAGACGTTGAGAGCGGTGGCGGTGCGGGGGACGACGACCTCGAACCGGGTCTCAAGGCGAACGCGATCGGCTTCCTCGACGCCCTCGTCATCGGCCTGAACTCGACCTCGCCCGCCTACTCGCTGGCAGCGGTCCTCGGGCCGATCGTCGCCCTGGTCGGGATCTACGCGCCGGGGGTGATGCTGGCGTCCTTCGTGCCGATGCTGCTCATCGCCGCCGCCTTCTACTACCTCAACCGGGTCGACCAGGACTGCGGCACGACGTTCTCGTGGGTCACCCGGGCCATGGGCCCCTGGGCGGGCTGGTTCGGCGGCTGGGCCATCGCCATGACCGGCGTGCTCGTCATCGGCTCGCTGGCCGACGTGGCCGTCCGGTTCGGTCTGCTCACCTTCGGCCTGGACGACTGGGCCTCCAACGAGGCCATCCGGCAGGGGCTGGCCGTCGTCGTGATCCTCGTGATGACCCTCATCTGCGTCATCGGCACCGAGCTCTCCGCCCACCTCCAGGACGTCCTGATCCTCGCCCAGGTCTTCTTCCTCCTGGTCTTCGCCGTCGTGGCCATCTACCGGGTCTACGCGGACACCAGCACCCTCCACGCGATCGATCCGTCCATCGAATGGCTCAACCCCTTCGGCGCGGGCGGCGCCGCCCTCACCGGCGGACTGCTGCTGGGCGTGTTCATCTACTGGGGCTGGGAGTCCGCGGTCAACCTCACCGAGGAGGTGGAGAACTCCGCCACCGCGCCCGGGCGGGCCGGCATCTGGTCGACCGTCATCCTGCTGGTGACGTACCTGTCCGTCGGCTTCGCCGTCGTCGCCTACGCCGGCACCGAGTTCCTCGCCGAGAACGCGGGCGAGGAAGAGGCCGTGTTCGCCGTGCTCGCCCACGAGGTCATGGGCGGCTGGGACTGGATGGTGCTCGCCGCCGTCTGCACCTCCGCGCTCGCCTCCACCCAGACCACGATCATCCCCGCCTCCCGCACCGCACTGTCCATGGCCCGCCGGCACGCGCTGCCGCACCATCTCGCGCACATCCACCCGCGCTTCCGGACCCCGAGCGTCAGCACCTGGTGGGTGGCCGCCATCGCCATCGGCTGGTACCTCGTGGTCAACCAGATCAGCGAGAACGCCCTCCTGGACTCGCTGACCGCGCTCTCCCTCCTCATCGCCTTCTACTACGCGCTCACCGGGCTGGCCTGCGCCGTCTACTACCGCCGCCACCTGTTGGAGTCGCCGGGCAACTTCCTGCTCATCGGCGCGGGCCCGGTGATCGGCGCCGGCCTGCTGATCTGGCTGCTCGTGGAGTCGGTGGGCGACATGTCGAACCCCGAGAACTCCGCCAGCGGGGTCTCCTGGTTCGGCCTCGGCCCGCCCCTGGTCATCGGCATCGGCATCGCCGTCGTCGGCGTGCTCGTCATGTGCTGGTGGCGGATCCACGACGGCAGGTTCTGGAGCGAGCGGCGGAGCGTCGTGGACCCGGCCCTCGTTCGCGGCCGGAAGAGCTGAGGAGGAGCCCTCATGTCCGTGGTCCTCGGGTACGACGAGTCGCCCGGCGCGGAGCGCGCCCTGCGCGTCGCGCTGGAGGTGGCCACCGCCTTCGGCGAGCCCCTCGTCCTCGTCTACGGCGTGGCGGCCCCCGGCGCGGCGGGCGAGGAGTACCAGGCTCACGTGGAGGCCCTGCGCCAGGCGGGCCGCAGTGCCCTCGCGCACGCCGTCGAGGCCGCCGACGAGGCCGGGGTCCCCTCGACCGTGGAGGTCGTCGACGAGAAACCGGCGCAGGCCCTGCTCGACGCCGCCGAACGCCACGACGCGCGCGTCATCATCGTCGGCACCTGGGGCGACAGCCCGATCCGGGGCGCCCTCCTCGGCTCCACCCCGCACAAGCTCCTGCACCTGTCCCCGGTGCCGGTCCTGTGCGTGCCCACCGAGAGCTGACGCCGGGAGGAACGCACGCAGCCGTCCCGTGTCTGAATTGATGACGGAGAGTGTGTTTCGGTAGCTTTGCGTGGATTCCGGGCGGCTCGGCCGGCCCAGCGGTGGGAGCCCGGACGGGAGGTGCGTGCCGGTGCTCGGTTCGACGCGGAAGGCGCGGCGCGCGGCGGTGCGCGGGTTCGAGGAGCTGGACGCCCGGTTGCCGCTCGCGGAACCGGCCCGGAACGGGGTGCGCAAGGTGTTCCCCGACCACTGGTCGTTCCTGCTGGGGGAGCTGGCCCTGTACAGCTTCGTCGTACTCCTGCTGACCGGTGTGTTCCTCACGTTCTTCTTCGATCCGTCGATGCGGGAGACGGTCTACCGGGGCCCCTACGAGCCGCTCCAGGGCGTGCCCATGTCGCAGGCCTACCTCTCCACCCTGAGGATCGGCTTCGAGGTCCGGGGCGGACTGCTGATCCGCCAGATGCACCACTGGGCCGCCCTGCTCTTCGTGTCCGCCATCGGGGTGCACATGCTCCGGGTGTTCCTCACCGGAGCGTTCCGGCGCCCGCGCGAGCTCAACTGGACGATCGGCGTGACGTTGTTCCTGCTGGCGCTGCTGGAGGGGTTCGCCGGCTATTCGCTCCCCGACGACCTGCTGTCGGGCACCGGGCTGCGGATCGCCCAGGGGATCATGCTGTCGGTCCCGGTCGTCGGCACGTACCTGAGCTTCCTCGTCTTCGGAGGCCAGTACCCCGGCGAGGACATCGTGTCCCGCCTCTACCCCGTGCACATCCTGCTGGTCCCCGGCCTGCTCACGGCGCTGATCACCGCGCACCTCCTGCTCGTCGTCACGCTCAAGCACACGCACTGGCCGGGGCCGGGCAGGACCGGCCGCAACGTCGTCGGACTGCCCTTCTTCCCCCAGTACACGGCCAAGTCCGCCGGGCTGTTCTTCGCCCTCTTCGGGGTGCTCGCGGCCCTCGGCGCCGTCGCGCAGATCAACCCCATCTGGACCTACGGCCCCTACCGAGCCGACGTGGTCTCCATCGGCTCCCAGCCCGACTGGTACGTCGGCTTCCTGGAGGGGGCACTACGGCTGATGCCCGGCCTCGAAACCCGGCTGTGGGGTCACACGATCGCGTGGAACCCCCTGGTGACGGCCGTACTCCTGCCCGGTCTGCTCTTCACCGTCCTGTACGCCTACCCGTACTTCGAACGCTGGATCACCGGCCCGACGGGCGAGCGGCACCTCTGCGACCGTCCGCGCGACCGGCCCGTCCGCACGGGGCTCGGCGTGGCGGCCGTCTCCTGCTACGCCGTCCTGCTGCTCGCCGGGGCGCAGGACATCCTGGCGTTCGTCTTCGACGTACCACTGCCCGGCCTGACCCGGGCGCTGCGGATCGCCTTCTTCCTCGTACCGGTGGCCGCCTTCTGGCTCACCAGGCGCGTGTGCCTGGCCCTCCAGTGGCGCGAGCGGCGCCTGCTGACGGACGGTGAGGAGTCCGGCCTCGTGCTCCAGGGCGCGGAAGGCGGCTTCGAGCCGCAGCACCGGGAGCTCACGCCCACCGAGCGGTACGCCGTGCTCGCGCGGGAGCGGCCCCTGCCGCCGGCTCCCTCCGGCCGCACCCGACCGCGCCGGCGCGACCGGCTCCGGTCGGCCCTCGGCGCCTGGTACCACCAGGACCGGATCGACTTCCCGGCGACCCCGAAGCAACGCCGGCGGGCCGCGGGAACCACCAGGGGCCCGGACCGGGAGCGGCGCTCCGGGGAGCGCTGACCGCCGGCCTATTCCGCTTCCGGGTGGCCGAGGTTCTGGAAGGCGAACCCCACGACCCCCGGCAGCAACACCCCGAACCCGATCAGGCAGAGCCACAGCCCCTCGACCACGCCCAGGCCGATCAGCGCGCTCCCCGCCGCCGCCAGGACGGGGAAGAAGCTGCGCGCGGGGAAGAAGAACCGCCGGCCGGCCGCCTCGCGCACCTCGGCCTCCCCGCGGTCCTCCGGACGCTCGCCGCCCCGCCGGTACTGGCGCCACAGGAAGGCGGAGACGAGGGCCGCCATGACGAAGGCGACGCAGAGCGCAGCGGTCCCGGCGGGCTCCCGGGACAGCCAGAAGTAGACGGCGGCCGTGACCCCGAAGAACAGGGCCGTACCGGTGAACAGCCAGGCCTCACCCTTCACGGGGCACCTCCGAGTGGTGCAGGTCGAATGCGGGGGACTCCGAGCGGATCCGCGGCAGGGAGTGGAAGTTGTGCCGGGGCGGCGGACAGCTCGTCGCCCACTCCAGGGAGCGGCCCCATCCCCACGGATCGTCCACGGTGACCCGGGTGCCGTGGCGGCCGGTCCGCCAGACGTTGTAGAGGAAGGGCAGCGTCGACAGGCCCAGCAGGAACGAGCCGATGGTGGAGACGGTGTTGAGCAGGGTGAAACCGTCGCTCGCGAGGTAGTTCGCGTACCGCCGGGGCATGCCCGCCTCGCCCAGCCAGTGCTGGACCAGGAACGTGGTCTGGAACCCGGCGAACAGGGTCCAGAAGTGGATCTTCCCGAGGCGCTCGTCCAGCATCCGCCCGGTGAGCTTGGGCCACCAGAAGTAGAAGCCGCCGAAGGTGGCGAAGACGATGGTGCCGAAGAGGACGTAGTGCAGGTGGGCGACGACGAAGTAGCTGTCCGTCAGGTGGAAGTCGAGCGGCGGCGACGCCACCAGCACGCCCGTCAGGCCGCCCAGGAGGAAGGTGACGAGGAAGCCGACGCACCACAGCATCGGCGTCTCGAAGGAGAGCGACCCCTTCCACATCGTCCCGATCCAGTTGAAGAACTTCACCCCCGTGGGCACGGCGATCAGGAACGACAACAGCGAGAAGAAGGGCAGCAGTACGGCCCCCGTCGCGAACATGTGGTGCGCCCACACCGTCGCGGACAGACCGGTGATCGCGATCGTGGCCCCGATCAGGGAGACGTATCCGAACATGGGCTTGCGGCTGAAGACCGGAAGGATCTCGCTCACCACGCCGAAGAACGGCAGCGCCACGATGTAGACCTCGGGATGCCCGAAGAACCAGAACAGGTGCTGCCACAGCAGGGCGCCCCCGTTCGCCGGGTCGAAGACGTGCGCGCCGAACGTCCGGTCCGCTTCCAGGACCAGCAGCGTGGCCGTGAGCACCGGAAACGCCAGCAGCGCCAGCACCGAGGTGAAGAGGACGTTCCACGTGAAGATCGGCATGCGGAACAAGGTCATGCCCGGCGCGCGCAGGCAGATGATCGTGGTGATGAAGTTGACCGCACCCAGGATCGTGCTCAGTCCCGACACGGCCAGCCCCATCGCCCACAGGTCGGCGCCGGTCCCGGGGGAGTAGCGCAGGCCGTTCAGGGGCGCGTACGCGAACCACCCGAAGTCCGCGGCCCCGTACGCGGTCAGGAATCCGGACACGACCAGCAGGCCGCCGAACAGGTACACCCAGTAGGTGAAGGCGTTCAGCCGGGGGAAGGCGACGTCGGGCGCCCCGATCTGCAACGGCATGATCGCGTTGGCGAAACCGGTGAAGGTCGGCGTCGCGAACAGCAGCATCATGATCGTGGCGTGAATGGTGAACGCCTCGTTGTACTGCTGGTTCGACAGGATCTGCAGCCCGGGGCGGGCGAGTTCGGCCCGCATCGCCATGGCCAGCGCGCCGGCGAAGAGGAAGAAGCAGAAGGCCGTCACCAGGTAGAGGTTGCCGATCACCTTGTGGTCGGTGGTCGACAGCCACCGCAGGACGGCGGACCCCTGACCGGCCCGCCGCTCGGTCCGCCGCCACTCGCTCCGCTGTCGCTCGGCCGTGTCGGGAGCGACGGGTGGTGGCGCTTCCGTCGAAGGGTCCACCGACGTCATCCGTCCTCCAGAGAGCCTCGCCGCCGCGCCTGCATCCCCTTCCCCTACAGGCTCCCGTTCCGCGAGGACCGGCGGCGCGCCGCGAAGCGGGCCGCCTACCCCCGGGTGCCATGTTCCGTGGCTTTTCGAGGGGCAGGGGCCCGCCGCGCCCGTGGAGATCAGCGCAGGCAGCCCACGATCTGGACCGAGGTCCTGGCGCTCCCGGTCAGTCCGGAGGCCGTGTCGGTGGCGGAGAACACGAGCGGGTACGTCCCGTCCGCCAGCAGCGGCACCCGGAACCGGCCGGAGGCACCGGCGCCGATCGTCACCGGTCCGTTCGGGCCGATGATCTGCCAGGTCGTGGCCTGCGGGTCGGTGATGGCCCGGTCTCCGGGGCGCGTGCGCGCCGTACCGCCGAAGGGCTCCTCGCAGCCGCGCCGGAGCTCGCCGCCGGCGCCGGGCTGCTGGATGGAGACCGCCGGGGCCTGCGGCTGCGCGGAGGGCGAATGTCCGGGCTGGGTGGCGGGCGGCCGGCCCGGGCCGCCGGTCGTCGGGCCGGGGCTGTTCGGCGTACGGGGCGTGGGCGAGGCGCTCGGCGACCCGCCGGAGCTGGGCGAGGGCGAGGCGGAGCCGCCGGGCAGCGGGGTGGCCGAGTTCACGGGCCCGGACTGCGACGGCTCCGTGTCCAGGGCGGGCGGCAGCACCGGCCGGTTCACGGTGGGCGGCGCCGCGCCCTTGTCCGGGGAGGTCGGCTCGGCGTCGATGGTGCCGCAGACGGCGCTCGCGACCATCCGCTGGCTGTCGGGGACGGGGCGGACGCGCAACTCGTTGTCGCCGGCGCCGTGCGCGTGGTTGTCGAAATAGACGTTGCCCGTCAGGGTCTCGCCATCGGAATGCTCGATCCACACCGTGTCGTGGTAGTCGATGCCGGCCTGCTGCTGGTTCTGACCGGTCACGTGCCAGTCCTTCACCGGTCGGCCCGACGTCCCCGGCGTCGGTCCGTCCGCCGACGCGTACAGCCAGCCGTCACCGAAGAAGCGCTGCGGGTTGTTGCTTCCCCCCTCGCTGTCCGCCGGGAACCGGAAGCCGCCGCCCAGTACCAGTTGGCCCTTCGGGCATTTCACGGTGGCGTCCGCGGTGCCCTTCGCCCCGACCGCGACCGTGGCGGTGGCGATCGAGACGTCCTTCAGCTTGACGCAGACCGGCCGCACGTCGACCGCGTAGTTCGACTGAGGGGGTTGCGGGTCCAGGATGCTGGTCTTGCGCTCCGCCGCTTCGGAGTTCCACATCCGGAACGAGCCCGTGCTCAGTTCCGTACCCGGATTGACCGAGACGGTCCAGGTCGCGGGCGTCGGCCTCCCGGCCACCTCGTACGTGGTCAGCTTGTCCATGGGCACGGGCGCCACGGCCCGCCCGGGGACGTTGCGCGCCGCCCGGAACTCGACTCCGAGCATCGTGAAGTCGCTCCCGCACGCGGGCCTCGCCTCCGCCCTGCGGTAGGCGCCCGCGAACGGGCCGTCGGTCGACAGGTCGTGGACGGGGCCCTCGTCGTGGCTGGTGATCTTCACTTCGTGATCCTTGAAGGCGTGCGCCGCCCGGGGGGTGAACTCCTGGTGCGGTGCGAACTCGGGTTTGGCGTTCACGCACAGCGCGTACGAGGTGAGG
The DNA here is from genome assembly GCF_042892775.1 of Streptomyces sp. NPDC001717. Lineage (NCBI taxonomy): Bacteria > Bacillati > Actinomycetota > Actinomycetes > Kitasatosporales > Streptomycetaceae > Streptomyces > Streptomyces sp. NPDC001717. The sequence continues at coordinate 288,757 of NZ_JBIAUK010000004.1, read as the reverse complement.
GTGACGGGCGCGTCTCCCGGGTTGTACGCCGCCGCCAGCCATGCCGCGCCGACGAACTCGCCGGCCGTCGAGAAGCCGGCGCCGCCGACCGCGTACCCGCCGCCCAGCGCGGTCTCGTGCTTCTCGCACGGTGCGATCACCGACTGTTCGCCGCCTGCGGGCACCTGCGCCGACGCACTGCGTTGCACGACCACCACGTGCGGCTTCCCCTGCGTGGTCCACCACACGCCGGCCCCCGCGGCGCCGCCGACCACCAGCACGCCCGCGGCCACCGAGGCCGCGGTCTTCCCGCTGATCGTTCCACCCAGTCTCGCGAAGACCCCAGAGCCCATGTCTCCCGCTCCTCACCCCTCCGCCCGCCTGCGTACCCGCGGGGCCGTGGGCAATGTAGCGGCGCCAACCGGCCGATCCCAGGGGTGCGGATCCACCTGCCACGACGTTTGCCGTCCGTTGGTCTTCCCGTGGCCGAGGATCACGGGCCGACGCTGTGCCATTGGCCCACTCATTCGCCGCCCGGTTGAACCATTGCCCTCTACATGCTTATCTGTGTCCTATCCATGTATCTACGGCGCCGCGCAGCGCCGGACCGGCAACGAGGCCGGACCGGACCGCGGTGCCTTCGTCGTGTCCGTACGCCTCCCACCACCCCCGGGCGGCCGCCGGACACGGCGCGCAGCATCGCAAGGGGGGCGGCACACCGCCGTGAAGAGGATGTTCGTTGCTCCGGACCCGGGGCGCACGAGACTGCGGAACTCGGCCCGCGCGGCGATCGGCGTCACCGCCGGCGTGGCCCTCGCCGAACTGTGCGGTCTCTCCCTCACCGCTTCCATCACCGGGGGACTGGCGGCCCTGCTGGCCCTCTTCACCGTCCTGGACCCGAAGGTGCAGGCCCAGCGCCTCACCACCGCCCTGCTGCCCGTCGTCGGATTCCCGGTGCTGGCCCTGGCCGCCGGCCTGCACACGATGCCCGTCGCCCGGGACGCCGCGTTCCTCGCCGTCGTCCTCGCCGGGGTCTACGCCCGCCGCTGGGGGCCGCGCGGGCACGCCCTCGGCGTCTTCGGCTTCATGATGTTCTTCGTCACCCAGTTCCTGCACGCCGTGCCCGCGCAGCTACCCGAACTGTTCGCCGCCGTCGGACTGGCACTCCTCGCCGCGGGCGCCGTGCGCTTCGTCCTGTGGCCCATCGAGCGGCGCACCCCGCCGCCGCCCGTCCCGCCCGGCCTGCCCGGCACCGGGCTCGCCCGGCCCACCACCCGGCAGGCCTTCCAGGCCACCGCCGCCTGCGCCTTCGCGCTCGTCATCGGCCAGTACCTCTCCGAGGACCGCTGGTACTGGGCCGTCGGCGCCGCCTGGTGGATCTTCGTCAACACCACCTCCCGCGGGGAGACCCTCGTACGGGGCTTCCGCCGGGTGCTCGGCACGGTCGTCGGCATCGCCGCCGGCCTGCTGATCGCCGTACCCCTGCACGGAGCGCCCCTGCCGACCGCCGTGCTCGTCATCGTGTGCGTCTTCGGGATCTTCTACACCGCGGCCCCCTCGTACTCCTGGATGATGTTCTTCGCGACCGTCATGGCCGGGCTGCTCTACGGTCTCCTCGGCGTCCTGCACCCCGGTCTGCTGCTCCTGCGGTTCCAGGAGACCGCGGTCGGCGCGCTCGGCGCCGCCCTCGCCGTGGTCCTGATCCTGCCGGTGACCACCCACGCCACGAACTCCGCCTGGATCCAGCGGGCCCTGCGCTCCGTCCACGCGGCGACCGCCGAGGCCACCGCGCGCCTCGCGGGATCCCCCACCGCGGATCCCGCGCCGCACGCCGCCGAGCTCGAGGTCCTGCTGGCCCGGGTGCGGATGGCGCTCGCCCCGCTGGTGCACCCGCTGAGCCCGTTCCGGGGCCGCAAGGAGCGCGCGGGGCAGGTCATCGCGCTGCTGGACGACTGCGCCCGCGAAGTCCGCGGCCTCGCGGCGGTCGCCGCCGACCCGGACGCGAGCCACGACGCCCGCCTCGCCGCGGCCTGCTGGCGCGTCGAGGCGGCCGTGGAGGCGCTGACCGCCGCCGAGGAGAAGGACGGCCAAGAGCACACCGCCGCGCCCGGGACGGTCCCCCGGGCCGCCGCGACCGAACCCGCGCTCGCGCACCTGTACGGCCTGGAGGAGGCCCTCGCCGGCCTCGCCGCCCCCCTGCGCAGTTCGCGCCCCTCCCCGCTGGTCGACGCCTGACCCGGTCCGCGAGCCCCGGCCCTACCGGGGCTCGCGGACCAGCGGGTACGGCCGGCCCGCCAGCCAGATGCGGTCCTGCGCGTCCACATGGCAGCCGAGGCGTTGCGGAAGACCGCGCAGGTACGCGACGGCCGGGCCGGTCAGCCGCACCTTCCGGGCACCGAGCCGGCTGATCCCCCTCGGCGCGCTCAGCGAGGCCAGCCAGGCGGCGAGCTCCCAGTGCAGCTCGACCGTGTACGCGTCCCCGGACTCCCTCTCCCGTGCCAGTGCGTACAGGACGTCCCCGTAGCGCGCGTGGTCCAGGACCGCACGCACCGCCGCCTCGATCCCCGTCAGCCCGGCGTCCACCTGGTCGCAGGCGAAGACCCGGCCGGCCCGGGCCCGGGCGTACGCGAACCAGCTCCCCGTACGGGACGGGACGACGTACCCGACCGGATAACCGCCGGGCAGACCGTCGTCCACGCAGACGTACACGATCCCGGCGGCATCGCTCCGCTCCCGTGTGAGGAAGAGCCCCCGCGTCATCAGCAGCGCTGTCAGAGATCCGTCGATGACGGTCATGTCCGTGCTCCTCACCCGCTCGTGGCGGCGGCCGCACCCCTCGTGGCGGCCGCCGCGCTTGCGCAACCGTCGCCGCAGGCGCTGCAATGCGGATGAACTTCTGATGATGTGCGGCACGGGGTGGAGGCGTTCGAAGTGGGGGCGGGAACTCGTCGCGGGTTACGGCTCGCGGTGCTCGGCACCGTACGGGCCTGGCGTGACGGCAGGCAGCTGGCCCTCGGGCCCGTCCGGCAGCAGGCGGTCCTGGCCGCCCTGGCCCTGCGGCCCGGCCTCCTGGTGAGCGGCGAGCAGCTGCTCGACGGGGTCTGGGGGGACAAACCGCCGGGCTCCGGCCTCAAGGTCCTTCCCAGCTACGTCTACGCACTGCGCAGGAGACTCGACGAGCAGGGCACCGCGCCCGCGGATTCGGTGATCCGCGGGGAACGGGGCGGATACCGCTTCGCCGACGACGCCGTCCGCCTCGACGCCGACGACCTGGCCCGGCTGGCCTCCACCGCCCGCCGCGCGAAACGGTCCGGCGATCCGGCCGGCGCGGCGGACCGGCTGTCCGAGGCGCTCGCCCTCTGCGACGGCGAGCCGCTCGCCGGGCTGCCCGGACCGTACGCCGACGCCGAGCGGCAGCGGCTCCTGGAGCGCCTGCGCGCGGTACGGCGAGACCACCTCGAATGCCTGGTCCTGCTGGGCCGGTTCACCGAAACCCTGGACGAACTCGCCGCCCAGTCGGCGGCCGCTCCGACCGACGAACCCCTCGCCGCGCTGCGCATGCGCGCCCTGCACGGCTGCGACCGCCAGGCCGAGGCACTGAACGTGTACGAGGACCTGCGCAGGCGCCTGAAGCGCGAACTCGGCGTCGACCCCGGCGCGGAACTCCAGCGGGCGCACCAGGCGGTCCTGCGCGGAGCGGACGTACACCTCCCGAGGCCACCGGCGGCAGGGCCCTTCGCCCCCGCCCGCCCCGGACCCCGCCGCGCCGTCAACGAACTGCCGGGCGACGCCGGCCGGCTGATCGGACGCGAGGCCGAACTGGCCCGGCTGACCGCCCCGTCCGCGCCCGGATCGGTGCTGGTCGTGACGGTGGACGGCACGGCCGGCGTCGGCAAGACGGCGCTCGTCGTCCGCGCGGCCCGAGAACTCAGCGCCGAGTACCCGGACGGCTGCCTGTTCGTCGACCTGCGCGCGCACAGCACGGGCCGACGCCAGTCGCCCGAGCAGGCACTCCAGCGACTGCTGCGCTCCCTCGGCGCGGCCCACGGCGAGCTGCCGAGCGACCTGGAGGACCTCACCGCCGCCTGGCGAGCGGCGACCAGCCCGCTGCGACTGCTCCTCGTGCTGGACGACGCCCTGGACGCGGACCAGGTCCGGCCCCTGCTGCCCGCGGGAGCCGGCAGCAGGGTGCTGGTGGCGGGCCGGCGCAGGCTCGGCGAACTCGACGCCGACCGGCGCGTCACCCTGGAGCCGCTGGCGAGCGGGGACGCCGTGTCCCTGCTCGCGCACCTCATCGGAGAGGAACGCGCGAGCAGGGAGCCGGACGCGACGGACCGGCTGGCCGGGCTGTGCGACGGGCTGCCGCTCGCGCTGCGCATCGCCGGGTCACGGCTCCAAAACCGCGGCAGCTGGACCGTCGGGTACCTGGTGGACCGCATGGCGGACGACGATCGCCTGCTCGGCGAGCTGAGCGTCGGGGACCGCAGCGTCGAGGCGGCCTTCCGGCTGTCGTACGACCAGCTCACCCCCGGGCAGCGACGCGTGTTCCGGGCCCTGGGCCTGGCACCGACGGTCGAGTTCGACGTGCTGACACCCGCGGCCATGCTCGGACAGGCGCCCCGGGACACCGAGCGGGTCCTGGAGGACCTGGTCGACACCAGCCTGGTCCAGCAGCCGCTGCCGGGCCGCTACCGGTTGCACGACCTGGTGCGCGTCCACGCGCGACGGATCGCGCAAGCCGCGCCGGAGCAGGCCGCCACCACGCGCAAGGCCGCGCTCCGCCTCTACCTCGACGCCGCACGGACCACCAGCGACTGGGGACCCGGCGCCTTCCCGGCCGACCCCGCGTCCTCCTCGCCCACCGGGTTCACGGACTGGCGGGAGGCGGAGGCATGGCTGGACGCGGCCGGCGGTGAACTCACCGACGTCGTCGGACACGCCGCGGCCCTCGGCGAAGCCGATCACGCCTGCCGGATCGCCGAGGCGCTGTGCGACTACTTCGTACGGCAGGGCCGCTACCACGAGAGCCAGACCGCGCTCGAGACCGCGCTCGCGCACGTGGACGAGGCCACGGACCCGCGGATGCCCGTCGCCCTGCGCAACTGCCTGGCCTACACCTCCCTGTTCCAGCGCCGGTACGCACGGGCGCGGGCCCTGTTCGCCGAGGCCGCCGATCTCGGCAGGCTCCGGCCCGACCCGTACGAGGAGTCCCGGACCCTGACCGGGCTGGCGGCCCTCCACATCAGCCTGGGCGAAGGCGCCCTCGCGGTCGCCCACGTCAAGGCGGTGACCGACGCGCCCCGGCAGCCCCTCAACGACTGGGTCGCCTCCATGGCACTGGTCATCCAGGGCCTCGCCCACCAGTTCGACGGGCGGAACGAAGCGGCGCTGGCCTCCTTCGCCGATGCCCGTACCCACGCCGAGGCCGCCGGGCGGCCGCGCATGACCGGCCGGGTCCTGAGCTGCGCCGCGGACATCCATCTCCGCCTCGGCCGCCACACGGAGGCCGAGGAGCTGCTCCGCGCGGCGGTGGACCTGGTCGCGCAGGGCGGGGACCTCTTCCTCTGCGCGCGCAGCCTGACCCGGCTGGGCACCGCGCGCCAGGGCGTGGGTGACCCGGGCGCCGCCATCGCCCTGCACCACCAGGCCCTGTTCCTGCACGGTGCGCTGTCGCCGCTCACCGAACCCGGCCACGACTGGCTGGAGATGGACATCCGCAGCCGCCTGGCCCGTGCCTACGTGGCGGCCGGACGCGTCCCCGAGGCGCGCGAGCAGTGCCGGACCGTGCTCGACGTCCACGCGGCCCGTGCGCACCGGGCGCGGGTGGCGGCACCCCACTCCTCCTGAGAGGGGGTCACCCCTCCGCCCGGCCGCCGGGCGCGAGTCCGCGCAGCCCCGCCGGGAGCCGGCCGGGGCTGTGCAGCACGCCGAGGGACTGGGTGGCCCGGGTCAGGGCCACGTACAGGTCGCTCGGCTGGAACCCGTCCGGTTCCACCACGATCACCGTGTCGAACTCCAGCCCCTTGGCCTGGCGCGGGTCCAGCAGGACCGCCTCCCGGGTCAGGTCAGGCTCCTCGCCCGCCCGTACCCCCGGCAGCACGGCCGCCAGCTCCGCGTGCAGGGGGCGCGGGGCGATCACCGCGAGCCGGCCTTCGGCGGGCCGCTCCGCCTCCACGGCCCGGGCGAGCGCCCCGGGCAGCTCCGCCGCGGCGCGCGCCCATGGACGCACCCCCGTGGACCGTACGGAACTCGGCGGCCGGAAACCGTGATCGCGTTCGCGGAGCACGGCCGCCGCCACCTCCATGATCTCGGCGGGCGTGCGGTAGTTGACCCCCAGCCGGACCAGTTCCCAGCGCTCGCCCACGTACGGGGAGAGGATCCGCTCCCAGGAACCGCAGCCCGCCTCCTCCGCGGTCTGCGCCGGATCGCCGACCAGGGTCATCGAGCGGGTCGGGCAGCGGCGCATCAGCAGCCGCCAGGCCATCTCCGACAACTCCTGAGCCTCGTCCACGATGACGTGCCCGAAGGCCCAGGTGCGGTCGGCGGCCGCCCGCTCGGCCGTACTGCGGTGGTCGGCCTCCTCGTAGCGCTCGGCCATCCGCTCGGCGTCGATGATGTCGTGCGCCGCGAGGTACTCGTTCTCCTCGTCCTCGAACTCGTAGGACTCCGAGCCCTGCGACAGGTCCAGTACCCCCTGCGCGTACGCGATGCGCCGTGCCCGCGCCCGCTCCTCCTCGGCCCGCCGGGCGGAGTCGTCCTCGCCGAGCAGCTCGGCGGCCTCGTCCAGCAACGGAACGTCGGCCGGGGTCCACTCCGGGCGGGCCGAAGGCGCGCGCCGGATCAGCTCGGCCTCGTGCGGGGGCAGGTGCGTGGGCTCCGCCAGGAAGTCGGCGACCAGTTGCTGCGGGGTGAGAGAGGGCCACAGCGAGTCGATCGCCGCGTGCACGGCGGGGCTCATCGCGATCTCCTTGCCCAGTTGGGCGACGTCGTCGGAGCCGAGCAGGTTGGGGCCGCCGTACGGATCGGCGCCCAGCCGGTCGGCGAGCTGCGCCGTGAGCGCGTCGATGATCGGGAAGGCGAAGGCGGGACGCGCCTGGTTGTGCGGCAGCCCGGTGGCGCGGGCCCGGTCCCGGGCCTCGTGGGCCATGGTGCGGTCCAGCAGCAGGGTCCCGTAGTCGTCGTGGTCGATCTCCAGCGCGGGCTCGGGGACCGCGTCGTACTCCTCGCCGGTGTCGGCCGGCACCGTCTCCGGCAGGCACTGCCGGTCGGCGACCACCCGGGCCAGCACCTCGGCCATCTCGGCCCGGCCCTTCACGGCGGCGGCCCCGGGGCGGTCGGTCCCCGTGGCGTGCACCCCGGGGAACAGCTCACCGGGAGTGGCGAGCAGGACGCCCGTCTCGCCGAGCGCGGGCAGCACCCCGCCGATGTACCCGAGGAACGCCGGGCCCGGGCCGACGATCAGCACGCCGCGCTTGGCCAGCAACTCCCGGTGGGCGTACAGCAGGTACGCGGCACGGTGCAGCGCCACCGCCGTCTTCCCGGTGCCCGGGCCGCCCTCGACCACCAGCACGCCGCGGTGCGTGGAGCGGATGATCCGGTCCTGCTCGGCCTGGATGGTGCGCACGATGTCGTGCATCCGGCCGGTCCGCGCGGCGTCGAGCGCCGCGAGCAGCACCGCGTCCGCGTCGGCGCCCTCGTGGCCGGTGCGCTCGGTGTCGGTCAGATCGAGGATCTCGTCGTGCAGGGAGGTGACCACCCGTCCCCGACTGGCGATGTGCCGGCGGCGGCGCAGCCCCATGGGGGTGTGGCCGGTGGCGAGGTAGAAGGGTCGGGCCACGTCGGCGCGCCAGTCCAGGACGAGCGGGGTGCGTTCCGCGTCGTCGGCGCGGATTCCGATCCTTCCGATGTGGTGGTCACGGCCGTCGGAGAACTCCAGACGGCCGAAACAGAGACCGTTCTCCCCGGCATTCAGAGCCGACAGCAGACCGGACTGCTCCGCCACCAGGACATCGCGTTCCAGCCGGGCCTGTGCCCCGTTCCCGACCTCGCGCAATGCTCCTGCCACGGCGTGTTCGGCCTGGTCACGCAGGTCGTCGAGACGCCGATAGAGGTCCGTGACGAATTGCTGCTCTTTCCGGAATTCCTCGGTTGACAATTGAACTCCCACCGCGCTACAGTGTCCTCGTAAGGTTGTTCACGCTTTTGTCTTCAGCAAGGCGTGAATCAATCAATATACGCTCTCCTCTCCCTCGGCAGTGAATTCGGCCGGGGGATTTTTTGCGTACCGTGGATCTCATGACCATCGCACACGGCTCCGCCGACGGCATCGTCTACCGTCCGGCCCGTCCCGAGGACGCGGGTGCCATCGAGGCCCTGGACGGCTCCTTCACCACCGCCACGGTCTTCGAGGTCGCCCCCGCCGAAGGGGGCCTCGGCTTCCTGCTCCGCGAGGTCCCCGCGGACCCGCCGGTCTACAAGGAGTTCCCACCCGAGGAGCACGACGAGCAGGGGCTCGGCCGCGGCTCGGGCGCCGACGCGGACGGGCGCACGTACGTGGCCCTCGACGGCGAGCGGGTGTGCGGCTTCGTCGCCGCCGGCTACGCGGCCTGGAACCGCCGCCTGACCATCGAGGACATCGAGGTCGCCCCGGACCGCCGGGGGCGGGGCATCGGGCGGGCGCTGATGGGGTGCGCGGAGGAGTTCGCCCGCGAACGGGGCGCCGAACACCTCTGGTTGGAGGTGAGTTCGGTCAACGTCCCTGCGGTGCATGCCTATCGGCGCATGGGATTCGTCCTCTGCGGCCTCGACACCACCCTGTACGGGGGCACGCCGTCGGCCGGCGAAAGGGCGCTCTTCATGGCCCGGCCCTGCGGTTGACGGATGGTACGCCCCGTCAGTTCCCTTTCGCAGGTGAATGGTTGAAGAACACACGGAGGAGTGTTCCGGGCGCGCCCGTCGCACTTCGCTGACCTGCGGCATGTACAAACGGTGATTGTCTCTTGCACATTCATCCGGCATGTACAGGGTGGATCTGGTCGGACAGGGGGTAACCGCCCGGAATGGAAATCCTTCAACAGCGCGCCACCACCGCTCAGGTGTGGGAAGCGGCCGAGGAGTTCATCCGACTCTTCCACAGGGAGAGCCACGGCGCGGGCGATCCGCGCACCCGGCTCGCCGAGGTGCGGGCCGAGCTCGCCGACACCGGCACGTACCGGCACACCCACGCGGAGCTGGTCCACGGGGCCCGGGTCGCCTGGCGCAACAGCAACCGCTGCATAGGCCGGCTCTATTGGAACTCGCTGCGGGTCCGCGACCGCCGCGGGCTCACGGACGCCGACGAGATCGCCGCCGAGTGCTTCGAGCACCTGCGCGAGGCGACCAACGGCGGCCGGGTCCGGCCCACCATCACCGTCTTCGCCCCGGACACCCCGCAGAGCCCCGGACCGCTGATCTGGAGCGAGCAGCTCGTCCGGTACGCCGGTTACGGCGACCACCCGTCGATAACCGTCGGCGACGCCCGCAACGCCCCGCTCACCGAGGCCCTGCTGAGGCTCGGCTGGGCCGGCGGCGCCGGTACCCCGTTCGACCCGCTCCCGCTCGTGGTCCAGGGGGTCGACGACAAACCCCGCTGGTTCGACCTCCCCGCGGACGCGGTGCTGGAGGTGCCGATCGAGCACCCCGAGGGCGACGGCTGGGCCGACTGGGGGCTGCGCTGGCACGCCGTACCCGCCATCTCCAACATGTGCCTGGAGATCGGCGGCATCCACTACCCGGCGGCCCCGTTCAACGGCTGGTACATGGGCACCGAGATCGGCGCCCGCAACCTGGCCGACACCGACCGCTACAACCTCCTTCCGGCCGTCGCCCGGCGCCTCGGCCTGGACACCGGCAGCGACCGCTCGCTCTGGAAGGACCGGGCGCTCGTCGAGCTCAACCGGGCGGTGCTGCACTCCTTCGACCGCGCCGGGGTCACGATCGCCGACCACCACAGCGAATCCCGGCGCTTCCTTTCCCACATGGAACGGGAGGAGCGCAAGGGGCGCGAGGTGGGCGCGGACTGGTCCTGGATCGTGCCGCCGATCTCCGGCTCCGCGACCCCGGTCTTCCACCGCACCTACGAGGACCGGCCGAGCAGCACCGCGTACGTCCACCATCCCGGCGCGGAGGAAAGGGCGCAGGGGCGCGATTTGGTCTAGACCCTTCTGTTACGGTCGGCTCCGAACCGATCGACGGAGGGACAGGGCATGGGCGACACGACGGCCGGCGAGGCGGAACACCGGGTCCACATCGGCTCGTTCACCTCGTCGGGCGGGCGCGGGATCACCACCGCGGCCCTCGACCCGGCGACCGGAGCCCTCGCGGAGCTCTCCACGACCGACGCGCTGGCCGATCCCTCGTACCTCGTGGCGGGCGTGCACGCCGGGGTGCTCTACGCGGTGAGCGAGAGCGCCGAGGGAGCCGCCGGCGCCTTCGTCGCGGAGGGCCGGGGGTTGCGGGCGCTCGGGGACCCGGTGCCGGTCGGCGGCGCCGGCCCCACCCACCTCGGTGTCGCCGGGCCGTGGCTGCTCACCGCCCACTACACCTCGGGCGGCGTCGGCGCCCTCGCCATCACCGGGGACGGGTCCCTGGCAGGGCCCCCTCGGGTGCTGCCCCACCGCGGATCGGGTCCGGACCCCGAGCGCCAGGAAGGCGCGCACGCCCATCACGTACTGGCCGACCCCGACGGCCGCTGGGTACTGAGCGTGGACCTGGGCGCCGACCGGGTGCGCGTCTGCGCCCTGGACGCGAGCACCGGCACGCTGCGGCCGCACTCCGCGACCGCGCTGACCCCCGGCAACGGCCCGCGCCACCTCGCCTTCCACCCGGACGGGGAGGTCGTGTACGTGGTGAACGAGCTGAGGCCGCTGCTGACCGTCTGCCGGTGGGACGCGCGGGCAGGGGTGCTGGAACCGGTCGCGGAGGTTCCGATCGCCGCAGAGCCCGCTCCGGCGGGCGTCAGGGCCTATCCCTCCGCGATCGTGGTCGCGCGGGACGGCCGCTTCGTCTGGGTCGCCGTACGCGGCACGGACACCCTCGTGACGTTCTCGCTCGCCGACGGCCCCGAGGAACCCCGGCGGACCGACACGGTGGAGTGCGGGGGGCGTTGGCCCCGCGACCTCGCCCTCGACCCCTGGGGGACCCGGCTCTACGCGGCCAACGAGCATTCGGGGGACGTCACCTGGTTCGACGTGGATCCGGTGACCGGGCGGCCCGGCCGAGCCGGTTCGCTGCCGGTCCCGGCCGCCACCTGCGTGCTGTTCGCCCGCGCCGTCTCCTGACCCGCTCGCGCGTGAGGCCCCGCCCCCGGCGTTTCACCGATCGGGGGGCGGGGCCTCGCGCACGCGTGGTGCGGGTGGTCGTCAGTTCGCGGGAGCGCTCAGCGTGATCCCGAGGGCCGCGGAGTACTGGGCGACGGCCAGCTTGCCGAGCGCGCCGTAGGCGCCGAGCACCTCGGCGGCGGCGCAGTCGGCCTCCTTGCAGGCGGTGTCCAGCAGCCCGTCGGCGGCCTCCGGGCCGATCAGGTACGGGGCGAGCGCGAGCTGGGTGGAACCCTCGCGGCGCAGCTGCTCGGCGACCGCGGCCACCGAACCCTCCTCGTCCAGCGCGGCGGCCTTCACCGGCACCGCGAGGCGGGCGGCGAGCAGCATGCCGGTGATGCCGGCGGCCTGCACGGCCTCCTCGCCACCGGTGGTGGCGAGCACGATGCCGTCGGCGGCGGTGGTCACGGTGAAGAGCCGCGCGCGGTCGGCACGGGCCAGCCCCGCCTCGGAGAGCCGCACGTGCAGGCCCTCGGCGAGCAGCGGGTGCGGGCCGAGTACGTCGGCCAGCTCGGCGGCGGCCGAGGAGTCCATCAGCGCCTGGCGGATCCGGCGCAGCAGACCGCCGTCCGGACCGGCCAGCAGCGGCACGACCACGGCGTCCGGGCCGGTCGGAGCGGGCACCTCGTGGCCGGCGGTACGGGCGAACTCGGCGCGTTCGGCACGCTCGGTCGCGACGGCCGTCAGCACGCCGGACAGCGACGGGAACTCGGTCTCGTCGTCACCGTCCAGGAAGCCGATGCGGGCGTCCAGGCCGGGCAGCTCGGAACGGCCGATGCTGATGATCTCTTCCGCCAGCCCCCGCGAGGCGGCCGACGGCGTACCCGGCACGGCGAGCACCAGCGCGGGCGCGCCCTCTGGCGCCGCCGCGGGCTCGGGCCGGCGGTGCCGTCCGGTCTGGCGGGGTCGCGGCATTCGTACGGGCAGGCCATTTGCGGGCCCAGTGGGGGAGCTCATGGCGCCGCATGCTACTGGCTTATCGGAACCAGGTGTTCGGGAGGGCCTTCTCGGGCGGCATCTGTCCGTATTTATCCGATGAATATCGCATACGGTCAGCCGGTCATGGCCGAAAACCGAGCGGTCGTACTTTATACCGCCGACCGGATGCGGAGACGTGGTGCTTGCGCCAGTAGAGTGATCCTTTGTGGCAGCTCTTCCGTTGAACCAACTCGTCGAGCCCGGCTGGGCCGAGGCGCTGAGCCCCGTGGCCGGCCGCATCGCGGCCATGGGCGACTTCCTGCGCGCCGAGATCGCCGCAGGTCGCACCTACCTTCCGGCCGGGGCGAACGTCCTGCGGGCCTTCCAGCAGCCCTTCGACGAGGTACGCGTCCTGATCGTCGGGCAGGACCCCTACCCGACCCCGGGGATGGCCATCGGCCACAGCTTCGCCGTCGCGCCCGACGTGCGCCGACTGCCCGGGAGCCTGGAGAACATCTTCCGGGAGCTGAACACGGACCTCGGACTGCCCCGGCCCTCCAACGGCGACCTGACGCCGTGGACCCGGCAGGGCGTGCTGCTGCTCAACAGGGCACTCACCACCGCGCCCCGCAACCCCGGAGCCCACCGTGGCAAGGGCTGGGAGGAAGTGACCGAGCAGGCCATCCGCGCGCTCGCCGCCCGCGGCAAGCCCCTGGTGTCCGTCCTGTGGGGGCGCGACGCCCGCAACCTGCGGCCGTTCCTCCAGGAGTTCCCGGCGATCGAGTCCGCCCACCCGTCGCCGATGTCCGCGGACCGCGGCTTCTTCGGCTCACGGCCGTTCAGCCGGACCAACGACCTCCTGGCCCGTCAGGGTGCCCAGCCGGTCGACTGGCGCCTGCCGTAGGCCCCGTCCGGCAGGCGGGGCGGGTCCACGCCGGGCCGGATCGCGCCCCGAGGCGTCGTCGTACCGGATGCGGACGGCCGATCCCCGACGACGCCGGGCGATACCGGATGTCGTCGGGATCGACGCACGACGTTGACATTCCGCATGCCGTTGTCGGTTCGATACCGGTTCGCAATCCCTCCGAATGCTCCAACTCCCGCTCGTGCGCGTCAGATTCAACACCGACGACGCTCCGAGGGAGACGGCATGACGCCCCACCAGGATGACCGCACGTCCCGAACGACACGAACACCCCGAACGGCACGAACACCTCGCACGGCCCCGACCGCCCGGAGGAGACCCCGCGGCCGGCTGATCGCCGCGCTCGCGGCCGGAGGCGTCCTGCTGGCCGGGTGCGCGTCGGGCGGCGGGAACGGGAACCGGGCCGCGAACGGTGCCGACTCCCGGCCGAGGCCCGCCGCCTCCTTCCCCGGCGCAGGCGCCCCGGAGGGCGAGAGCGACGGGCGCAGCACCACGAAGCCGCCCGCGGACTACCTCTCGACCTTCGCGCTCGACGTGGACACCGCCAGTTACGGCTACGCCCGCCGCACCCTCGCCGAAGGCCGACTGCCCGACGCCGCGAGCGTACGTCCCGAGGAGTTCGTCAACAGCTTCCGCCAGGACTACCGGCAGCCCGCCGGCGACGGCTTCACGGTCACCGTCGACGGAGCCCGTACCACCGACCCGAGCTGGTCCCTGGTCCGTGTGGGCCTCGCCACCCGGGCCGCGGGAGGCGGTACGGACGCGGAACGGCGGCTGCCCGCCGCCCTCACCTTCGTCGTCGACGTCTCCGGGTCGATGGCCGAGCCCGGACGCCTCGACCTCGCCCGCACCTCCATGAACCTGATGACCGACCAGCTGCGCGAGGACGACTCGGTCGCCGTCGTCACCTTCAGCGGCACCGCCCGGACCCTGCTGCCCATGACCCGCGTCGAAGGCCACCGCGGCCGGATCCACGAGGTGGTCGACGGACTGCGCACCGCCGATTCGACCAACGTGGAAGCCGGCGTCACGCGCGGGTACGACGAGGCGGTGAAGGGCCTGCGGCCCGGCGCCACCAACCGCGTCGTCCTGCTCTCCGACGCCCTCGCCAACACCGGCGCCACCTCCGCCGACACCATCTTGAAGCGGGTCGCCTCGGCGCGCACGGAGCACGGGATCACCCTCTTCGGGGTGGGAGTGGGAAGCGAGTACAACGACGCCTTCATGGAACGGCTCGCCGACAAGGGGGACGGCCACACCACCTACGTCTCCGACAGCGAGGGCGCCCGCAAGGTGTTCTGCGAGGACCTCCCGGCGCAGGTGCAGCTGCGGGCCCGCGACGCCAAGGCACAGGTCTCCTTCGACCCGGCGACCGTCGAGCGGTTCCGGCTGATCGGCTACGACAACCGCCGGGTCGCGGACGACGCGTTCCGCGACGACACCGTGGACGGGGGAGAGGTCGGCTCCGGCCACACCGTGACCGCGCTGTACGCCGTACGGCTGCGTCCCGGCGCCGGCGGGCACGTGGCGACGGCGACGGTGCGCTGGCTGGACCCGAACACCCGGGCCCCGCACGAGGAATCGGGCCGGGTGGAAGCGGCCGCGCTGGCGGGTGACCTGTGGACCGAGGCGCCCCCGCGGCTCCAGATCAGCGCGGTGGCCGCGTACTTCGCCTCGGCGCTGCGCGAACGGGGCGGCGGCTGGGAGCGGGTGCCGGGCGCCGTCCCGCTGGCCGGTCTCGCGGAGCACGCGGACCGGCTGGCCGGCCGCACCGAGGACCCCGCCGTACGGGAGCTCTCGCAAGCCGTACGACAGGCGGGGCGGCTGACGGGCTGACGGGCGGTCCGGGCGGTCCGAACGGTTCGAACGGTCCGAGGGGTCCCCGGTGGGGCCTACTCCTCCACCACGGCCGCCCGTACGCACAGGACGTCCGGCAGGTGCTCGATCAGCAACTGCCAGCTCTCGCCGTCGTCATGACTGGCGTACAGCTCGCCGTTGCGGTTGCCGAAGTAGACGCCCGCCGGGTCCGCGTCGTCCGTGCACAGGGCGTCGCGGAGCACGGTGCCGTAATGGTCGCCCGCCGGCAGCCCCTTGGAGAGCGGCTCCCAGGTGGCGCCCGCGTCCCGGGTCCGGAAGACCCGGCAGCGGTGCTCGGCGGGGACGCGGTCGGAGTCGGCGTTCAGGGGGAAGACGTACGCGGTGTCCGCCCGGTGCGGGTGGGCGGCCACCGCGAAGCCGAAGTCCGAGGGCAGCCCGCCGCCGATGTCCGTCCACCGGGCGCCCGCGTCGTCGCTGCGGTAGACCCCCCAGTGGTTCTGCAGGTACAGGCGGTCCCCGTCCCCGGCGTCCCGGGCGATCTTGTGCACGCACTGGCCGAACTCGGGGTGCTGGTCGGGCAGGAAGACCGCCGAGACGCCCTCGTTGGACGGGGACCAGCTGGCCCCGCCGTCCGCGGTGCGGAACACCCCGGCGGTGGACACGGCCACGGTCACCGCGTCCGCGTCGCGCGGGTCGGTGATCACCGTGTGCAGGCCCTCGCCGCCCCCGCCCGGCACCCATTTCCCGCGACTCGGGTGTTCCCACAGGGGGCGGACCAGCTCGAAGGATTCGCCCCGGTCGGTGGAGCGGAACAGCGCCGCGGGCTCCGTCCCCGCGTAGACCACACCGGGGGCCTCCGGGCCGGCCGGCTGGAGCTGCCAGACCCGCTCCAGCGAGGCGCCGGTGTCCTTGGGGAACTTCACGGCGGGCGACGCCGGTTCCCGCCAGGTCGCGCCGAGGTCGTCGGAGGTGAAGACGGACGGCCCCCAGTGGGAGCTGTCCCCACCGACGAGCAGCCTGGGCGCCGGGCCCCGGCGGTCGACCGCCACGGCGTAGACGGCCTCGGCGTTGAAATGGGGTCCGTCGAACTCCCACGGGCCCTCACCCCGCCGTCGGCCGATGAACAGTCCCTTGCGGGTTCCCACGAGCAGCAGTACCTCGGCCATGGCCGGCACCTCCGGACTCGGACCTCTTCTTCCCGGTTCTTCCCGGTTCTTTCCGGCCAGTCTGCACCCGCCCACCGACAGCGACCCGGGGGCCGACCCGGGGCCCGGATTAGCTGATCGATACTGATCGTTTACCGACAGGAAATCATTGCCACTTGCATGTAGCTGTTTGGAATGGGTTGACTTCAGGCCATCACCGCCACACGCGAGAGGACCTACGTGGCCACCGAGCACCTTTCCCCGCTCGACCTCGCCTTCTGGCGGATCGAATCCGCCGCCCACCCCATGCACCTCGGCGCCCTGGCCGTGTTCGAGGCTCCCCGTGACGGGTCCGCCGCGGGACGTCCCGCCGAGCGGGCGGCCGAGCTGCTCGCCGCCCGGTGCGCCGCCGTGCCGGGCTTGCGCCGCCGGATTCGTGACGTGCTGCTGCCCGTCGGCGCGGCCGCCTGGTCGCCGGACCCCGGGTTCGACCCGGCGCGCCACGTGTTCCTCGTACGGACGGACTCCGCGGACCCGCACACCGCCGCCGGTCCCCTCATGGCGCGCCCCCTGGACCGGCGGCTGCCGCCGTGGGAGGCGCACGTACTGGCCGGACCCGACCCGGAGCGCTTCGCGGTGCTCTTCAAGTTCCACCACGCCCTCGCCGACGGCATGGGCGCCCTCGCCCTGGCGGCGTCCCTGTTCGACGGGTTCGACCAGGAGCCGGCCGTACGGACCTCCGCGCGTCCGGTGCCCGAGCAGCGGGCCGGTTCCGCCCTGCGCCGGCTGCCCGGAGCCCTGGCGGCCCGGGTCCAGGACGTCGGCCAGGCCCTGGAGATCGGCGCCGCGGTGGCTCGCTCCGGCCTGCCGCTCGGGGTTCCCGCGGCCCTCGTCGCGGGCCCCGAGAGCGCGGGCACCCGTACGGTCGCCGCCCTCGCGCTCGACCTGGACGAGGTCAACCTGGTCCGCAAGGGCGCGGGCGGCACCGTCAACGACGTGCTGATCGCCCTGGTCGCCGGAGCGCTCCGGCGCTGGCTGGCCGGGCGGGGCGAGCCCTTGCCGCAGGGGCCGGGCCCGCGCGCCCTGATCCCCGTGTCCCGGCGGGGCCGGCCCGGGACCGGCGGCGGGAACCGGCTCTCCGGCTACCTCCTGCGACTCCCGCTCGCCGAGGCCGACCCGCTGCGCCGCCTGTACTCGGTGCGAGCGGGCATGGACCGCAACAAGGACGCCGGTCCCGCGCGCGGCGCCGGTGCCGTCGCGCTGCTGGCCGACCACGTCCACCCGCTGGGCCACCGGCTCGGGGGCCCGCTCGTCGCACAGGCCGCCCGGCTGCTCTTCGACATCCTGGTCACCAGCGTGCCGCTGCCCGGGCTCACCTTCGCCCTCGGCGGGAGCCGGGTCCGCGAGGTCTACCCGCTCGCCCCGCTGGCCCACGGCCAGTCCCTGGCCGTCGCGGTCTCCACCTACCAGGGCACGGTCCACTACGGCCTGGTCGGCGACGCGGCCGCCGTTCCGGACCTGGAGGCCCTGGCGAGGGCGCTGCGCGCGGAACTGGACGAGCTTGTACGACAGGTCTCGTAGTACGAGAGTTTTCGTAGTACGGTGTCTCTCGTACTTAGCCGCCGATCCCCGGCGCGCCCGGTGACATCTGGAGATCCCTGATGAGTGCTGCACCCGCCGCCCCTGCCGCCCCCGCCGCTTTCGCCGCCCTGTTCGCACCGCACACGCTCCGCTCGGTCACCATCCCCAACCGCGTGTGGATGGCTCCCATGTGCCAGTACAGCGCCGAGGCCTTCGGGCCGAACGCCGGCGTGGCCAACGACTGGCACTTCGCCCACTACGCGGCCCGTGCCGTCGGCGGCACCGGCCTGATCATCCAGGAGGCCACCGCCGTCTCCCCGGAAGGCCGGATCACCCCCTACGACCTCGGCATCTGGAACGACACCCAGGTCGAGGCACTGCGCCGGATCACCGCCTTCGTCAAGGCCCAGGGCGCCGTCCCGGGCATCCAGATCGCCCACGCCGGCCGCAAGGCGTCCACCGACCAGACCTGGAAGGGCGGCGGCCCGGTGGGTCCGGAGGCGCACGGCTGGCAGCCGGTCGCCCCGAGCGCCGTGCCGTTCGCCGAGGGCCACCCGGTGCCGCACGAGCTGACGCCCGCCGAGATCGCCGAGATCACCGGCCGGTTCGCGGCCGCCGCCGGGCGCGCCCTGGACGCGGGCTACGAGGTCCTGGAGATCCACGGCGCACACGGCTACCTCATCGGCGAGTTCCTCTCCCCGCACAGCAACAGGCGCACCGACGCCTACGGCGGCTCCTTCGAGAACCGCACCCGCCTCGCCCTCGAAGTCGTCGACGCGGTGCGGGCCGTGTGGCCCGAGGAACTCCCGCTGTTCTTCCGGATCTCCGCCACCGACTGGCTGGAGGAGAACGGTTGGACGGCCGACGAGACGGTCCGGCTGGCCGCCCTCCTCCACGAGCACGGGGTCGACCTCCTCGACGTCTCCACCGGCGGCCTCGCCCCCGGCGTGACGATCCCCCTCGGGCCGGGCTACCAGGTGCCCTTCGCGGCCCGGGTCAAGGCGGAGACCTCCCTGGCGGTGGCGGCCGTCGGCCTGATCACCGAACCGGAGCAGGCGGAGAAGATCCTCGCCAACGGCGAGGCCGACGCGATCCTCCTGGGCCGGGAACTGCTCCGCGACCCGTACTGGGCCCGCCGCGCGGCCGCCGAACTGGGCGGGGAGCCGCGGACCCCGAACCAGTACCACCGCTCCTGGTGAACACCGGTCGTACGATGGTTCTCGTACCATGGGGGCCAGAGCGAACCGAGTGAGCGAACCGAGTGAGCGGAGCCAAGGACATGACGGAACGGGACGCGGCCCGCACCCTCGACCATCCCGAGGCGGCGGAGATCCGCCTGGAGGGCGTGCTGCACGCGCTCTCCGACCCGGTCCGGCTGTCCATCGTCCGCGACCTCGACGCCTCGGCGGCGGAGCTGGCCTGCTCGTACTTCGACCTGCCGGTCACCAAGTCGACGACCACGCACCACTTCCGCGTGCTCCGCGAGAGCGGTGTCGTACGCCAGACCTACCGTGGCACCACGAAGCTCAACACCCTGCGCCGCGACGAACTGGAGACCCTCTTCCCCGGCCTGCTCGACGCCGTCCTGACGGCGGCGACGGCCGAGGCGGGGCGGCTCGGCTAGGCGCTCGGGGCGATCGACAACCCGCGGAGCGTGGGTCGGGTGTTGGGCCGCCATATCCGTACATGAGGTCACCCGGATGCGACAGTAATCCGCCAATAAGAGGCAACTGCCGTGCGACAGTCCCTCACTGCGGTCACATGTCCCTCTGAACTGGCGCGGCGGAATCGCACTTGGGGTCGGTATGGGCACAGGACACAGATCAACGACGCCCCTGAGTCAGGACACCGGACCATCGCCGGCGGCGGAGGAGCGGTTCCGGGGGTTGCTGGAGGCGGCGCCCGACGCCATGGTGATCGTCGACGCGACGGGGACGATCACCCTCGTCAACGCGCAGACCGAGGCGCTGTTCGGCTATCAGCGTGAGGAGCTGTTGGGTCGACCCGTGGAGCTGTTGATTCCGGACCGGTTCCGCGGGCATCATGCCCGGCACCGCGACGACTACGCGGCGAACCGTCAGGTCCGGCCGATGGGGGCCGGACTGGACCTCCACGGTCTGCGCAAGGACGGCACCGAGTTCCCGGTGGAGATCAGCCTGAGCCCGCTGGAGACCAGCGACGGCCTGCTGTTCTCCGCCGCCGTCCGCGACGTCAGCGACCGCAAGGCGGCGGAGGAGCGGTTCCGGGGGTTGCTGGAGGCGGCGCCCGACGCGATGGTGATCGTCGACGCGACGGGGACGATCACCCTCGTGAACGCGCAGACCGAGGCGCTGTTCGGCTATAAGCGTGAGGAGCTGTTGGGTCGACCCGTGGAGCTGTTGATTCCGGACCGGTTCCGCGGGCATCATGCCCGGCACCGCGACGACTACGCGGCGAACCGTCAGGTCCGGCCGATGGGGGCCGGACTGGACCTCCACGGTCTGCGCAAGGACGGCACCGAGTTCCCGGTGGAGATCAGCCTGAGCCCGCTGGAGACCAGCGACGGCCTGCTGTTCTCCGCCGCCGTCCGCGACGTCAGCGACCGCAAGGCGGCGGAGGCGGAGTTGAAGGCGCTGTACGAGCGGCAGCGGCACATCGCTCTGACGCTCCAGCGCAGTCTGATGGGGACTCCGCCGGCCGTTCCCGGCCTCGCTGCGGCATATCGATACAGGCCCGCGACGCAGGGCGCCGGGGTCGGTGGAGACTGGTTCGATCTGATCCTGTTGGGTGCGGGCCGGGTCGGTGTCCTGATCGGCGATGTCATGGGGCGTGGTCTGGAGGCGGCGGCCGTGATGGGGCAGTTGCGTTCGGCCGCGCATGCCCTGGCCGTCACCGGCATGGAGCCGCGGGCGTTGATGCAGTCGCTCGAGACCGTCGTCGCGGACCTTTCCGTCCCCGATCAGCTGGTCACCTGCTGCTACCTGGTCATCGCTCCCGACACCAGGCAGGTGGCGGTCTGCTCAGCCGGTCATCTGCCGGTCCTGATAGCCGCCCCCGGCCAGCCGGCACAGATCCTCCCCGCCCCCGTGAGCGCGCCACTGGGCGTGGGCGGCATCCCGCACCAGCAGACCACTGTCGTCCTCGCGCCGGGCACGCTCCTCGCCCTGTTCACCGACGGCCTGATCGAAACCCCTGGCTGCGACATCGAGGAGCGGCTGAACGCCCTCATCGACACGATCGACAACACTCCCCACGGCAGCGCACTGGAGTCGGCGGCCGATCACATCCTGGCCACCCTGCTGCCACCCGATCCAGGCCATGACGACGATGTCACGCTTCTGCTGACCCGGGTCCCCGATGCCCCACAGGCCACGGCCGCGATCGAACTGCCTGCCGTGCCCGCGTCGGCAGGAGAGGCACGGGCCTTCGTCGAGAAGGCCCTCACCGCATGGGACCACGGCTGCCTCGCCGACGACGCCCGGTTGCTGACCTCGGAGGTGTTCACCAATGCCGTCCGGCACGGCAAGGGCCCGGTGCGCCTGCACCTCCGCCTCGACGCCTCCGAACTGGTCGTCGAGGTCACGGACCACAGTCCTCACCTGCCGCACCCTCGGCTCGCGGAAGCGGATGAGGAATCAGGACGCGGCCTCGCCCTGGTCGAAGCCCTGGCCACCCGGTGGGGTACTCGCCCCACCGATGCGGGCAAGACCACCTGGTTCACACTGCCGCTGAGCAGGAAGCCCCAGCCGGACGACAGGTAGAGGAGCGCCCGCACCGGCCCGAGTCCGAAGCCCGGTTCCGGTTTCGATAACCCAACACTCCACACTCCACGGCTGCCCTGCGTCAGAGCCATGAAGCGCAGCGTCCAGTTGTGCACGTGCGCGTCGCCGAGATGGTTCACACGCAGGATCGCACCTAGACCGTGGTGTCCCACCGGTGGAGCAGGCGGCCGTCGGGGCCGTAGACGTCCATCAGGTAGCCGCCGCCGAGGGTCAGGCCCTCCTTCGAGGTGAGGAAGGAGGTGATCGAGGCAGCCTGCTTCTTGAAGAGGGCGTCGCCCGAGTCCGGATTGCGGGTGTGGACGACGATGTACGGGGGGTAGCCCTCGCGCTTGAAGTTCGGCTCGATGCCGTACACGTCCGCGTCCCCGCCGGCTTCGCGGTAGCGGTCGGCCAGCGCCGCCGCCTCCGGCGGGGCGGCCGTGCTCGTCGCGGTGGGGCCGGGCGGAAAGCCCGTCGGCGACGGGGCGTCCGTGCACGCCGTCAGGGCGGCGGCGCACGTCACCACCGTCAGGGTCAAAGCGATCCCGCGTCCCACCCGCACAACTCCCATGATCCGGCGACCCCGTCCGGACCACGCTATGCCAGGCCCGCCGCCCCCAACAGGCCCGACCAGTCCGGGATCTTCACCGAGCCCCGGCCGAAGGAGCGGCCCAGGTCCGTCTCGGCCGCCTCGATGGCCAGCCAGCCCGGCCATTCCACCGGGTGCAGGCCGGCCGCGCGCAGGGCGTCCAGGGGGTCCCCGGACAGCTCCCGCCGGGCCAGCACGCCCGCGTCCTGGAGCAGCGAGGAGGCGGTCTCCTTCGCGCAGGGGCGATTGGTGCCGATCACGCCCGTCGGGCCGCGCTTGATCCAGCCCGCCACGTACTCGCCGACCGAGGCCCGGCCCGCCCGCAGCACCCGGCCCGCCGCGTGCGGGACCGTGCCCTTCGACGGATCGAAGGGCAGCCCGGCGAGCGGAACGCCCTTGTAGCCCACGGAGCGCAGCACCAACTGCGCCTCGATGTCCTCGAAGACGCCCGTCCCGCTCACCCCGCCCCGCCCGTCCGGGGCGGTCCGTTCGAAGCGCATCGCGGTGACCCGGCCGTCGGGCCCGCCCAGGATCTCCGCCGGGCGCAGGTAGAACCGCAGCGCGATCCGGCGGCCGGACCCGCCCGGGTCGGCCCCGGCCCAGCCGCGGAGCGCCTCCAGGTTGCGCCGTGCGACCGCGGGCAGGGCGGCGGCCGCGGCCGGGTCCTCGTACACCGGGTCGATGGCCAGCTCGGCCGGGTCGACCACCGTGTCCACTCCCGGCAGTGTGCCCAGCTCCCGCAGTTCCTTGGTGGTGAACTTCCCTTGCGAAGGCCCCCGTCGGGCCACCATCGCCACCCGGCGCAGCCCGCTGATGGCGAGCGCGCCCAGTGCCGGCTGGGGCATGTCCGTCGGCTCCAGTTCCGCGGGGCCGCGGGCCAGGATGCGGGTCACGTCCACCGCGACGTTGCCCGCGCCGACCACCACCGCCGAGTCCACTCCCGGCAGGTCGAAGCTCTCGTCGACCGCGTCCGGGTGCCCGCTGTACCAGGACACGAACGAGGTGGCGGAGTGCACCCCGGCCAGGTCCTCGCCGGGGATCCCGAGCAGCCGGTCCCGGGCGGCGCCCACGCAGTAGACCACCGCGTGGTACAGCTCCAGCAGTCGCCCGGTGGGCAGGGCGGGCCCGCCCACCTCGACATTGCCGAGGAAGCGGATCCGCTCGTCCTCCAGTACGGTGCGCAGGCTGCCCTGGAGGGACTTGATCTTCTCGTGGTCGGGCGCGACCCCGTAGCGGACGAGCCCGTACGGCGCGGGCAGGCGGTCCAGTACGTCGACGAGCACCCCGGGCACCTCGCGCTGCTGGACCAGCGTCTGGGCCGCGTAGACCCCGCTGGGGCCCGATCCGACGACGGCGACACGAAGCACGGCGGAGCTCCTCCCGCAGGTGGTCCCAGCATGACACCGGCCTCCCCGGCCGTCAGCCCATCGCGCGCATCCGGTTGATCTCGGCCGTCTGCACGGCCACCACCTCGGTGGCCATCTCCTCGACGGCGACGTTGTTGCCGTCGGCCAGCGCCTCGCCCGCCATCTTCAGCGCGCCCTCGTGGTGGGTGGTCATCAGCCTCAGGAAGAGCCGGTCGAAATCGGCGCCCGTGGCCGCGGTCAGCTCCTCAAGCTGCTGCTCCGTCGCCATGCCGGGCATCGTGGAGTGGTCGTGCGGGTGCCCGCCGGAGGCCGCCGGCGGCGCCGGGTGCAGGGCCCGCCACTTCTCCATGGCGCCGATCTCGGGCTGCTGAGCGGCCGTGATCCGCTCCGCCAGCCGCCTGACCCCGTCGGCCGAGGCCCGCTGCGGGGCCAGGGCGCTCATGGTCAGGGCCTGCCGGTGGTGCTCGATCATGTTCTGCACGTAGGCGTGGTCGGCGGCGTTCGGGCTGTCGTCGGGCTTCTCCTTGGCGGCCTGCTCGGGCGTGAGCGTGCGCGCCGCCTCGCCCGGTCTGCCGGGTGCGATCACCACGGGCCGCCCGTCCCGCGCGGCGTCCGTCGCGCCACCGGACTCGCAGCCGGTCAGGGCGAGCAGGATTCCGGCGATCGCGATCGCGGCCGCGCCGGTGAAACGGCGGGGCCGTACGGATAAGGCCATGAGACCGCTGGGGGCTTTTGCCATGTCCATGCAAAGGACCATACTGCCGGGGTCCTGGTTCCGTTCCCACCCCGAACGGAATCGACCGGACTTCCAAGGGAGGGCACAGTGACCTCGCTACACCACAGGAGAGTGCGAAAAGGGAGGATCGGGGCGGTCGTCGCGACGGCCGGGCTGTTCACCGCACTCCTGGCCGCCGGACCGGCGGCGGCCAGTCCCGACCCGGGTGACTTGTCGCCGGGCACCGGCTCCCGTCAGGGCGGCGCGGGCCTCGCGGCCGGACGGGAGCTCGCCCCGGGCGAGATCCCCGGGCAGGACGAGGTCGTGCACAGCGCCAACATCAAGCCCCTGGCCAACATCCCCTCGGTCGACCCCACCGTCATCAATTCGGACATCGCCTTCCAGGGCAGGTACGCCTACGCGGGCAACTACAACGGTTTCACGATCTACGACATCGCCAACCCGAAGGCACCCAAGACCGTCACCACGGTCCTCTGCCCCGGCGGTCAGAACGACGTCTCCGTCAGCGGCGACCTGCTCTTCCTCTCCACCGACTCCTCCCGCAGCGACGACTCCTGCAACAGCGTCTCGCAGCCCGCCACGGAGAAGTCCTCGTGGGAGGGCATCAAGATCTTCGACATCAAGGACAAGAAGAACCCCAAGTACATCAAGTCCGTGGAGACGGCCTGCGGTTCCCACACCCACACCCTGGTGCCGAGCGGCCGCGACATCTACCTCTACGTCGCCTCGTACTCGCCGAACGAGGCCTTCCCCGACTGCAAGCCGCCGCACGACGGCATCTCGGTGGTGAAGGTCCCGAAGAAGGCGCCGACGCAGGCCGCGGTCGTCGCCTTCCCGATCCTCTTCCCCGACGGCGGCAACCCGGGCGCGCCCACCAACCCGGGCGTCTCCAAGACCACCGGCTGCCACGACATCACCGTGCTGCCCTCGAAGAACCTGGCCGCCGGAGCCTGCATGGGGGACGGCATCCTCTTCGACATCAGCAAGCCCGAGCAGCCGCGCGTCATCGACCGGGTGCAGGACAACGTCAACTTCGCGTTCTGGCACTCGGCCACCTTCAACGAGCGGGCGAACAAGGTGGTGTTCACCGACGAGCTCGGCGGCGGCGGCGCCGCCACCTGCAACGAGGCAACGGGCCCCAACCGGGGCGCCGACGGCATCTACGACATCACCGGCACGGGTGACCAGCGCAAACTCGTGTTCCGCAGCTACTACAAGATCCCGCGCCACCAGGCCGACACCGAGAACTGCGTGGCCCACAACGGCTCGCTGATCCCGGTCGGCGGCGGCCGCGACATCATGGTGCAGGCCTGGTACCAGGGCGGCGTCTCGGTGTGGGACTTCACCGACTCCGCACAGCCCAAGGAGATCGCGTACTTCGAGCGCGGACCCCTGACGACGGACAAGATCGGCGTCGGCGGCTCCTGGTCGGCGTACTACTACAACGGGCACATCTACTCGAACGACATGGCCAAGGGCCTGGACGTGCTGCGGCTCGACGACTGGCGCACCGAAAGCGCCAAGTGGGTCTGGCTGGACCGGCTCAACGTCCAGAGCCAGCCCGACTACCACTGACCGGCACGACCTAGCGCAACGTTCCGCCGGGCGGCCCGCCGTCCGGCGGAACACCCAGCTTCCAGTCCAGTCCGTACCGCTGGAACAGCTCCGCCCGCAGCCTCGCCGGTGGCATGGGCGCCCCCGGCAGCAGCACCGCCACCACCGCACCCATGAGCAGCGCGCGCAGCAGCGGGTAGTCCGCGTCCGCCTCCGCGGAGCCGTACCGCACCACCGTGTCCCGCAGCAGCTCCGCCAGTCGCTGCTGCTCCGGGCACTGCACGAAGCCCTCGGCCGTGAGGATGCCCGCCATGTGGGTGCGCATCAGCAGCGGCTGGTCCCGGGCCAGCCCGAGGATCGCGTCGATCGCGCGCGCGAGCCGCTCCCGCCCGTCGTCGCAGCGCGGCTCCCGCTCCAGCGCCGCGTGCAGGGTGCGGTGCATCAGCCGGTGCACGGCGGACTGCAGCAGCTGCCGTTTGCCCGGAAAGTAGTACGAGACCAGGCCGCGAGCCGCTCCCGCCCGGTCGGCGATGTCGCCGAGCGTCGTCGCCTCGTACCCGCGTTCGGCCACGAGCTCGACCGTCGCCTGCAGCAGCCGCTCCCGGGAACGTCTGCGCAATTCTTCATTGACCGATGGGCTACGCGGGGACATGCTTACTCCTGCGTTGACTGGCTCGGAGCCAATATACTCAGCGCACGGGTCGGCCTGCTCTGGGTGACACGGGGGATCGCCCAGGGCAGGCACACCTTCACCGCCGAGCGGCGACGAACCGGGGCCGGCGGGCCGGCAGGCACACCGCGAGGGCCACCAGGACCACGCCCAGCAGCCAGCCGCCGATCACGTCCGACAGCCAGTGCACCCCGAGGTAGAGCCGGGTGAATCCGACCCCGGCCACCGAGACCACGGCCACCACCCAGGCGGCCACCACCCAAGCGTTCGTCGACCTCGCCCGGTCCGCCTTGCGGGGCAGCAGCCACAGCAGCAGCCCGCACACCACCGCGGCCGTCATGGCATGGCCGGAGGGGTAGGAGGCGTAGTTCGACGAGTGCACCGGGTCCGGCCACACCGGCCGCTCCCGTCCCACCAGCGCCTTCAGCCCCTGGTTCACCACCCCGGCCGCCAGTGTCGCCAGGCCCACCCGCCACGCGCGCTCCCGGTCACCGCGCAGCCACAGCCACGCGCACGCGAGGGCGGCGAGCGCGCGCATGGTCCAGGGGTCCCAAAACCAGTCGGTCAGCACCACCATCAGCCGGGTGACACCGGGATGGGTGACGGCATGGGCGTGTAGATCCCGGGCGACCTGTCGGTCGAGGCCCAGGAGCGGTGGCCACTCCAGCACCACCAGTACCGTCAGCACGGCCGCGAGCAAGGCGCAGCCGATGCCCACCCACCGCAAGTGATCGTTCCGCATGCGGGTGATCCTCGCACCCGTGCGTGCCCGAGGAGCTCAGCGCCTCAAGCCGGCGCCCCGGACCGGCGCCTCAGGCCAGCGCGCTCAGCCCCGGTACGAAGGCCACGAGCAGCGGTACCGCGGGGAGCAGCGTCGCCAGCGCCGTCAGCCGGAGCCTGCGGCTCGCCGGCAGGCGGGGTTCGGCCGTCAACAGCCGACGCACCCGCTGCGGAACGTGTGCGTCGGGCGTGGCTCCGGGTCCGAACGCCCCCCGGTCCTCGTTGAGTCCGACCAGCGCCAGTGCCACGGTGAGCCGCCCGTACCGCCGGGAGGCCACGTCGTCGGCGGCCAGCTCCACCAGGAGGTGCATTTCGGCCTCGAACGCCGCGAAGACCGGCACCTGCGGGAAGCCCCCGGCCAACGCCCGCGAGCAGTGCAGCAGCCAGTCGTGCCGGGCCGCCGTGTGGCTCTGCTCGTGCGCCAGTACGGCGTCCAGCTGGCTCCCCTTCAGCCGGCCGAGCGCCGCCGTGGTCACCACGAGCCGCGGCGCCGTACCCGGCAGCCACCACGCGTCCGGCCGAGGGCCCTCCAGTACGACGAGCCGCGCGCCCACCGGGTCCTCCCCGGGCAGCAGCGGGGCCCGCACCAGCAGTTCGCTGCCCTGCGCGCGCCGTCGGGCCCGTGCCCGCAGCACCTCCCGCGTCAGCATCGCCCCCGTCCACAGGGCGCCGCCCGCCAGCGCGAGCGCCGTACCGGCGGCCCAGGGACCGCCCGACGAGCCGAGGGCGTAGGCGTCGACCACCCCGTGCGGGGCGGAGGCGAAGAGCCACCCGCGGACCGCCTGCCAGGCGGCCGCCGCGCTCAGCAGCATCGACAGCCCGAAGCACAGGAGCACCGCGCCGACCACGCACTGCCACACCCACAGGGCGACGACCGGTTCTCGTTCGGGCCATCGGGCCCGGGCCAGCAGGCGGGGAGCGAGCACCGCGGTCAGGGCGCCGAGCAGCAGCAGTGCGGCGGGGACCATCATGGTCTTCACCCTATGAGCGAGGGCTACCTGCGGGTAAGGCCTCGGGACATTGGTGACGCAGGACACGTCGTCCCGCACCCTCACATGGCGAGCAGCATGGCCAACATCCCCATTCCCATGGCCAGTCGGCAGGCCCGGGTCAGCTCGGCGGACCCCGTCGGCCCCGTCGGACCCGTAGACCCCGAGGTCCCGGCACCGGCCGGGTGGTGGACCGTGGTGCCCGACGTGGTACCCGCCGTGATCAGGCGTGCCCCGCCGAGGACCACGTAGCCCGCGTAGTAGAGGAGCAGCACCCCCGTCAGCAGCGGAAGCCCGCCGCCGTGCCCGGATCCGGCTCCGTACCCGGCCGTCACCGCCATGTAGACCATCGTCAGCGCACCCACCAGGTGGTGGGCGTGGTGCGCCCCCTGGCGCAGCAGCCACACGGCGTGCAGGGCCGTGGCGCAGAACACCAGCGCCAGGGCCGTGGCCCGCCACCCGTCGCCGTGCCCGAGCGGAACCGCCATCAACGCCATGCCGAAGCCCATCACGGCCTCCCCGGCCGCGGCGCCACCCGCTCTGCGCACCCGCCCCAGGCAGTACGCGCCGCTCACCGCGCACAGCAGCACCAGCAGCCAGGCGGAGACGGAGACGGGGAGGGACATGGCGGAACCGTGCACGGCACAACCCCCGGGGCGTCGGCGCTCTCCGGCGTCACCGAAGAGACGTACAGGGGAAGGGATTCCCGCCTCACGGCGTCCTCACGCGGTCCCGGGTTAGGCTCTCGGTGCGCTGACCGGCATGTCATATGCCACCGCGCGGAACGCCGCACAGAACGCCCGCACAGAACGCCGCACAGAACGGAGCGCCCGATGTCGACCGCACAGCCCGCCCCCCTCAGTTTCCGTGACGCCGGGGAGGCGGACGTGTCCGAGTTGGTGGCGCTCGTCGAGTCGGCGTACCGCGGTGAGACCAGCCGCGGTGGCTGGACCACCGAGGCGGACTACCTGGAGGGCCAGCGCACGGACGAGGACGGGGTCCGCCAGATCGTCAACGCCCCCGAGGGCACCCTGCTCGTCGTCGAGCGCGCGGACGAGATGGTCGCCTGCTGCCACCTCGAACACCGGGGCGACCACGCCTACTTCGGCATGTTCGCCGTCCGCCCCGGCCTTCAGGGCGGCGGCCTCGGCAAGGAGATCCTGGCCGAGGCCGAACGCCGGGCCCGCGAAGCGTGGGGCGTCCGCGAGATGCGGATGACGGTGGTGAACGTACGGGAGGAGCTCATCGCCTACTACGTGCGCCGCGGCTACCGGCGCACCGGCGAACTGAGCCCCTTCCCCTACGGCGACGAGCGCTTCGGCGTCCCGCTCCGCGACGACCTGGCCTTCGAACTGCTGGTCAAGCCGCTGTAGGACGCCGCAGGGCGTCCCGTCAGGCGGTGAAGCGGCCCGTGCTGCGGATCTCCGGGAAGCGGGTCACGGCGCCGTCCAGGCCCAGCGCCCGGGCGAGCCGCAGCAGGTCCAAGGTGTCCACCTCCCTGCCGACGACCCGCAGTCCGGCCGCGTGCGCGTCCTCGACCGTCGCCAGGGGGAGTTCTCGGATGTCCAGGGCGACGGTCCCCGCGCCGATGGCCAAGGCGCGGTCCACGAGAGGCCTGCGTGCTGCCTGCGGGTGGTCCGCGTACAAGGTGGTCCGCACGCCCGGTACCAGCCGCGCCATCTCGCCGAGCGCTTCGTCGTCGAAGGAAGCGACCTCCACCCGCCCGGTCAGGTCGCGGCGCAGCAGCAGCTCAGCGAGCGGCCCGACCGCCGGGTGCTCCCGTACGGAGACCTGGAGGGGGGTCCGGACCGCGTCCAGGACCTCCTCGAAGACCGGCACGGGCTCGCCCTGCCCGGCGTCGAGCCCGCGCAGTTCGGCCAGGGTCAGATCGGCGACGGCGCCCGAACCGTCGGTGGTCCGGTCCACCTCGGGGTCGTGCAGGGCGACGAGGGCGCCGTCCTTGCTCAGTCGCAGGTCGAGGGCGATGACGTCCATGCCCGAACGTTCCGCTCGCAGGTAGGACCGCAGGGTGTTCTCCGGTTCGACACCCATGACCCCGCGGTGACCGATGGTGAGGAAAGTCAAGGTTCTCTCGCTTCCGTCGACGGCGGCTTCGCGCGCGGTCGCGGTGTCCCGACCGGCCCCGCGCGATGAGGACGCATGCTAGTGCGCCCGCCGCGCGAAGGGACCGCCCGTGCAAGGCCCTGAACGCGGCGCTCCGGCCGCTTCCCGCACGGGTCGTACGGTCCTTCGCGGCCGCCGGCGGCGTGATCGCGTCACCCGGGCGTGGGCGCGTCCCCATCGGCTTGACGACCGGCCGGACCGGCTGTCGGAGCGGCCGCGTCGAGCTCCGCCAGGTCGGTGAGCAGGGCCTGCGCCAATTCCAGTTCCGCGAGGTGCTGACGCTCGCTCCAGCGCAGCGCGAGGGTGGGGAACGCCCATTCCGGTACGTCGGCCGCGTGCTCCATGGCCTCGCGCACGGCGGCCAGTTCACCCCGGGTGCGCTCGATGTGTTCGGCGACCATCGCGCGCAGCCGCTCCGGTTCGGCGAGGTGACCGAGCCAGATCCGCAGGAGCAGCCCGTGCTTGAGCACCGGCGGGCCGGCCTCGGCGGTGTCGGCGGCCCAACCGGCGAGCGCCTCGCGGCCGGCGTCGGTGATGGCGTAGCGCCGCTTGGCCCGCGCCTCCTCGGGCCCCGAGCGCGCGGAGGACGCGTAACCCAGCTCCTCCAGGCGGCGCAGTTCCGCGTAGATCTGGCTGATCGCGGGCGACCAGTAGAAGAAGCGCAGGGAGGAGTCCGCCCACTTCTTCAACTCGTAGCCGGTCCGCTCCCCCGGGAAGGAGAGCAAACCGAGCATGGCCCACGCGGTCGGCGGCAGCTCTTGCTTCTTCGGCTCCTGACTACTAGTCATATTTCGAATTGAAGTGAGGCCAGGCACCGGACGCAACCCTGGAGGCACAGTGAAATTCTCCGTGATCTTCGAAGCTCAGCTTGCCGACCCGACGGTGGAACGGGAGCACCAGGTCATCCACGACTGCGTCGAGCAGGCCGTGCTGGCCGAGCGCATGGGCTTCGACCGGATCTGGGCCGTGGAGCACCACTCGCTCAAGTGGTACGCACACATGAGTGCCCCCGAGATATTCCTGACCTGGGTCGCGGCCAGGACGAACACCATACGCATCGGGCACGGCGTCGTGTGCATGCCCTTCAACTTCAACCATCCGGCGCGGGTCGCCGAGCGGGCCGCCATGCTCGACCTCCTCTCGGGCGGGCGGCTCGACCTCGGGGCCGGGCGCGGGGGCACCGAGCAGGAGACCTCGCTGTGCGGGGTGGACCGGGAGCGGACCACGGCGGAGGTCGAGGAGGCCCTGCGGATCATCGGCAAGGCCTGGCAGGAGGAGGAACTGGAGTACCACGGCGAGCTGATCGACATCGATCCGCACCCGATCCTGCCGAGGCCGAAGCAGACGCCGCATCCGCCGCTCTTCCTCGCGTGCAGCCGGGGCGAGACCCTCGTGCAGGCCGCCGAGCTGGGGATCGGGGCCCTGGTGATGGGCTTCGCCGGACCCGAGTCGATCGCGGGGATGCGGAGCGTCTACGACGCGGCGGTCGCCGGGCGGGACGGCAGCCGGTTCGTCTCCACCGTCGTCAACGACCACTTCTCCGTGCTCTGCCCGACCATCGTCCTCGACGACCGGGAGGAGGCGCGGCGGATCGGCATCCGGGGCCAGCGGTTCTTCGCGCAGTCCATCGGCCACTGGTACGGCGGGGCGGGCATCCCGGACGAGGCGGTGGTGGCGGGGGCCGACGAGGCCGCGGAGATGCGCCGGGCCGCCGAGCAGGTGGTGGCCCGGCTGCACGAGCTGGACATCCCGGTGCGGCCCAACTCCACCGCCACCTTCAACGCCGACCACGCCTACGGGAACGCGGACGACGCCATCGCGTACGCGGAGCGGCTCAGGGCGGCGGGGGCCGACGAGATCATGTGCCTGATCCAGATGGGCACGGTGGAGCAGGAGGCCTGCCTGGAGACCCTGCGCCAGTGGGGCGAGAAGGTCATCCCGCACTTCCGGGGGGCGTGATGCGCGAGCCCGCCGCCGAGGCCCGAGCGCGGACCGCCGTGTCCGGCCCGGAGCCCGCCTCCGCCTCTCCCGTGCCCGCCTGCGTCGGCCCGACGCCCGCCTCCGCCTGCCCGACGTCCGCCGGCGGCCCCGCGCCCGCCTCCGTCCGCCCGGGGCCCGACGCCCCGCTCGCCCCCGCCGCGCGGCTCGACCCGGCCGCGCGGCCCTACCTCGACGCCCTCGCCGCCGGCTTCCCCGACCTCGGCGGGCGGGTCACCGACGCCGACGAGGCGCGGCGGATCCTCGCGGCCGCGCCGCGCCCGGCCGCCGCGCGGCCCCGGGTCGGGGCCGTGGAGGACCGGAGCGTCCCGGGGCCGCCGGGGGCCCCGCCGGTCCCCGTACGGGTCTACCTCCCCGACCCGGAGCGGTGGCCCGGCCCCCGTCCGACCGTGGTCTTCAGCCACGGCGGGGGCTGGGTGCTCGGCGACCTCGACACCCACGACACCACCGCCCGCAACATCTCCCGCGCGGCCGGCGCCGCCGTCGTCTCCGTCGACTACCGCAGGGCCCCCGAGCACCGCTTCCCGGCCGCCCTGGAGGACGTCCACGCGGTCCTGTGCTGGGCCGGCGCCCACCTCGACGAGCTCGGGGGCGCCCCGGAGGCCCTGGTGGTCGCCGGGGACAGCTCGGGCGGCAACCTCGCCGCCGCGTCCCTGCTGCTCTCGCGCGAGCGCGGGGGACCGGCCGTCGCGCTCCAGGTGCTGGTCTACCCCGCCCTGGACGCCGCCCAGGACAGCGCCTCGTACCGGGCCGACGCCGAGGGCTGCTTCCTGACCGCCGCGCACATGCGCTGGTTCTGGGCGCAGTACCTCGGGCCGGACGGCCGCCCGGACGATCCCCTGGCCTCGCCGGTCCGCGCGGACCCGGCAGGGCTGCCGCCGGCCCACGTGGTCGTCGCCGGATGCGATCCGCTGCGGGACGAGGGCGTGGCGTACCACCGGCGGCTGAACGAGACCGGGATCACTTCGGTCCTCGACGTCCGTCCCGGGCTGTTCCACGGCTTCCTGGCACTGGCGGGCGTATTGCCGGTGGCCCGCGCCGTGTTGGACGGGTTGGGCGGAGCCATACGTTCCACCCTTTCGAACGGGAAGACTTCCGGTGAAGCGGGGGGTGACGCAGGATAATTTCCCGCTTCACCTCTTGAACGGGAGAGCCTCATATGCATACGCTGCCTTGACGTGAGGTTCTCCTGTGGAGGAAGTGACATGACGGAAACTCTTGTGCCGGGCATCGGCGGGGCCGCAATAACCGCCGGGGCGCGGGTGGTCGACCACCCGGCGTGGCCCGAGCTCAAGGCCGCCGTGGAGGAGATCCGCCCCTGGCAGTCCAAGGACGGGTCGATCGACTTCGAGGCCGAGGGCGCACCCGCCCAGCACACGGCCGAAGCCGCCGTCGGCCGCGTGATCCGCGCCGTCGAGGAGCTCTCCCCGCTGCTCCCGCACGCCACGGCGTACCACGAGGCCCTCGTCGCCGACCTCCGCAAGTGGGCCGCGGCCGGCTTCCAGGTGCCGGACTTCCTCGACTCGCTGCTGGCCTTCCACCCGGCCGCCGAGCGCGCCGACGGGCTCCAGCACCTCGTCGTCTTCCCCATGTACACGCAGAACGGCAACCCGGACCGCAACCTGGAAGCCGTCGCGCTGAAGATGGTGTGGCCCGAGTGGCTCTCCGAGCTGGAGCGCACCCGGTACGACAACCCGCTCTTCCTCGGCATCACCTTCGAGGACTTCACCGCGGGCTACGACACCCACTCCGCCGTGCTCTTCCCGGAGACCATCGCCGTGCGCGAGGCCCCCGAGCGCTTCACCTGGGGCGGCATCTTCTGCGACCGCGAGGCCGCGCGCTTCCGCAAGGTCACCACGGCCGCCGTCGAGATCCTCGGTGTCGAGCTGCCCGCCGACATCGCCGCGATGGTCACCGACCAGGAGCGCTGCGAGAAGGCGTTCGTCCTGTGGGACATGGTCCACGACCGCACCCACAGCCACGGCGACCTGCCGTTCGACCCCTTCATGATCAAGCAGCGCCAGCCGTTCTGGATGTACGGCCTGGAGGAGCTGCGCTGCGACCTCACCGCCTTCAAGGAGGCCGTGAAGCTGGAGTCCGAGGGCAACGAGCACGGTCGTGACGTGCAGTACGCCGTCCTCTTCGACCGGATGTTCCGCTTCCCCGTCTCCGGCGACCGCAACCGCAACTACGACGGTCTCGGCGGTCAGCTGCTCTTCGCGTACCTCCACAAGCACGACGTCGTGCGCTGGACGGACAACAAGCTGAAGATCGACTGGATGCGTGCCCCGCAGGTCACCAACCAGCTGTGCGCCGAGATCGAGGAGCTCTACCGGGCGGGCATCGACCGTCCGAAGCTCGTGCACTGGTTCAAGGCGTACGAGCTGGTCTCGACCTACCTCGCCCCGCACCCGGGCTCCAAGTGGGCCAAGGGCGCCGACGCCCTCGACCTGACGCAGCCGCCGCGCAAGCTGGTGGACGACGTGCTTCCGGACGAGTTTCCCCTGAGCATGTTCTTTGAGGCGCTCGCCAAGAAGCTCAAGGGAACGATCGCCTCCACCAAGGGCATCACCGCCCTCAACGCCGATCAGGCCGAGCGAGCCGCCGCGTGAGCGCTCGCCCACAGGAGGCTGCACAGATGAACGGCTCCGGGAACGGCAACAACGGAAAGCTGCACGGAGCGGTGGTGGCGGTGGCCGGGGCCGGCGGGCCCGCCGGCCGCGCCACCCTGCTCCGCCTCGCCGAGGCGGGGGCGACCGTCGTCGCCTCCGACGCCGATCCGGCACGGCTGGCGGAGGCCGTGGACGCGGCGCGCTACGCCCACGGTGGCGCCACCATCACCGGTGACACCGTGGACCTGCTCGACCTGGACGCCACCAAGGCCTGGGCCGAGCAGATCGAGAAGGAGTTCGGCCGCGTCGACGGCCTGGTCCACCTCGTCGGCGGCTGGCGCGGCAGCAAGACGTTCACCGACGTCGACCTCGCGGACTGGGACTTCCTGGAGAAGCTCCTCATCCGCACCGTCCAGCACACCTCGCTCGCCTTCCACGACGGACTGCTGCGCAGCGACCGCGGCCGTTTCGTCCTGGTCAGCCAGTCCGGTGCGCACAAGCCGGTCGCCAACAACGCCGCGTACAACGCGGGCAAGGCGGCGGCCGAGGCGTGGACGCTCGCCATGGCCGACTCCTTCCGCAAGATCGGCGGGGACGAGGGCCCGGGCGCCGCGGCTGCGATCCTGGTGATCAAGGCACTGGTGCACGACGCGATGCGCGCCGAGCGTCCCAATGCGAAGTTCGCGGGCTTCACCGACGTGAAGGAGCTGGCCGAGGCCATCGCCGGCGTCTGGGAGCGGTCCGCAATCGATGTGAACGGACAGCGTCTGTGGCTCACTCCGCAACCGTGAGAACCGAAACAGGGAAGACCGACGCCCGCCGCCACCACGACCCCGCCGTGCGCGGGTTCGCGAGCGACAACTACGCGGGGGTGCACCCGGAGGTCCTGGCCGCCGTGGCGCTCGCCAACGGCGGCCACCAGGTCTCCTACGGCGACGACGAGTACACCGAACACCTGCAGAAGGTCTTCCGCAGCCACTTCGGCCCGTACGCGGAAGCCTTCCCGGTCTTCAACGGCACCGGCGCGAACGTCACCGCCCTCCAGGCGATGACGGACCGCTGGGGCGCCGTGGTCTGCGCCGAGACGGCGCACATCAACGTCGACGAGGGCGGCGCGCCCGAACGGATGGCGGGCATCAAGCTGCTCACCGTCCCGACGCCGGACGGGAAGCTCACCCCCGAGCTCATCGACCGGCAGGCCTGGGGCTGGGAGGACGAGCACCGTGCCATGCCGCAGGTCGTGTCGATCACCCAGAACACCGAGCTCGGCACGGTCTACACGGTCGACGAGATCCGCGCGATCTGCGAGCACGCGCACGCCAAGGGCATGAAGGTGCACCTCGACGGCGCCCGCATAGCCAACGCCGCGGCCTCGCTCGACGTACCGATGCGCGCCTTCACCAACGCGGTCGGCGTGGACGTGCTGTCGTACGGCGGCACGAAGAACGGCATGATGTTCGGTGAGGCCGTGGTGGTGCTGAACCCGGATGCGGTCCGGCAGATGAAGCACGTCCGCAAGATGTCGATGCAGCTCGCGTCCAAGATGCGCTTCGTGTCGGTGCAGTTGGAGGCCCTGCTCGCGAAGGACCTGTGGCTGCGCAACGCCCGGCACGCCAATGCCATGGCCCAGCGCCTGGCGGCGGGCGTTCGTGAGACCGACGGCGTGGAGATCCTCTACCCGGTGCAGGCGAACGGGGTGTTCGCGAGGCTGCCGCACGAGGTGTCCCTGCGACTGCAGAAGCGTTTCCGCTTCTACTTCTGGGACGAGAGCGCCGGAGACGTCCGCTGGATGTGCAGTTACGACACTCAGGAAGAGGACGTCGACGCCTTCCTCCAGGCCCTGAAGGAAGAGATGGCCCGCTGATCCAGGCCATGGCTCTCTCTGCATAGATATACCCCCTACCGAAAATCTATTGATCTTCGGTAGGGGGTCTGTCTATGCTCCGGCGCATGCAGCTGATCCAACAGAACCCCGATATCCACGCCTATCTGGCATCGGATGAAGCGATCGATCACTGGCACCCCCTGGTGCAGGAAACCGCCGACGCCCTCTGGTCCGCCACCGGCGATGCATACTCATACGCCAAGGCGGCCTTCGAGTTCGTCCGCGACACCATCCCCCACTCGGCCGATTCCGGGGACCTGCGGGTCTCCTGGCGCGCCTCCGACGTCATCGCCACGCGCAACGGCATCTGCTACGCCAAATCCCACGCCCTCGTCGCCCTGCTGAGGGCCCAGGGCATCCCTGCGGGCCTTTGCTACCAACTCCTCGCGGACGATCATTCGTGCAGCGACAGCTGCTCCGGTGGAGCCGGGGCTTGCCCCGGGGGGACGAACGCGGTGATCCACGGGCTGGTCGCCCTCCGGCTGCCCGGCCGCGAGCGCTGGTCCCGGGTCGACCCCCGGGGCAACAAGCCCGGCGTGGACGCGCAGTTCAGCCTGGACACCGAGCGACTGGCGTTCCCCGTACGGCCCGAGCTCGGCGAGATCGACCACCCCGAGCTGTACGCGGTCCCGCACCCGGCCACCCTCAAGGCGCTCCGGCACTCCGCCGACCGGCCGGAGCTGTGGCGAAACCTGCCGACGGCTCTGTAACCGCCCCGACGGGCGCGGGCCCGCGCCCCACCGTCAGCACGTGCACCAGCGCCGCCGCGAACTGAAGTCCGGCGATCCCGGTCAGCAGCAGCCCCGCCGGTGCGTCGGCCGCGAGCCCCACGAGGGCCGCCCCGGCCGACGCGGCCGTCATCTTCAGCCCCGCCCCCAGCGTGAACACCTGCGTCCGCACCCCGTCCGGTGCGTACTCCGCGCGGATCCGCAGGGTCGCCGTGAGCAGCGGCCCGTCGCACACCCCGGCCACCGCGAACAGCGTCGCCGTGAGCGCGACGGAGGGCGTGAACGCCGCCGCCGTCAGGCCCACCCCCGTACCGGCCATCGCCCAGCGCACCAGTCGGCCGGGCGCCACCGACGTCATCCGGCCCAGCGTGAGCGAGCCCGCCAGCGCGCCCACCGCGAAGGCCGTCATCAGGACGCCCCCGGCGCCCGGGCTGCCGAGCCCGGTGGCCAACAGCACCGAGGTGGTGGTGAGCGAGCCTATGCCGACGAACGCCAGCGTCGTGGCCGCCGTGACCGCGCGCAGCTCCCGAACCCGCCACAGCGCCGCGAGGCCCGCGGCCGCTCCGGCCAGGGCGCCGAGGGGCGCGGCGCCCGCGGCCCGCTCCTCGTACGGGAGGGTCGCGGCCAGCGCCGCCGCCAGCGCCGCGGCCCCCGCCAGGACTCCCATCGCCGGCCCGGCCGACGCCGTCGCCGCGACGAGGCTCACCACCGCCGGGGCGGTGACCGCCGCGGCGTTGTAGGTCGAGGCGTCCCAGCCGTACGCCCGGTCCCGCCCGGGTCCCGCCGGGACCAGCCCGGTGACGAGGCTGGACAGGCCGCCCGTCACCATCGGCCCGCAGGTCCCGCCGAGCACCGCCACCGCGAACACCAGCGGCTCCGGGGCCCGGCCCAGCAGCACGGACAGGGACGCCACGGCTGCCGTGAATCCGGCCAGCGCGCCCACGTGGAAGAGTCGCGGCCTGCGGGTCCGGGCCGCGGCGGCGCCCGCGAGCGGGGCCGCCAACACGTTCGGCACCAGCCAGGCCGTCAGGACGAACGCCCCGTGCGCCGCGCTCCCGGTGCGCTCCAGGGCGAGCAGCACCACGGCCATGCCCATGCCCTCGTTGGCGAACCGCGCGGCCAGTGCCGCCGCCAGGTAGCGCCCGAACCCGCCCATTCCGGCCCCCCGCGTTGTGTAACGTGATAAGTGGACAAGACGTTACGTCATTCGAGTGTACGGGGAAAGGATCCAGGCATGGTGGACTCCGGACGGGGTTTTTCGGCGGCCCGGCGGCTGATCGACCTCGCGGAGGCGGTCCGCGCCACCCCCGACCTGCCGCGCGCCGCCCTCGCGGAGCTGCTCGCCGGGCACGGGGAACGCCCGGCCGATCTCACCGAGGAGGCCTTCACCGAGGCGGACGCGGCGCAACTGCGGGCCGCGGCGCGGCGGATGGGGGAGGTGCTCGCCGAAGGCGACATGGACCGGGCGGCCGAGGCGCTCAACGCGCTGTTCGCGGAGTGTGCCACCCGGCCCCGGCTGACCCGGCACGACGGCCACCCCTGGCACCTGCACGTGGACCGGGGCGAGGGGGCCGGCTGGGGTGATTGGTTCCTGGCCTCCGGCGCCCTCGCGCTCGCCGGGCTGCTCACCGAGTACGGGCGGATCGCCTGGGGGGCCTGCGCCGCCACGGGCTGCGGGCGGTTCTTCCTGGCCACCGGACCGGGCAGTGCCCGCCGGTACTGCTCCACCACGTGCGCCACCCGCGAGAGGGTCGCGGCCCACCGCCGTCGCAAGCGCGAGGGCTGACCGCGGGCGCCCCGCCGGGGCCGCTGATAGGAAACCTTCTTGTCGGATATCGTTGTCGACTTGGCATGTGCATGAGTATCTTCGGCCTACCGGAACCCCTCCCACCGGAAGGCCCCCCATGCGTTTCGGAATCCCCGCAGGACTCGCCGCCCTGGCCCTCGGCCTGGCCGTGACCGTGCTCCCCGCCCCCACACAGGCAGCGCCCGCGGCCCCGGCCGCGCCCGAAGTCCGAGCCGCACCCGCGCAGTTCGCACACCCCGGAGTCCTCAACAGCCGCGCCCAGCTGGAGTTCGTACGCACCCAGGTGCAGGCCGGCCGACAGCCGTGGAAGGCGGCGTACGACCAGATGCTCGCGAGCAAGTACGCCTCCGCGACCCGCACCGCCAAGCCGCGCGCGGTCGTCGAATGCGGCTCGTACTCGAACCCGGACATCGGCTGCTCGGACGAGCGCGAGGACGCCATCGCGGCCTACACGCACGCACTCGCCTGGTACGTCACCAAGGACCCCGCGCACGCGCGGAAGGCCATCGAGCTGATGGACGCCTGGTCCGCGGTCGTCAAGGACCACACCAACAGCAACGCGCCGCTGCAGAGCGGCTGGGCCGGCTCCACCTGGCCCCGCGCGGCCGAGATCATCAAGCACACCTACACCGGCGGCTGGCCGAACCAGGGGCGCTTCGCCGGCATGCTGCGCGAGGTGTACCTGCCCGAGGTGATCGGCGGCAGGCCGAACAGCAACGGCAACTGGGAACTGATCATGATGGACGCGGCCGTCGGCATCTCCGTCCACCTCGACGACCGCGCGAGCTACGACAAGGCGATGGGCATCTACCTCGGCCGCGTCCCCGCCTACTTCTACCTGGCCTCGGACGGGGCACAGCCCGTCTACCCGCCGCGTTCGAACATCGACACCCGCGGCGAGCTGATCGACTACTGGCACGGCCAGAGCACCTTCGTGGACGGCCTCGCCCAGGAGACCTGCCGGGACTTCGGCCACACCGGCATGGGCATCGCGGCCGCCATGCACGTCGCCGAGACCTCACGGATCCAGGGCCGCGACCTCTACCCGCAGTTCAAGGACCGCTTCCGGCACGCCCTCGGATTCCACGCCACGTACGAACTCGGCGAGCCCGTGCCGTCCTGGCTGTGCGGCGGGAGCCTGACCAAGGGCATCGGCCCGGCCACCGAGGTCGGTTACAACGCCCTGCACACCCGGCTCGGCGTCGCCATGGAAAAGACCCGCAGGCTCACCGAGGGGCGGCGCCCCGCGGGCACCGAGAACCACTTCGAGGCCTGGGAGACCCTGACGCACGCCGAGAACCCCAACTGACGGGGCCGGCGGACGGCATGCCGACGGCCCCCGGGACCGGCTGGTGGTCCCGGAGGCCGTCGCTCACGGTGTCGGCGGGGTCAGCCCCGGTCCTTGACCTCGGCGGCGGTCGGGGCCGTGCCGCCCAGGTGCGCCGGGAGCCACCACGAGTCGGCGGCGTCCTTCGGCTTGGCCGGATAGGCGCGCTGCGCCGATTCGAGCAGTTCCTGCACCCGCTCGCGCAGCCTGCGCGTGATCGCGCCGGCGTACTGGTCGGAGGGCGCCTCGATCGGCTCGCCCACGCGCATCGTCACCGGGATGTGGCTGCGCTTGAGGTCCTTCGGACGCCCCTTGGTCCACAGGCGCTGGGTGCCCCACAGGGCCACCGGGATCAGCGGGACCCCGGCTTCCTGCGCCATGCGGGCCGCACCCGACTTGAAGCTCTTGAGGGTGAACGACTGGGAGATCGTCGCTTCGGGGAAGACCCCGATGATCTCACCGGAGCGCAGCGATTCGAGGGCGTGCTGGTAGGCGGTCTCGCCCTGCGCGCGGTCGACCGGGATGTGCTTCATGGCGCGCATCAGCGGGCCCGACACCCGGTGCCGGAAGACCGATTCCTTCGCCATGAAGCGCACGAGCCGCTTCTGCGGCCGCGCGGTCAGACCGGCGAAGATGAAGTCGAGGTATCCGATGTGGTTCGACACCAGGACCGCCCCGCCCTTGCGCGGGATGTTCTCGGTGCCCTTCATGTCGATGCGGATGTCGAGCGCCCGGAACAACGTGTGCGCGGCGCCGATCACCGGGGGGTAGACGAGCTCAGCCATGGTGCGGAACCCCGCTTTCTGCCTGGGGAGGTGCTCCCGGCCGGAAGTTACGGCAGCGTAGGTACGCGGCCATGGGGGATCGTGCCCCATACGCGGGCTGCTGGCCAGTCCAGACGGGCGCGCCCGGGGAGATTCTCGTCACGCCGGGAATTGCGCAGGTCCGGGCAGCGCTCCGATCCTCGTACGAGCGTACGGGGATGATGTGCGCGGACGAAGACGGACGTGAGACGGGAGTACGGGTGCTCGGGCGGGCGGACGGGTCGACGGGGCCGGTTGTGACGGGATCGGGTGCGGCGGGATCGGGTGCGGCGGAGCTCGGCGTGGCGGAGCTCGGCGTCGCACTGGGGGAGCGGGCCAGCCTGGTGCAGTTCTCCAGCGCGTTCTGCCAGCCGTGCCGGGCCACCCGGCGGATCCTCGCCGAGGTCGCGGCGATGGTGGAGGGGGTCGCGCACATCGAGATCGACGCCGAGGAGCGGTTGGACCTCGTACGGGCCCTCGGGATCGAGAAGACCCCGACCGTGCTCGTGCTCGACGCGGCGGGTCGGGAGGTGCGCCGGGCGGCCGGGATGCCCCGCAAGGTGGACGTCATCGCGGCCCTGGGAGCCGCCGTATGACGGGGAACCGGGGCGCCGGCGAGACCCGGACGCGCCGGTGCGCGCGCCCGCACGCAGCGTGACGCGCCTGACATCTGTCTCGTCTCGCTTGACTGTGTACACGGGAGATCGCCAGGCTGGCGGCATGCGGTACGAACTCCTGCTCTTCGGCCGGGTCCACATAGACCTCGTCCGCCACGCGAGCGCGCGCTGTTGGGATCAGTGAACGCCCCGACCCCTGATCCCCGACCCGTGCCCGCGTTCGCCGCGGCAGAAGGAAGACTCATGACCGCCCCGACGGCACCCTCCCCCGGCCTCGCGGCCGCCCTCCCGGGCTCGCCCGACCTCCTGCGCTCCGTCTTCCGCCGGCACGCCGCCGGCGTCGCCGTGATCACCGCCGCGGACGGTGCGCGCCCGGTCGGCTTCACCGCGACCTCGCTCAATTCCGTTTCCGCCGAGCCGCCGCTGCTGTCCTTCACGACCGGCACCGGCTCCTCCAGCTGGCCCGCGGTGCGCGACAGCGAGTACCTCGGCGTCCACATACTCGGCGAGCACCAGAGGGAGCTGGCGGGCCTGTTCGCCCGCAGCGGAGCCGACCGCTTCGGCCCGGCGACCGACTGGAGGCTCGGGCCGCACGGCGTCCCCGTGCTGGACGGCGTACTGGCGTGGCTGGTCTGCCGGGTGGTGGCGCGCGTGCCCGCCGGAGAGCACCGTGTGATCATCGCGGAGGCGGTCGCCGGGGACCCGGCGGGTGATCCGACCGGCGCGGGCCGGCCCCTCCTGTACCACCAAGGACGCTTCAACGCCTTGCGCGACTGAATCGTCCCTGTTGGGAGCAGTTGCCCGGCGTTGGACAGATCACAGTTCACCGGCCTTGCGGGTTGGCGGAACCCAAGGTGTACTGACGAGTAACATTCCCTTCGGAGCGCGGGCCGCCCCGACCGGGATCCGCCCGACAAGGCGCCTATGCTGCCTGCACAAGGCGGTACCAGAAAAAGACGATGCGGTAGGAGAGCCGGCGTGAGCCTGAGGATCGTTGTCTGTGTGAAGTACGTGCCCGACGCCACCGGCGACCGGCACTTCGGCGATGACCTGACCGTCGACCGCGACGACGTCGACGGCCTGCTGTCGGAGCTCGACGAGTACGCCGTCGAGCAGGCGCTGCAGATCGCCGATGAGGCCGACGACGCCGAGATCACCGTCCTGACGGTGGGCCCCGAGGACGCCAAGGACGCGCTGCGCAAGGCGCTTTCGATGGGCGCCGACAAGGCCATCCACGTCGAGGACGACGACCTGAACGGCTCCGACGTCATGGCCACCTCGCTGGTGCTCGCCAAGGCCGTCGAGAAGGCCGGTTACGACCTGGTCATCACGGGCATGGCGTCGACCGACGGCACCATGGGCGTGCTGCCGGCGATCCTGGCCGAGCGCCTGGGCGTCCCGCAGGTCACCCTGCTCTCCGAGGTCAAGGTCGAGGACGGCGTCGTGACCGGCCGCCGTGACGGCGACACCGCGAGCGAGCAGCTGGAGGCCTCCCTCCCCGCGCTCGTCTCGGTGACGGACCAGTCGGGCGAGGCCCGCTACCCGTCCTTCAAGGGCATCATGGCCGCCAAGAAGAAGCCGGTGGAGTCCTGGGACCTGGAGGAGCTGGAGATCGAGGCCGACGAGGTCGGTCTCGAGGGCTCCTGGACCGTGGTCGACTCCGCGGCGCAGCGTCCGGCGCGCACCGCCGGCACGATCGTCAAGGACGAGGGCGAGGGCGGCAAGCAGCTGGCCGAGTTCCTGGCCGGCCAGAAGTTCATCTAAGAGCTTCGGCCAACCCCTCACAGTCCCCAGACACTTCGCAAAAGCAGGAGAGCAGTCCCATGGCTGAAGTTCTCGTCTACGTCGACCACGTGGACGGCGCCGTCCGCAAGCCCACCCTCGAGCTGCTGACGCTGGCCCGCCGCATCGGCGAGCCCGTGGCCGTCGCCCTGGGTGCCGGCGCCGCCGACACCGCCGCCACCCTCGCCGAGCACGGTGCCGTCAAGGTCCTCACGGCCGACGCCCCCGAGTTCGCCGAGTACCTCGTCGTCCCCAAGGTCGACGCCCTCCAGGCCGCGTACGACGCCGTTTCCCCGGCCGCCGTGCTCGTTCCGTCCTCCGCCGAGGGCAAGGAGATCGCCGCCCGCCTGGCCGTGCGCATCGGCTCCGGCATCATCACCGACGCCACCGACCTGGAGGCGGGTGACGAGGGCCCGGTCGCGACGCAGTCCGCCTTCGCCGCGTCGTTCACCACCAAGTCCCGTGTCTCCAAGGGCACCCCGGTCATCACCGTGAAGCCGAACTCGGCCCCGGTCGAGGCCGCTCCGGCCGCCGGCGCCGTCGAGGCGCTCGCCGTCACCTTCGGCGCCCTGGCCACCGGCACCAAGATCACCTCCCGCACCCCGCGCGAGTCGACCGGCCGCCCCGAGCTGACCGAGGCCGCGATCGTGGTCTCCGGCGGCCGCGGCGTCAACGGTGCCGAGAACTTCCACATCATCGAGGACCTCGCGGACTCCCTCGGTGCGGCCGTCGGTGCCTCGCGCGCC
This sequence comes from Streptomyces sp. NPDC001717, assembly GCF_042892775.1. Lineage (NCBI taxonomy): Bacteria > Bacillati > Actinomycetota > Actinomycetes > Kitasatosporales > Streptomycetaceae > Streptomyces > Streptomyces sp. NPDC001717. Next base: position 244,180 of record NZ_JBIAUK010000004.1, on the reverse strand, counting down.
GCCGTCGACGCCGGCTGGTACCCGCACTCGAACCAGGTCGGCCAGACCGGCAAGTCGGTCTCCCCGCAGCTGTACATCGCCTCCGGCATCTCCGGCGCGATCCAGCACCGGGCCGGCATGCAGACCTCGAAGACCATCGTGGCCATCAACAAGGACGCCGAGGCCCCGATCTTCGACCTGGTCGACTACGGCGTGGTCGGCGACCTCTTCGCCGTCGTTCCGCAGCTGACCGAGGAGATCAAGGCGCGCAAGGGCTGACCTGCGCTTCTCTTCGTAGCTCCACTTCTCCGGGGCCGTGTGGTGATTGTCACCGCGCGGCCCCGAGTCGTTTGTCCAGGACGGCGGAGGGACCATTGACGGAGCGGAACCCCGTGACTAAATTCTGCTATGCGGATCTAAGCTTCCGTGAAGCGGAAAAGAGGAGAGTGCACGATGGGTCAGCAGGAGAAGGTGGCGACGAGCCTCGCAGGCGCGGTCAGCGAGGGCATCAGCGCTTCCCTCGCGCCGGTGGACGCGGAACTCGCGCGCCACTACCCGGGCGACCCCGGCACCCGTCAGCCGATCCACACGGTCTACGTGCCGGGTGACGTCTTCGACGCGGACACCGTCCGTTCCTGGGGCGACCAGGCCCTCGCGGCCATGGACGAGCACGCGCCGGACGCCGCCACCTTCGCCAAGGTACTCGGCATCCCGGACGAGCTGGCCGTACCGGTCTACGACCGCGTCCGCGCCAAGCTCGCCACGGAGCCCATCGAGGACCTCCGCGTCGACTTCGAGGACGGCTTCGGCGTCCGCTCCGACGAGGAGGAGGACCAGGCCGCCGCGCGTGCCGCCCGCCTGATCTCCGAGGCGTACTCCAACGGCACCAACGCGCCGTACATGGGCATCCGCATGAAGTGCATGGAGTCCAACGTCCGCGACCGCGGCATCCGCACCACCGACGTCTTCCTGTCCGGTCTGCTCGCCCACGGCGGCCTCCCGGACAACCTGGTCCTGACCCTGCCGAAGGTGACGTACGCCGAGCAGGTCACCGCCTTCGTCCAGCTGCTGGAGGCCTTCGAGACCGCCCGCGGCCTGCGCCCGGGCCGGATCGGCTTCGAGATCCAGATCGAGACGAGCCAGTCCATCCTGGCCTCCGACGGCACCGCCACCGTGGCCCGCATGATCGAGGCCTCGAAGGGCCGCGCCACCGGTCTGCACTACGGCACCTTCGACTACAGCGCCTGCGTCGGCGTCTCCGCCGCCTACCAGGCCAGCGACCACCCCGCCGCCGACCACGCCAAGGCGATCATGCAGGTCGCGGCCGCCGGCACCGGCGTGCGCGTCTCCGACGGCTCCACGAACGTGCTGCCGATCGGCACCACGGAGAAGGTCCACGAGGCCTGGAAGCTGCACTACGGCCTCACCCGCCGCGCCCTGGCCCGCGCCTACTACCAGGGCTGGGACATGCACCCGGGCCACCTCCCGACCCGCTACGCGGCCGTCTTCACCTTCTACCGCGAGGGCCTCGAAGCCGCCGCCGCGCGCCTGAAGGCGTATGTGGCCAAGATCGAGGGCGACGTGATGGACGAGCCCGCCACCGCCAAGGCCCTGGCCGGCTACCTGGTCCGCGGCCTCGACTGCGGCGCGGTCGGCGCCGAGGAGGTCACCGCCCTCACCGGCCTGACCCGCGCCGAACTGGACGCCTTCGCGATCCCCCGCCGCTCGGCGACCCTGACGGCGACCGCCTGATCCACCCCTGCGGGGCCCGGCCGGAACTCCCCGGCCGGGCCCCGCGGCGTTTCATGCCCCACCGGCCGGCGGGAGTTCCCCCGAGCCGCGGGGGATCAGGTGGGTCGGGAGCTCGATGCGGGTCGGGGGGAGGGTGGCGCCCGCCAGGCGCTGGAAGAGGCGGTCCGTGGCGACGCGGCCCAGGGCCGCCGGGTCCTGGGCGACCACCGTGATGCCCGGGCGCAGCAGGTCGGCCAGTTCGAAGTCGTCGAACCCGACCAGCGCCACCGGGTGTTCCAGGGCGGCGAGGATCCGGACCAGCGTGACCGTCACCCGGTTGTTGCCCGCGAAGAAGGCCGTCACCGGTTCCGGGGCCCCGAGCATCGCGCGGGCCGCGGCCGAAACCCGTTCGGGGTGCGTGGAGCCCAGGGAGACCCAGGAATCGGCCACCGGCAGGCCCGCCCCCGCCATCGCCGCCCGGTAGCCGCGCAGGCGTTCCGTCGCCGTGTGGATGCGCGGGTGGTCCCCGATGAAGCCGATCCGTCGGTGGCCGCCCGCGATCAGGTGGGCGACGCCCTCCCGGGAGCCGCCGAAGCTGTCCGAGAGGACCACGTCCGCGTCGATCCGGCCGGCCGGTCGGTCCACGAACACCGTGGCCACGCCCGCCCGCATCTCCGGTTCCAGGTAGCGGTGGTCCTCGCCCGCCGGGATGACGATCAGCCCGTCCACCCGGCGGGCGCACAGCGCGAGCGCCAACTCCCGCTCCCGATCGGGGTCCTCGGCACTGGAACCGTTGATGAGCAGCGCCCCGTGCTCCCGCGCCACCTCTTCCACCGCCCGGTTCAACGGGCCGTAGAAGGGGTCGGCGAGGTCCTCCAGGACCAGTCCGACGGTGGCGGTGCGGCCCTTGCGCAGCACGCGCGCGCTGTCGTTGCGGCGGAAACCGAGTGCCTCGATGGCCTCCTGGACGCGCTTCTCCGTCTCGGGGGTGACGCCCGGTTCGCCGTTGACCACCCGCGACACCGTCTTCAGGCCCACACCCGCGCGAGCGGCCACGTCCTTCATCGTGGGCCGGTTGCCGTAGCGGGCGTCGGACGGGCGGCGGTTGGTGGCCACGGCGGGAAAACCTCCGGAGGTAGCGGGCGGCGCTCTGACCTTGAGGATAAGCACTCGGCTGATTAACGGGTTTCCGTGGCAGGGTGGTGCGGGCAAGCCACTGGGGGCTCCGGACGAGCCATGCGGAGAGGGGTAGACGTGATTGTCTGGATCAACGGCACATTCAGCGCCGGGAAGACCAGCACGGCCCGCGAACTGGCCGGAATCCTGCCGGACAGCACCCTGTTCGACCCGGAGTTCATCGGGGACGCGCTGCGCGTGCTGCTGCCGCGCAAACGGCTCGCGGAGGTGACCGACTACCAGGACCTGCCGAGCTGGCGCCGGTTGGTGGTGGACACCGCCGCGGCGATGCTCGCCGAACTGGGAGGCGTGCTCGTCGTGCCGATGACGCTGCTGCGGCAGGAGTACCGGGACGAGATCTTCGGCGGCCTCGCGGCGCGCCGCATTCCGGTGCGCCATGTGCTGCTGGCCCCCGCCGAAACGATCCTGCGGGAGCGGATCGCGAACCGGGAGGAGCCGGGGGCCCCACAGGAGGTGGACCTCCACGTCCGCCAGTGGGCCTACGACCACATCCCGGTCTACCAGCAGGCCCTCGGCTGGCTCACCGCCGACGCGCACGTCATCGACAACGGCGCCCTGAGCCCACGGGAGACCGCCGAGCGGATCGCCGAGGCCGTCCGCACCGAGGCCGCCCCCGTCTGCGACATCGTGCAGAGCCCGGAACCCGTGCGCGAGACCGTGGCCGCCGGGGTGCTGTTCTTCGACGAGCAGGACCGCGTGCTGCTGGTGGATCCGACGTACAAGGCGGGCTGGGAGTTCCCGGGCGGCGTCGTCGAGGCCGGCGAGGCGCCCGCCCGGGCGGGCGTACGGGAGGTCGCCGAGGAACTGGGCCTCGTACTGGACGACGTGCCGAGCCTGCTCGTCGTCGACTGGGAGGCCCCTCAGCCCCCCGGGTTCGGGGGGCTGAGGCTGCTCTTCGACGGCGGCCGACTGACCGAGGAGGCGGCGCGGCGGATCCGGCTGCCGGGCCCGGAGCTCCGCGCCTGGCGCTTCGTCACCGAGGCCGAGGCCGCCGGACTGCTCCCGCAGCACCGTTACGAACGCCTCCGCTGGGCCCTGCGCGCCCGCGAGCGGGGACACCCCATGTACCTGGAGGCGGGCGTCCCCACCGGCTGACGGTCCCCGTCAGGCCGGGGTGTCGGCGGCGGCCTTCGCGAGGGCCGCCGCCGTGTCCGTGGTCAGGGGATCGCCGTGGCCGAAGCAGGCGACATCGGGGGAGAGGGCGGCCAGTCGGCGGAACGAGTCGATCGCCCGGGCGCGGTCCACGTTGAAGACGCCCAGCATCAGCGGGCCGACGGCGGCGACGCAGTCCCCCGTGAACAGCACCCCGTGGCGGGGCAGGTGCACGCCGATGCTGCCGTCCGTGTGGCCCGGGGCGTGGACCGCGTAGGCCCCGTCCCCGAAGCCCAGTGCGTCCCCGTCCTCCAACTCCTCGTCGACGGGGGTCGGCGGGGCCTCGGGCACCGTCAGGCCGTGCTCGTACAGCGGGACCTCCCACTCCGCCAGCACCGGTTCGGGCACCGGCCGCTCGCCCCGGATCACGGGCGCGTCCAACCGGTGCGCGAGGACCCGCGCGCCCCAGCGGGCGGCCAGTTCACCGGCCGCGCCGACGTGGTCGCGGTGGCAGTGCGTGAGGACGATCCGTTCCAGCCGGTCGGGCTCCAGCCCGAGGGAACGTATCGCCCCCTCGATCTCGGCGGCGGACTCCGCGTTGCCCGAGTCGATGAGCGTGAGGGCTCCGTCGTCCTGCCAGAGGTAGGCCTGGCCGATGGGGAAACGGAGCATGTGGAGCCGGTTGGGAAGTACTTCGACGAGATCCATGGGGCGAACGTACGCACGGCCGGGCGGCCCGGGCAGGCGAGTTCGCCGGGAGCGTGGTACGCCCAGAGCGCACTGCGCCCTGGGCGTACACGCACGTCATCGCGAGGGTCAGCCGCGCTTGGACTCCGCGTAGTTGACGAGGAACAGGGCCTCCGCCACCGACAGCCGCTCCAGCTCCTGCGGCGACACGCTCTCGTTCACCGCGTGGATCTGCGCCTCCGGCTCGCTCAGCCCGATCAGCAGCATCTCCGCCTCCGGGTACAGCTGCGTCAGCGTGTTGCACAGCGGGATCGAGCCGCCCATGCCCGCGATCTGCATCTCCTGCCCCGGGTACGCCTCGCCCAGCGCCGCGGCCATGGAGGCGTACGCCGGGCTGTCCGTGTCCGCCTGGAACGGCTGGCCCTGGCCCACGACCTCCAGCTCCAGCCGCGCCTTCCACGGCGTGTGCGCCACCAGGTGCGCCTCCAGGAGCTTGACGGCCGCGGCGGTGTCCACGCCCGGCGGCACCCGCAGGCTGATCAGCGCACCCGCGCTCGCGTGCACCGACGGGGTGGCGCCGACCACGGGCGGGCAGTCGATGCCGAGCACCGTCACGGCCGGGCGGGCCCACAGCCGGTCCGCGATCGTGCCCTCGCCGATGAGCTCGACACCGTCCAGCACCTTCGCGTCGGAGCGGAAGTCGGCCTCCGGGTACTGCAGGCCGTCCCACACCGCGTCCGAGGCCAGACCGTCCACGGTCGTCGAACCGTCCGCCGCGCGCAGCGAATCGAGGACGCGGATCAGCGCGGCCAGAGCGTCCGGGGCGACCCCGCCGAACATGCCCGAGTGCAGGTTGCCGCCCAGCGTGTCGATCTTCACCTTGAGCAGGCACATGCCGCGCAGGGTCGCCGTCACCGTCGGCAGGCCCAGGCGGAAGTTCCCCGCGTCGCCGATGACGATGGTGTCGGCGGTCAGCAGCTCCGGGTGCGCCTCCGCGTACTGCTGGAGACCGCCGGTGCCCTGCTCCTCCGAGCCCTCGACGATCACCTTCACGCTCACCGGCACGCCGCCGTTGGCCTTCAGCGCGCGCAGCGCCAGCAGGTGCATGATGAACCCGCCCTTGCAGTCGGCCGCACCGCGCCCGTACCAGCGGCCGTCGCGCTCGGTCAGCTCGAAGGCCGGGGAGATCCAGGCCGCGTCGTCCAGGGGCGGCTGCACGTCGTAGTGCGCGTAGAGCAGAACGGTCGGCGCCCCCTCGGGGCCGGGCAGGAAGCCGTAGACGGACTGGGTGCCGTCGGGGGTGTCGAGCAGGGCCACGTCCTGGAATCCCTCGACGCGCAGGGCCTCGGCCACCCAGTTGGCGGCGCCCTCGCTCTCGCTCCGGGGGAACTGTGCCCAGTCCGCCACCGACTGGAAGGCCACCAGCTCGGTGAGCTCCTGCTTGGCGCGGGGCATCAACGAGGCGATGGTCTCGGCGATCGGATTCTGGGACATGGGCACGCTCCTTTTGGGTGCGACGTTGTACTTCGTGTACGGCTTCCCCGCATCCGCGGGGTGCGCGTATGCCGGGGACGGCGAAAGACAGTCCTGATCCTCGCACAACGGGGCGACGGAGCGTCTCGCTAGGATTTGCCCGGCATCGGAGCAACGGGTGATCAGGAGCGGCAACACATCGTGAGCAGCGACGACGACGTACGCGACGCAGGTACGGGCGCAGGCGAAGGCGCGGACGCGGAGCGGTCCGGGCAGAGGGTGGGCGACGAGGTGACCGGCGAAGCCGACGAGGTGTCCGGGGGGGCGGGAGAGGCCGACGAGGTGTCCGGGGTGGGTCGGGAGACCGGCGAGGTGTGGGACGTGGTCGTGGTCGGGGCCGGGCCGGCCGGATCGTCCGCCGCGTACGCGGCGGCCAAGGCGGGGCGTAGCGTCCTGCTGCTGGAGAAGGCCGAACTGCCGCGGTACAAGACCTGCGGCGGCGGCATCATCGGTCCCTCGCGCGACGCCCTGCCGCCGGGATTCGTCCTACCCCTCAAGGACCGCGTCCACGCGGTGACCTTCTCGCTGGACGGGAAGCTGACCCGGACCCGGCGTTCCAAGCAGATGCTGTTCGGGCTCGTCAACCGGCCGGAGTTCGACGCGGCGCTGGTCGCCGAGGCCGAGAAGGCCGGGGCGTCGGTGCGTACGGGCACCGCCGTGGCCCGCGTGGAACAGCACGGGTCCGCGGTGCCCGACCGGCGCACGGTGGCCGTGGTGCTGGCCGACGGGGAGACCGTACTGGCCCGCGCGGTCGTCGGCGCGGACGGCAGCGCGAGCCGGATCGGCGCGCACGTCGGTGTGGAGATGGAGCAGGTGGACCTCGGCCTGGAGGCGGAGATCCCCGTCCCGGAGACGGTCGCCGAGGACTGGAAGGGGCGGGTGCTGATCGACTGGGGCCCGCTGCCCGGCAGTTACGGGTGGGTCTTCCCCAAGGGGGACACCCTCACCGTCGGGGTCATCTCTGCCAAGGGCGAAGGCGCCGCGACCAAGCGCTACTTGGACGACTTCATCGCCCGACTCGGGCTCGCGGGCTTCGAACCGGCCGTTTCCTCGGGGCACTTGACCCGCTGCCGCAAGACCGACTCGCCGCTCTCGCGCGGCCGGGTCCTGGTCGCCGGCGACGCCGCCGGACTGCTGGAGCCGTGGACGCGGGAGGGCATCTCCTTCGCGCTGCGCTCGGGGCGGCTGGCGGGGGAGTGGGCGGCGAAGATCTCCGAGGCGCAGGACGCGGTGGACGCGCGCCGCCAGGCCCTGAACTACGCCTTCGCGGTGAAGGCCGGGCTGGGCGCGGAGATGGGCGTCGGGCAGCGGATGCTGACCCTGTTCGAGTCCAAGCCGGGGCTGCTGCACGCGGCGATCACGGGCTTCCGCCCCGCATGGCGGGCCTTCGCGCGGATCACGCGCGGCTCGACGACGCTGGCGGACCTGGTACGGACGCACCCGCTGGCGCGGCGTGCCCTGCACGCGATGGACGCCCGCCAGGCGGCCCGCCGGGGCGGCCGGGGCTAGCGGGACCCGACCGCGGACTCCCCGCGGGTCCCGCCCCGGACCTGCGGGGAGTCGGGTCGCCTGGTTCCCGGCCCGGGCGCCGGGGGCGGGGCCGGGGGCGGGGCCTGGGGCGGGCTACGGGGCGGCGCCGGCGAGGAGTTCCGCCACGGAGGTCCGGGGGTACAGCACGGAGCGCCCCGCTCGGTGGGCGCTGACCAGGCCCGCGTCGCGCAGTGCCGTCAGATACTGGGACACCCGGGACGGCGAAGCCCCGCACGGCGGGCCGGTTCGGTGGTGGAGGCAGGGGGGTCCGGTTCGGCCGGGAGCCGGGAGCCGGGAGCCGGGAGCCGGGAGCCGGGAGCCGGGAGCCGGGAGCCGGGTGCGCGAGCGGCCGAGGACCCCTGTGACCGCCTCGGTCCTGGTGGCGGCGCGGGGTCGCCGGGGTACGCGCGCCGGGTACGCCGGCTGCGGCGGGGTGACCCGGGTGAAGGGGCCCCGAAAGGTGAAGATCGAGGGGATCGGCACCATCGCGCCGGTGGTGTGCGTACAGAACCCGTACGGCATCGGGGGGCGGTCCGAACACGATGCGTTCGTCCGGAGCTGCGGAGAGCAGGGCGTCGCGTACGTGCCGTTCTAAGCGGGCGCCGGTGCGGGACGCACGGTCGGGGCGGGCGGGACCGAGCACGCCGACAGGAGCCGGCCGTACTGGAAGCCGTCCACCGGCGCGTTCCCTCGCACGAGGGGCGGGGCCCGAACGTCCGGCGGGCGGGCGGGGGTCAGTTCGAGACCGTGATGCGGAAGACCGGGTGGTCGCCGGCGGCGGCCCGGAGTTCCGCGTCGGAGGACTTCGCCGTCACGCCCTGGAAGAAACGGTTGACCTCCCAGCCCCACTTCTCCAGGTACGCCCGCAGGATGGCCGCCTTCTCCGCCGGGTCGGTGATCTCGGTCGCGGCGAAGGTCCGCAGCTTGCGCCCCACGCGCAGCTCGCCGCCGCCGGCGACGCGCATGTTGCGGACCCACTGGGAGTGGCCGCGGGCCGAGACCAGGTACTGCGCTCCGCCGTACGTGTGCGGGTTGACCGGGATCCGCTGCATCTCGCCGGACTTCCGGCCGCGGACCGACAGCTCGGCGGTGCCGGCCAGGCTGATGCCGAAGCGGGCCAGCTTGCCGAAGAGGGCGTTGAAGCGGACGGCGAACGGACTGGCCTGGACGTAGTACGGGGTGGGCGTGCTGCTCATGGTGGGCTCCAGGTCTTCTCGGGTCTTCCCGGGTCTTCTCCGGCTTCGGAGAGCACTGCTCTCGCTTGAGACCAGTGTGCACGGATCGATGCTCCAAAGCAAGAGCAGTGCTCTCGAAATGGAGCGGAGATCTCGTTCTTGGGCAGTGCTCCGGCCGCGTGGCAGACTGGCCCGCATGAACACCGTGCGAGGGGCCAGGGAACGGGCCCGCATCGAGGTCACCGCCGCCATCAAGGACGAGGCGCGCCGCCGGCTCGCGGACGAGGGAGCCGCCAAACTCTCCCTGCGCGCGGTCGCCCGCGATCTGGGCATGGTCTCCTCCGCCCTCTACCGCTACTTCCCCAGCCGCGACGACCTGCTCACCGCGCTCATCGTCGACGCGTACGACAGCCTCGGTGCCGCCGCCGAGCAGGCCGACGCCCAGGCCCTCGCCGCCGGCGCCCCGCCCCGCGCCCGCTGGATCGCGGTCTGCGAAGCCGTCCGCGCGTGGGGGCTGGAGCGCCCGCACGAGTACGCCCTCATCTACGGTTCCCCCGTACCCGGTTACAGCGCCCCCGTGGACACCATCGGGCCCGCCTCGCGCGTCGGAAACATCCTCATCGGGATCGCCCGGGCCGCCCACGAGGGCCGCGGTCTCGCCCTGCCGCCGCTGCCCGCGACCCTGCGCGCCGAGGCCGAGCGGATGACCGCCGAGTTCGCCACCGGACTGCCGCCGGAGGTCACCGCCGCCCTGGTCGCCGCCTGGGCGCAGCTGGCCGGCCTCGTCTCCTTCGAGCTGTTCGGCCAGTTCAACCGGGTCGTCGAGGACCGGGACGCCTTCTTCACGCATGCCGCCGGCCAACTGGCCCACGGGGTGGGGCTGCCCGCCGTGTGACGCGGCGCCCGCCCGTTCGCTCTTCTGTTCCTCGTATGAATGCGTGCGGTTCCGGCCGGAAGCCGGGGCCGCCCGGCTAGTGTTCCTCGGGCCGCCCACCCCTTGCCGCCGCCGGAGGAACGTTCATGCCCCGCGCCGTGAAGGCCCTGTTCGCCATCGTCGTCACCGCGTTACTCGTCGCGCCGGCGCCGGTCGTCACCGCGTCGGCGCGCGACACGCCCCCGACCGAACCCGCTCGGTCCCAGGTCGCCTCGCCCCGGACGGCCGGCGTGCGGGGCCTCGACATCGCGGTCCCCGCCTACGTCTGGGCGGACGACCCCGTGCTCACCGATCTCGCCGCCACCCGCCCGGCCCCTTCGGTGGTCGTCCTCAACCCGGGCAACGGCGACGCCCCGTTCGACGCGGCCTGGCGGTCCCGCGCCGACGCCCTGCGCCGCGCCACCACCGCGACCGGCGAGAAGACCAAGGTGCTCGGCTACGTCCACACCGACCACGGCAACCGCGACATCGCCGAGGTGAAGGCCTCCGTCGACAACTACCTCAGACCCGCCGACGGCGACGGCCGCCTCCACGTCGACGGCATCTTCTTCGACGTCGTCAGCCGCGACTGCGGGCCCGGCAACGCGACCCGCGACCACTACGCCGAGCTCCGCCGTTACGTGCAGGCCGGCATGGACGCCGTCGACCCCTCCGTCCCCGAACTCGTCGTCGACAACCCGGGTACCGCCATCGCCGACTGCTACCTGGAACCGGGCCACCGGACCGCCGACGTCTTCGTCACGTACGAGGACACCTACGCCGCCTACACCGGCGGCGGCTGGCTCGGCGGCAACGTCTTCGACCCGGTGGGCGGCTACCGCCCCGGCGCCGAACTCGACCCGAGCGGCACCGCGTTCTGGCACCTCGTCCACGAGGTCCCGGACGCGGCCGCGATGCGCACCGCCCTGCGGACGGCCTTCACCCGTGGCGCGGGCTACGCGTACGCGACCGGCCGGACCATGCCCAACCCCTGGAACGCGGCGCCCGCCTGGCCGTACCGCGCGCAGACCGCGTACGCCGCCACCCTCGGGGAGTGACCCAGTTCCGGTTCCCGGGAGGCCCCCCGGTCAGATTCCGGCCTTCTCCCTCCACAGCCCGGCCAGCGACAGGTCGCCCGTGACGCCGGGGCCCGACAGCGGGAGACGGTTCCAGAGGGCCGAGTACAGCCAGGACGCGGTGCCCGTCACCTCGCAGTCGGCCGGCTCCTCCGTGGTGCCGCGGACCGTGCGGGCCGGCTCCGCGGACAGGTGGACGGTCCACGACGCACCGGTGTCGGCCGCCCGGATCCGCAGCACCTTGGGCTCCGCGGTACGGACCCGGCTGCGCGGGCGGGCGTGGAAGCCGGTCAGCAGCTCGTCCACCCCGTCCTCCGCGAACCGCGCGTCGACCGGCGCGTACGCCACGCCGAGCGCCGACTCCGCGTCCAGCCGGTGCACCGAGGTCTCATGGGCCTGCCGCCGCGCCCAGAACGCCAGCGGGGACGGCGCGGCCGTCGGAAGGAAGGTCCAGCACTGGACGTCGGCCGGCGCCTCGGTCAGCGTGCGCACCAGCGCTGCGTGCCCCTCCCGAAACCACCTCAGCAGCTCGTCCCCCGAGAGCTCGGGCGCTTCGGGAAACCCCACCGGCTCCAGCCGCCCCTCCGCGACGTAACCGGCCGCCCAGCGGTGCACGGCCCCCGTGTGCCGCAGCAGATCGGCCACGTGCCACCCCGGACAGGTGGGCACCGCGGCCTCGGTGCCGGCCCGTTCGGCCGCGTCGGCGAGGAGCTCGCCCTCACTCGCGACCGTCTTCACGTATTCGATGATCTCCATGGCGGGAGTCTCGCAGCCGGAGCCGACAATGGAGCCATGGACGGGGAACACGGGGAACACGGAGATCACGGGGAACTGTTCCCGCGCGAGCGGTCCGAGATCGCTCCCGGCGCCGTGCACGTGCCCGACTGGCTGGGGCCGGGGCGCCAGCGCGAGCTGCTCGCCGCCTGCCGGGAGTGGGCCCTCCCGCCCGCCGGCCTGCGCACCGTACGGACTCCCGGCGGCGGGGTGATGACCGCCCGGCAGGTGTGCCTCGGGCTGCACTGGTACCCGTACGGATACGCGCGCACCGCCGTCGACGGGGACGGGGCGCCCGTCAAGCCCATGCCCGACTGGCTGGCCGCGCTGGGGCGGGAAGCCCTGGCCGCCGCCTACGGGCGGATTCCGGACCCCGAGGTGGTCCACGACATCGCCCTGGTCAACTTCTACGAGGGCGACTCCCGCATGGGCATGCACCGCGACGCGGAGGAGAGGTCGGGGGCTCCGGTGGTGTCGCTCAGCCTCGGCGACAGCTGCGTCTTCCGCTTCGGGAACACCGCCTCGCGCGGCCGCCCGTACCGGGACGTCGAGCTGCGCAGTGGGGACCTCTTCGTCTTCGGGGGTCCGAGTCGTCTGGCCTACCACGGCGTGCCGAAGGTCCTGCCGGGCACCGGCCCGCACGGGCTCGGCCTCGCCGGGCGGCTGAACGTCACCCTTCGCGTCGGCGGCCTCGGCCCGGGCCCGACGTAGCGGCGGCGCCCGGGGCCCTCCGATCATGCGAGGATCGTTGCCATGAACGGCAACGGGGCCCCGCCGGGGGTGGGGGACGCGACCACGGTGTCCACGTCCGCACGGACCAAGCTGGAGCGAGGCCGAGGGGCGCTGGGCCCGGCGCTGGAGCTGGTCCACACCGGCCGCGCCCCCACGCGTGCCGTCCTGACCGCCGAGCTGGGGGTCACCCGCGCCACCGCCGGGGCCGTCGCCGCGGAACTGGAGGCGCTCGGGCTGATCCGCGTCGACTCCCGGCCCGGCGGCGCGGGCGGCGGCGGCACCCAGGGCCGCCCCTCGCACCGGCTGGCGGTCGCCGAGGACGGGCCCGTCGCACTCGCAGCCCAGGTGCACCCGGACGGCTTCCGCGCGGCCCTGGTCGGCCTCGGCGGCCGGATCGTCGCCACCGCCCCCGGCAAGATCACCGTCTCCGCCGACCCGGCCCAGGTGCTCGGCGCGGTGGTGGACGCGGGCGCTCGGCTGCTGGAGGAGAGCGGCCGCCGCTGCATCGGCGCGGGCCTCGCGGTGCCCTCGGCCGTCGCCGAGCCCGAGGGCACGGCACTGAACCCGCTGCACCTGGCCTGGCCGCCCGGCTCTCCCGTACGGTCCGTCTTCGCGCGGTGCGTGAAGGCGGCCGGCATCGACGGCCCCGCCCTGACCGGCAACGACGTCAACCTCGCCGCACTGGCCGAGCACCGGCACGGTGCCGGGCGCAGCGCTCAGCACCTGCTCTGCGTGGCCACCGGGCACCGCGGGGTCGGCGGGGCGCTGGTGCTGGACGGGCGCCTGCACAGCGGGAGTTCGGGCCTGGCCCTGGAGGTCGGCCACCTCACCGTGAACCCGGAGGGGCGGGCCTGCCACTGCGGCAGCCGCGGCTGCCTGGACGTGGAGGCCGACCCGCTGGCCTTCCTCACCGCGGCGGGACGTACGCCCGGCCCGGAGGTCTCGCTGCTCCAGCAGGCCCGTGACCTGCTGCGCGACGAGCCCGGCGAGGCGGGGGTACGGGCGGCCACCGAGGAGCTGATCGACCGCCTCGGCCTCGGCCTCGCGGGCCTGGTCAACATCCTGAACCCGGACCGCATCATCCTCGGCGGCCTGCACCGCGAACTGCTCCACGCCGACCCGGACCGGCTGCGCGCGGTGGTCGCCGACCGCAGCCTGTGGGGCCGCAGCGGGGGAGTACCGATCCTGCCGTGCACCCTCGACCACAACAGCCTGGTCGGCGCGGCGGAACTGGCGTGGCAGCCGGTGCTGGACGACCCGCTGGGAGCCCTGGCCTAGGGCCTGTCGTCGAACTCTCGTCTGCCCCGCGACGCCGGGCCCGCGCTCTCGCCGCACCGGGGCGACGACGGGAGTTCGACGACAGGCCCTGGGGCCGCCGGCGGCAGCGGTGTGCCCCGGGGCGTCAGCCGGGCACGGTGCCGACCGGGACCGACACCGAGACCGCCACCGGCAGCGCTGTCGGTACGGGTTGGGCATCCGGGGTGAGGGACACCGCTCGCGCGGGCTCCCGTACGGGAGTGGTCTTGATCCGCCTCGGCTGCGCCGGAGCCTGCGGTACGGGCGCCGCCCGCAGGGAGAACCACACCGCCTTGCCCGGACCGTCGGGCCGCTCCCGGGCCCCCCAGGCCTCGCTGAGCGCCGCCACGAGCGCGAGCCCGCGTCCGCAGGTCTCCAGCGCCTCCAGTGGCTGCGGCGCCGGCGAATGCGTTTCCGCCGGCGGATACGTTTCACGGAGCACCGGGAGCCGAGGATCGCTGTCGATGACCGAGACCGTGAGGCGCCCGAGGCGCAGTTCGATCTCCACCGTGCAGGTCTTGTCCGGCTGCGCGTGGCGGTGGACGTTGCTGAGAAGTTCCGTCACGCCGAGCGCAGCCCGGTCTATGAGCGGGTCGAGCTGCCAGTGGCGCAGCTGTGCGGAGACGATCCTGCGGATTTGGCCGATCCGCGACGGCAAGGCCTGCAGTTCGACGACGCAGTGCCTGCGGGAATGACTGATCACGGCTGCGACTCCCCGACATGAGTGTTACGGGTGCTGCACCCTCGGTAATGCTCCACCAGGGTCACCCACGGTGCGCCACAGTGCAACCGAACGCGTCCTAAAGCGATCCGCATGGAAACCCAAAGCGACTGTTTGCGCAGGTGAGGGAGGTACATTGCGAAAGCACAGGGCATGAAACACGGGCACGAAGGAGCACGGCGCATGAGCACCACCGGCACAACCGGCGCAGCCGCCAAGGCCGCCACGAGCGGCGCCACCGTCACCACCGCCACCACCGCCACGACCGTCGACGTGGACCACAGTGACGCCGAGTACCGTGCGTGGCTGAAGGAGGCCGTTCGCAAGGTCCAGGCGGACGCCAACCGTTCGGCCGACACGCATCTGCTGCGCTTTCCGCTGCCCGAGGCGTGGGGCATCGACCTCTACCTCAAGGACGAGTCGACGCACCCCACGGGCTCGCTCAAGCACCGCCTCGCGCGCTCGCTGTTCCTCTACGCACTCTGCAACGGCTGGGTCCGCCCCGGCCGCCCGGTCATCGAGGCCTCCTCGGGCTCGACCGCGGTCTCCGAGGCGTACTTCGCGAAGCTCATCGGCGTCCCGTTCATCGCGGTCATGCCGCGGACCACCAGCCCGGAGAAGTGCCGGCTCATCGAATTCCACGGCGGCGAATGCCACTTCGTGGACGACTCGATGAAGATGTACGAGGAGTCGGCCGAGCTCGCCGCCCGTACCGGCGGACACTACATGGACCAGTTCACGTACGCGGAGCGGGCGACCGACTGGCGCGGCAACAACAACATCGCAGAATCGATTTATCAGCAGCTGCGCCTGGAGCGGTTCCCCGAACCGGCCTGGATCGTCGCGACCGCCGGCACCGGCGGCACCTCCGCGACCGTCGCGCGCTACGTCCACTACATGCAGTACGACACCCGGATCTGCGTCCCGGACCCGGAGAACTCCTGTTTCTTCGACGGCTGGACCAACAACGACCCGCACGCGACCAGCGACTGCGGCTCGCGCATCGAGGGCATCGGACGGCCCCGGATGGAGCCGAGCTTCGTACCGGGTGCCGTCGACCGGATGATGAAGGTCCCGGACGCGGCGAGCGTCGCCGCCTGCCGGGCGCTGGAGCAGGCGATCGGCCGCAAGGCGGGCGGCTCCACCGGCACCGGCCTGTGGAGCGCACTGAAGATCGTCTCCGAGATGGTGGCCGAGGGCCGCACGGGCAGCGTGGTCACCCTGCTCTGCGACTCGGGCGACCGCTACCTGGACAAGTACTACTCCGACCAGTGGCTGGCGGAACAGGGCCTCGACCTGGCCCCGTACGCCAAGACCATCGACACGCTCCTGACGACGGGCACCTGGCGCGAGCCCGCGGTCTGAGCCGGCCGGCGGGCAGGGGGCCGACGGGTAAGGGGGCCGACGGGTAAGGGGGCCGACCGGTACGCGAACCCGAACCGGACGGCCCGGCTACTGACCCGCCGCGCGTCGGGCCGCCAGGCGGGCGTCCAGCGCGCGGACCGCCTGGCGGAAGGAGTGGCCCAGACCGGGGCGGGCGAGGGCGAGGGCGAAGCGGAAGGCGGCGGGTCCGTCCGCGGCGAAGGTCCAGCGGACATGGGTGCCGGCCCCCTGGGGAGTCAACCGCCACTCCTCCAACAGGGCCTGGAGGCCTGGGGCGTTGGTCGTGTCGACCCGGTACGCGTAACGCCGCTCGGGATCCGCCGCCATGATCGTCTCCTCGAAGCGGACGCCGCCCATCAGCCTGATCTCCCGGCCCGCGCCGCCGTGCGTGGGGCGGGCGAGGGTCACCGCCTTGAACCAGCGCGGCCAGCCCTCCACTTCCTCGGCGAGGGCCCGGTACACGTCCTCCGGCGCGGCGGAGACCTGAGCGGCGAAGACCAGCCGGACCGGTGCGTCCTCGATGAAGTCCAGCCCCACCGGGCGGAGTCGGCGAGCCATGGCGGTACCCCCTGGGGTGAGATCGCTGTCGTGCGCGGCGACACCATAGCCGCACCTCGCGAAGAAGTCCGCACACCCAGGGGGTACATGTGGCCGCGGTGCTGGCAAGGGGCCCCGCCCGGCGGGATGCTGGTGCTCCCCGAGAGCGGAGGCCGCCGTGCCGGATACGCCCCTTCCACCGCCACCCCCCGACCGGGGCGACCGCCGGGGCGACGGCCCGGCCCCGGCCCCGGCCCCGGCCGTGCTCGCGCTGGAGCTCCTCGTGCACGGCGTGGCCGGCGCGGCACCCGGTGAGCTGCTCGGTGACCCGCGTACCGTACGGGTCACCGGGGACTCCACCGCCGCCGTCTTCCGCCGCACCGAGGACGCCGACGCCGAGGCGCACCCCGAGCGGTACGCCGGGCGGCCCGTCCCCGAGGCCTACTGCTGGTCCCGGCTCACCTCCGGCAACGGCGCCCGCGCGCTGTGGCTGCTGCTCCTGCCCTTCATGGTGGCCAACCTCGCGCACTGGGCCCGCCCCGCCGGCACCACCGGCACCACACCGCGCGCCGTGCGGACGTACGGGGTCCTCGTACGGATCCTCGCGCTCAGCCTCACCGTCCTGCTGATCGCGGCCGCCTGCGAGGTCGCGCTCGACCTGTTCGCCTGGCAGTGCGCGGGCACCGGCTCCTGTGCGGGCTCCCGGTTCTCCTGGCTGGGCTTCCTCGCCCCCGGGGGCGGCTGGTGGGCCGAACCCGGCCGCCGCCTCGCGCTCGGGGCCCTGGTCCCGGCCGCCCTGACCGGGCTGCTCTGGTACCTGTCGAACCGCACCTGGAGCGCCTACGAGTCCCAGCCGCCCCCCGTCGGATCGGCCGACCCGGACACCGCCTCGGACACGGTCCCCGCGCTCGGCCGGCCCGGATTCTGGTACGGGCGCCGCCTCGTGGCCCGCCTGCGCGCCGCGCACACCGCCGCGGGGCTGCTCACCGTGGCGGTGGCCGTCTCCGTGCCCACGGCCCGCCACGACCGCGGGTCCGCCGGCGCACCCGTACTGGAAGCGGTCGGCTGGGCCACCCAGGGGCTGCTCGCCGCCACGGCCGGAGCCGTGGCCTGGGTCGTGTGCCGGCGCGGCCGCACCGAGGACCGGGCCGACCACCACCTCGACCGGGCCGCCGTCACCCTGCTGCCCCGGGCCGCCCTCGCGCTGCTGGTCGCCGTCCTCGTGCACGCCTGCTGGGCGCGCCCCGGCTGGACCTCCGCCGGGCGGCTCCCCGGGGACCTCGCCTTCGGGGTGCTGATGCTGGGTCAGGGCTGCTGCGTGCTCGCGCTCGCCGCCGTCGCCCGGTACCTGCACCGCCGGGCCCCCGATCCGGCCACCGCGCTGGGCGGCCTCGGCGGGCCCGCCGTCGGCATGCTCGGCTGCGCCCTCGGCGGGGTGATGTCGGGCGGCGTCGCCCAGCGCGTCGCCGACTGGCTGGACGGCGGCGCCGTCCCCGGGACACCCGGCGCCCCGCTGCCCGGGCCGCCCGTGCTCCTGACCTGGCAGGCCGCCGTCCTGCCGCCGCTGCTCGTCGTACTCGCCCTGCTCGCCGGCTGGTTCACGGTGCGCGGGGTCCGCGAGCGGCGCGGCCTGGCCGTCGGCATCGCCGCCGAATACCCCGGGGAGACACCGGACGGGCCCCGCAGCCGCCGCATCGCGGGGGCGCGGGCCGCCGCCGCGCTCACCGACTCCGCGCCCTGGTTCGTCGGGGCCGTCTCCGGGATCACGCTGCTGCTCGGCGCCGGAGCCCTCGCAGGGGCATGGATCGGCGGCCGCGCCCCCTACGAGGCGGCGCGCGGCAGCGGCCCGCTGCTGGAGACCGTCGCCCGCACCGCGCAGGACGCCGGGTCCTGGCTCATCGGCTTCGGCTTCGTCCTCTTCGTGGCCTGGGGCCGGCGCGCCTACCGGGACCCGTCGGCCCGCCGCACCATAGGGATCCTGTGGGACGTCGGCACCTTCTGGCCGCGCGCCGCACACCCCTTCGCCCCGCCCTGCTACGCCGAGCGCGCCGTGCCCGACCTGACCTGGCGGATGACCGGCTGGACGGACCGCACCGGCGGACGGCTGGTCATCTCCGGCCACTCCCAGGGCAGTGTCCTCGCGGCGGCGGCCGTCTGGCAGCTGCCCCCGCACGTCCGCCGCCGGGTGGCCCTGCTCACCTACGGCTCCCCGCTCGCCCGGCTCTACGGCCGCTGGTTCCCCGCCTACTTCGGCCCGGGGCCGCTCACCGCACTGCACGGCGACCTCGACTGCTGGCGCAACCTCTGGCGGGCCACCGACCCCATCGGCGGCCCCGCGCTCCCCGGAGCCGGCCAGGGCGTGGACCGCGGCCCGCTCGCCGACCCGGTCGCCTACGGCCGCAGCGCCCGGTACCCGCTGCCGGCGCCGATCCTCGGCCACTCCGACTACCAGGCCGACCCGGCCTTCGCCGCCGAACGCGCCGCACTGCTCGCCCGGCTCGACGAGGCCGCGCGGGCCGACGAGGCCGCGCGGGCCGATGAAGCCGCCAGGGCCGGGGAGCCCCGCCCGGCGGTGCCCGGGGGAGTACCGGCCCAGGGTCCGGGGCTCAGCAAGGAGCGGGCAGGGCGGGCAGATCCGCCGGGAACAGCAGGGTGAGCTCGTCCGTGCTCGGCTCGGACAGCTGCGCCACCCGCCCCGCGTGCCGCTCGACCATCGACTCGAAGGTCTGGCGCGCGGTGCGGCCGTTGCCGAACGCCGGGCCCTTGGGCAGCTCCGTGAAGTACGTCAGCAGCGCCTCGGTCGTGCCCTCGCCGAGCCGGTACTCGTGCTCCTCCGCCTGCTGCTCCACGATCCGCAGCAGCTCGTCGGGCCCGTAGTCGCCGAAGGTGATGGTCCGGGAGAACCGCGAGGCGACGCCCGGGTTCACCGCCAGGAAGCGGTCCATCTCCGCCGTGTACCCGGCGACGATCACCACCACCGCGTCCCGGTGGTCCTCCATCAGCTTGACCAGGGTGTCGATCGCCTCGCGCCCGAAGTCCCGGCCCGAGTCCTCCGGGGCCAGCGCGTACGCCTCGTCGATGAACAGCACCCCGCCGCGCGCCCGCTCGAAGGCCTCCTGCGTACGGATAGCGGTGGAGCCGATGTGCTCGCCCACCAGGTCCACCCGGGACACCTCGACGAGATGGCCGCGCTCCAGCACCCCGAGGGAGGCGAGGATCTCCCCGTAGAGCCGGGCCACCGTGGTCTTGCCGGTGCCGGGGGAGCCGGTGAAGACCAGGTGCCTGCGCACGGAGGCCGCCTTGAGACCCGCCTGCTGCCGCCGCCGGCCCACCTCGATCATGTCGGTGAGCGCCCGCACCTCGCGTTTGACGCTGTCCAGGCCCACCAGCGCGTCGAGTTGCCCGAGCGTCTCGCCCGAACCCCGCGGAGCCGCCACGGGCCCGCCGTCCGGCTCGTGCCCCGGGCGGGGTACGGGCACCTCCGCCGACGCCGGTACGTCGCCGCGCGCCGCCGGGACGGTACGGATCCCCGCCCGTTCCCCGGCGAACGCGCCACCGGAGCCCGACTGGGCCGCCCGTCTGGTCCCCGACTCGTCGCCGGTGCAGTCCTCGACGGACGGCCCGTCCTCCGCGAACTCGTAACCCCCGCGCGCGCACCGCTCCGTGTGGCAGCGGGTCAGCGTGGTGCGGCAGCCGTCGATGACGTGGAAACCGAAGCCGGAACTGCCCTCCACCCGGCAGGCCGTGAACGTGCCCCGCCCGCCCGCCGACACGTAGAACCCCGCCTCGGCGGGGGAGGTGACCGTGCACCGCTCCAGGGCGGGGTCGGCGCCCTTGGTGACGATCACCCCGGTCTGTACGGAGTCGAAGGTGCAGTTGGCGAGGGTGCCGCCGCTGCCGTGGTCGCGGAACCAGGCGCCCGTCCCGGCCTCGCGGATCCGGCAGTCGTCCAGCTCGGCGACGGCCCCGTCGCTCACCGAGACGGCGGTGTTGCGCACCTGCGAGAGGTCACTGTCGACCACGTCCACGCGCGAGCCCCGGTCCAGTACGAACAGCGCGTCCGGCACGTCGTGCACCCGGCAGGAGGCGAGGGAGGCGGTGGCTCCGTCGCTGATCCACACCGCCGGGTAGTCGCCCGTGCTGTCGTGGATCTCGCAGGCCTCGGCATCGACCCTGGTCCCCGGATCCCACACCGACAGGCCGTTGCGGCCGAACCGGCGCACCGTGGTGCGGCTGAGGGTGAGCACCGAACGGGACCGCAGGTCGACCGCGTTCTCCGGGATGTCGTGGATGTCGCAGCCCGCCAGGGTGAGCACGGCGTCGGTGTCGAGGGTGACCCCGTCGGCGGAGGTGCGGTGCACCGAGCAGTCGGTGAGCCGGGCCGAGGCCCGCGAGGCGATCTGCACCCCGGCGCCCTTGATCTCGTACACCTCGCAGCCGAGCGCCTCCAGTCCCGAACCCTCGCCGGTGATGCCGATGCCCGCGCCCGTGGCGTGGTGGATCCGGCAGCGCTCCAGCCGGGGCCGGCCGCCGTCGCGCACCGTGACGCCGGTCTGCCCGGCGGCCAGGACCTCGCACTCCTCGAACACCCCGCCGCCGCCGTCCAGTACGGCGATCCCGACGCCGGTCGGATTCTCCACCGTGCACCGCCGCACCAGGGGCCGGGCGCCGGAGCCGCGGACCTCGATGCCGGCCGCCGAGCGGGTGCTGACCCGCAGATCGGTGAGCTCGGGCGAGCCGTCCTCGACCAACAGCGCGGGCGTCGCCCGGTCCTGGCCCTCCAGGTGCAGGTCCTGGACCACGGCCGAGGCGCGCACGGTCAGGGCGACCCCGTCGAGCGGGGCGATCCGCACCGACCCCAGCCCGCCCTCGGGCCCGCGCAGGGTCACCGCGTGCTCCAGCACCAGGTTCTCCCGGTAGGTGCCGGGCGCGACGGTGAGCACGTCCCCGTCGCCCGCGACGGCGAGCGCGGCGGCCAGCGTCGGATACTCGCCGGAGCGGCGCCGCCACCGCGAAGTCCCGCCGTGCGTCACCTGGACCGTGCCCTGAGCCATGGTGCTGTCGTGCCCCCGCCCTCGTACTCGCCGATGCCGTTCCGACCGATCCGGTCCGGCCGCCCCACCGTAGCGCGCGCGGCGCCGCCGGGTGGCCAGGTCAACTGCCCGCGCCCGCCCGGCCCCAATCCGGACCGGCGGCCGCCCAGGCGCGGTCCAGACGTATGTACCGCCGATGCATGAGCCTGCGTACGACCAGCCGCCGCACCGTTTCCACCAGTGCGGCCGCACCGATCGCGATCGCCAGCCCCGCCACTCCCGCGTGCAGCGCGGCGGAGGACGGATCGAGGGGCTGCCCCACCAGGCGGCCGCGCGCGTCCGTCCAGATCCGGAAGCGGTCGCCGGGCCGCGGCGGTTCCTCCGCGGCCGGCACGGTGCCCTGGTGGTTGCTGCCGTCGGGCGCGGTCCACGAGGCCACGATCTGCGTCCGGTGCGGGGCCGTGCGCTGCGCCGACGGGTCCGCGGAAGCGCCCGCGGCCGCCTCGGGGGCCGGCCGGAGCACGACCGCCGCCACGAGGTGCCGCTCCTGCTGCTGCTCGTGCGCGGCGCGCTGCAAGGTCCCGTCGACCTTCAGGCCCGCGACCCAGCCGAGGGCCGGAGCCATCACGAGGAGGCACACGAGCGCGGCGAACGCCACCCATGCCTCGAAGAGATCGGTCGGACGCCGCAGCGGATTGCGCCGCCAGCGCCACACACCCATTGCCGTCCACACGGTTTGGCTCCCCCTGCCCCGCGAGCTTCGCCTGTCTGCGCGTACAAGCCTCCCGCACCCCCCGGTAACGCGCATTCCGGGACGCACGAGACATGTGTCACCCGATCCGGTGCCGTCCCGTCACCGGGTGCCCACCTGTCTCGACTGATCCAACGGCGTGGTCGGGCCGGTTGGTTCCAGTCGGGGCAAGGCTCCCCCCGAAGGTGTCATTCCGGGAGGTCTGAGCGGGTCATTCGAGGATGCGGACCTCGTCGCCGACGCGCACGGTCCCCAGCCGCACCGGCACCAGCTGCCGCCCGAAGGCCAGTGACTTGCCGATCCGGCGGTGCTTGGCGAGGGTCTTCAGCGGCTCCTTGCCGCGTTCCGCGGTCCGCTGGTCGGTGGTGGTCACGACGCACCGGCCGCATTCGCGGACCCCGCGGAACTCGGCGTCGCCGATCGCCAGGCGCCGCCAGCCGTCCTCCGCCCACGCCTCCGCCCCGGCGACCACCACATTGGGGCGGAAACGGTTCATCGGAAGCGGACCCTCCTCGGGATGGCCCCCCCGGGTGATCAGCGAGTTGAGCGCCTCCAGCGAGGCGAGCGTGGTGAGCAGCAGCGGATAGGCGTCGGCGAGGCTCACCGTCTCGCCCGGCAGCGCGTAATCCGGGTCCACGGGCCGGCGCACGGCCGGATCGTCCATGTACGCGAGGCGTACCGGCACCCCGAGGTACTCGCCGAACCAGGCGGCCGCGGCGTCGGCCGCGATCACCGTCTCGATCTTCTGCCCGAACAGCACGACCGGCTCCAGAGGCCCCGGTCCGGGGGCCTCCACCACCAGCTCCGCCATGCCCGGCGCAGACACCGCGATGCGCCCGTCGCCCAGCGGACGGGCCGACGCCAACGCCAGCCGCGGCTGCTGGCGTTGGGTGATGACCATGCCCTCGGTGTCGACCAGCGCCCACCGCCGGTCTCCGGACAGACCCCATGGCTCCACGGCCACCGCGTCGGGAGCGATCCCCGCTACCGATTTGACGGGATGGACGTGGAGCGCATGGACATGCAAGTTCGACATGGGGGCATACTGCCAGCCCCGTCCGCTGTCCATGCAACTGTCACGGGATCGGTCAGTAGCCGCGCCCCTGGTACGGGCGACCGTACGGGTCCTCGTACGAGGCGCTCTGGACCGGTGCGGGCACCTGAACCGGAACCTGCATCGGGCGCGGCGCGGCCGGACGCATGGCCTCGTAACCGGTGGCCGTGGCGACCGGGCGGGGCGGCTGCAGCTGGGGCTGCGGCACGAACCCGGCGCGGGCGCCGACCGGCTGCTGCTGCGGGATGTACGGGGCGGGCGCGTTCTGCAGCGGCATCGGCTGCGGGGCGGCCTGCTGGGGGTACGGGTACCCGTATCCGGGTGCCTGCTGCTGGGGCGCGGCCGGGGGGAGGGCGGCCGGCAGGGCGGGCAGCGCGGAGGCGAGGGCCGGGAGGTACCCACCGCTCGAATACCCGGAACTCGGGGAGTCGTAGGCGGCCGGAACGCGGATCGGGGCGATCTGCGGAGTGCCGCGTTCGGCGACGAGGGAGTCGTAGATGGGGGTGTCCGGGAAAGAGGGCGCGGAGTAGTAACCGCCGCCATAAGTGGAGCGGGGGGAGGTCATGGGACCTAAGTTAAGCCCACGACTTCACCGGGTCCATAGCGAGGTGTCACCGACCCCCCTCTGACCTGCATATTCGCAGGTCAGAGCCCCACCTTTCACTTGACGTTCACGTGCACGATTCGCCACGTCCGCACCGCCTTGTCCCACTCGTCCTCACCGGTTGCGTGGTGCACCGATTTGCTGTTGACGGAGCGTCACGACTCCGTGACCTCGGATGACGTTGGTTTTGGCCCCAGTTCGTAGGTGATTCCCTGTTTCAGGCGTCGCTGGGGCGGGCATAGGTACGGCCCTTCCAGGCGGCGCCGCGTCCCCGGTAGTGCTGGACGGCCGAGTCGACGGTCATCAGCAGGTACAGGAACGCGGTGAACGGGAGCAGCGGCGCGAGCGCGGGTGACTGGCGGTGGTAGCGGAGCATCGGCAGGTAGGTGCCCGCCATCAGCAGCCAGGCCAGACCCCCTGCCCAGGCGACCGCCGGGTGTCCGGTGGCGAGCCCGCCGAGCAGGGCGACCGGCGGTACGAGGTAGACGAGCACCAGCCCCGCCACGGTGCCGGCCAGCAGGAGGGGCCGGTGACGAAGTTGCGCGTACGCGCTGCGCGAGACCATCCGCCACAGGTCGCCGAGCACGGGATACGGGCGCACGCTGTCGACGCGCTCCGCGAGCCCGAGCCAGATCCGCCCGCCGGAGCGCTTGACGGCGCGCGCCAGGGACACGTCGTCGATGACGGCCTGCCGGATGGAATCGGGCACCCCGGCCTTCACCGCGGCCCCGGTGCGCAGCAGCACGCAGCCGCCGGCCGCCGCCGCGGTGCGGGCGCCCGGGCGGTTGGTCCGGCGGAACGGATAGAGCTGCGCGAAGAAGTACACGAAGGCCGGTACGACGAGCCGCTCCCAGAAGCCCACCACGCGCAGCCGGGCCATCTGGGAGACGAGGTCGAGATCGGCGGAGGTCGCGGCGGCCACCAGTTCCCGGAGGCTGTCGGGCTCGTGCGCGATGTCCGCGTCGGTGAGGAGCAGGAAGTCCGGCTCGGTGGGATGCGCGGTGCGGGCGTGCGCGATGCCGTGGCGCAGCGCCCAGAGCTTGCCCGTCCAGCCGGGGGCGGGCTCGCCGGGGGAGACGACCGTGAGCGGCAGGCCGGGCTGCTCGCGCGCCAGCTCCAGCGCGAGGGCGGCCGTGCCGTCCGTACTGCCGTCGTCGACCAGCACCACCTCGGCCTCGCCGGGATAGTCCTGGGCGATCAGCGACGGCAGGCTGCGGGGGAGCACCTCGGCCTCGTCCCTGGCGGGCACGACGATCGCCACGGACGGCCAGCG
Organism: Streptomyces sp. NPDC001717; assembly: GCF_042892775.1. Classification (NCBI taxonomy): domain Bacteria; kingdom Bacillati; phylum Actinomycetota; class Actinomycetes; order Kitasatosporales; family Streptomycetaceae; genus Streptomyces; species Streptomyces sp. NPDC001717. Next base: position 219,109 of record NZ_JBIAUK010000004.1, on the reverse strand, counting down.
GGCGGGGGCGGTGCGGGGTTCCGGGAGCCGGACGTCGGTACGCCAGAACATGCCCTGGGCGAGCGTGAGCCAGAGCCAGGCGGCGAGGGAGGCGAAGGCCGCGCCGGTGGCGGCGTCGGCGGCGGTGAGGAGGCCCATGTCGGCAGTGTGCCGGGCCCCGCGGGGCGTGTCGTGGACCTGGACGCGCCGGGGTGGCGGGGGTGGTAGCGGTGGCGGCGGCGCCGGCGGTCGCGACGGCCGGGACGGCCGGGACGGTCGCGGTGGCGGGAAACCGGGTCGTTCTTGATCACTTGGTCTGCCACCCTGGCCGGATGGAAACGGACCCTGTGGAACAGGCGCGGCGGCTCGCCGGTGAGCTCTTCCCGGACGCGCTCGCCGTGATCCTCGCCGGATCGACGGCGGCCGGGCGCGCCACCGCCACCAGTGACCTGGACATCGCCGTGCTGGTGGCCGACGGAGGCGAGACGTACCGGGAGACCATCCGCTACGAGGGGCGGCTGGTGGAACTCTTCGTCCACACCCGCGCCGGACTCGGCGAGCTCTTCGCCGCGGACATCGCCACGCGGCACGGGGTCATGCAGAACATGTACGCCGCGGGGCGCGTCCTCGTCGACGTGGACGGCGAGGCGGGGCGGGCCCGCGCGCTGGCCGAGGCCGACCTCCGGGAGGGGCCGCCGGCGCTGGATCCGGAGACGGTCGAGAGCAAGAGGTACGCGCTGACGGACGCGCTGGACGACCTCGGCGACGCGGGTGACCGGGCGGAGCGGATCGCGGTGGCATCGGTCGTCCTCGGCGGCGCCGCCGAACTGCTCCTGGACCACCACCGGGCGTGGACCGGCGGCGGCAAGTGGCTGCCGAGGCGCCTGAGGATGGCGGACGAGCGGCGCGGGGGTGCGCTGGTGGAGGCTCACCTCCACTTGTGCGAGTCCGGGGACCCGGCGGCGCTGCTCGCGGCGGCCGAGGAGATCCTGGACCTGGTGGGCGGCCCCCTCCGCGAGGGCTACCGCCGCACGTGGCGGAAGCCCGCGGAGCCCGAACGGGGCTGAGTCGCCGTCCTGGCCGGGGTGCCGTCTGCTCCGGTGGTGTCGTGACGTGGTGCTCCCCGGGCGGGGCTGGTCGGGTGGGGCGGTGCCCCGGCGGAGCGTCCCCTCGTCCTCGCGCCCCGGGGCACCGCTTCGTCGCGCGAGCGTGGTTGCGCGCTCGTCCTGCGGGGACACTCCGCCGTGTCCCCGCCCCACGGGCGCTCCCCGACGGGTCGCCGGACAGGGGCCGCCGAGCCCGGCGGGGACCCGGCCCCGCCGAGCGGCTCCGCACGGCCGAGCCCCGCGGGAGAGGCGCGGCCCCGCCGCGGTGGGCGCCCGTACCGTCGGGCCCCGCAGGGATTAAGGTGGCGGGGTGAAGATCGCCCTCATGGACTCCGGAATCGGCCTCATCGCGGCGGCCGCGGCGGTGCGGCGGCTGCGGCCGGATGCGGACCTCGTGCTGTCCTCCGACCCCGACGGGATGCCCTGGGGGCCACGTACCCCTGCGGACCTCACCGGACGGGCGCTCGCCGTCGCCCGGGCCGCCTCCGCGCACCGTCCGGACGCTCTGATCGTGGCCTGCAACACCGCCACCGTGCACGCCCTGGACACCGTGCGGGCGGAGCTCGAGCCCGGTATCCCCGTCATCGGGACCGTGCCGGCGATCAAGCCCGCGGCGGCCGCCGGTGGCCGCGTCGCCATCTGGGCCACCCCCGCCACCACCGGCAGCCCCTACCAGCGCGGGCTGATCCGCGACTTCGCCGCCGGGGCCCGGGTCACCGAGGTGCCCTGCCCCGGTCTCGCCGACGCAGTCGAAGCGGCGGACGACGAGGCCGTGGCGGCCGCCGTGGCCGCCGCAACCGCGCTGACTCCGCCCGACGTCACGGACGTGGTGCTCGGCTGCACGCACTACGAGCTGGTCGAGGCCCCGATCCGGGCCGCCCTCGACGAGCGGACGCGGGGAGCCGGGTACGTCTTCCACGGTTCCGCCGAGGCGGTCGCCCTGCAGGCACTGCGCCGTCTCGGGGTCGGGCCCGCGCCCGAGCTGCCCCGCACGGGCGGATTGACCGTCCTGCGCAGCGGGCGCGAGGAGAGCCTCCCCGCCGCCGCGCTCGCGTACGCCGAGGGGCAGCTGCTCGCGGGTCACCGCGCCCCCGTCGGGTAGCCCCGGCCCCGGCCCCCACCCGCCACGGCGAGACGAAGCGTCTTGCGTGATGCCGCCACGTCGTCTACCTTTTCCCGCACAGCGAGACGCAACGGTTCGTCTCGTCATCCAGGGAAAGGGATCGTCCTTGCGTGCTCCACTCGCCTCCACCCAGATCGTCCTGTCCGAGGTCACCAAGAGCTACGACACCCGCGTCGTCCTGGACCGCGTCAGCCTCACGGTCCGGCCCGGCGAGCGGGTCGGCGTCGTCGGTGACAACGGCTCCGGCAAATCCACCCTGCTCCGGCTCCTCGCCGGACAGGAACGGCCCGACCGGGGGGAGGTCACCGTCACCGTGCCCGGCGGCATCGGTCACCTCGCGCAGACCCTCGACCTCCCGCCGTCCGCCCGCGTGGGCGACGCCGTCGACCTCGCGCTCGCCGACCTGCGCGCGCTGGAGCGCCGGATCCGGGCCGCGGAGTCCGTACTGCACCTCGCCGGCCCCGAGGAGCTCGCCTCGTACGCGGCGCTCCTCGACGCCCACGAGGCGCGCGGCGGCCGCGATGCCGAGCGGCGCGTCGCGACCACCCTGCGCCACCTCGGCGAAAGCGCCGGGCTGGACCCGGACCGCCGGCTCGGCACCCTGTCGGGCGGTCAGCGATCCCGCCTCGCGCTCGCGGCCGCACTCGCCTCCGAGCCGGAACTCCTGCTGCTCGACGAGCCGACCAACGACCTCGACGACGAGGCGGTCGGCTGGCTGGAGGAGCGGCTGCGCGGCCACCGGGGCACCGTCGTCGCCGTCACGCACGACCGGGTCTTCCTCGACCGTGTCGCGACCGTGATCATGGAGGTGGATCAGGGCCGTCGGACGGTCGGCCGCCACGGCAACGGTTACGCAGGGTTCCTGACCGCCCGCGCCGCCGAACGGGCCCGCGGACAGCGGGAGTACGACGAGTGGCGCGAGGAGGTCCGGAGCGCCGAGAGGCTCGCCGAGGCCAACATCGGGCGGTTCGCGGCGATCCCGCGCAAGCTGCCCCGCGGCTTCAGCGGAGCGGGCGCGTTCCGCGCCCGGTCCCGCGGCCACGGCGCCGCGAGCCGGATCCGGGCCGCCCGCGAACGACTGCACCGGCTGACGGAGAACCCGGTTCCGCCGCCCCCGCGGCCGCTCGCCTTCACCGGCCGGTTCACCGAGGGTTCCGCCGGGGTGGTGGAGCTGGCCGGAGCGGTCGTGCCGGGGCGGCTCGCACCGGTGTCGCTGACGCTCGCCCCGGGGGAGCGGCTCCTGGTCACCGGGCCCAACGGGGCCGGAAAGTCGACCCTGTTGCACCTGCTGGCGGGGGAGTTGGAGCCGGGGTGGGGCCTGGTGCGCACGCCGGCGCGGGTGGGGCTGCTCAGGCAGGACGACCCCTGGGCGCACGAACTGCGCTCCGTGGTCGAGTTGTTCGGCGAGGAAGCCGCAGAACGGGCCGCCTCCCACGGCCTGCTGGCCCGCGAGGACCTCGGTCGGCCGCTGCACACCCTCTCGTCCGGGCAACGCCGCAAGGTCGAACTGGCCGGGCTGGTGGCGCGACCGCTGGACCTGCTGCTGCTCGACGAACCCACGAACCACCTGGCCCCGGCGGTGGTGGAGGAACTGGAGGCGGCCCTTGCCGAATTCGCCGGGACCGTGGTCGTGGTGACCCATGACCGGCGGGTGCGCGAGGCGTTTTCGGGGCGGCGCCTGGAGCTTCGGCGTGAACCGGTCACCGCAGGGCGGTGAGCCGGCGTGCCCGTGCCGCGCGCGGTGCCGCGTACCCCGGCAGGTGCGGGCCGCCCCGGGGTGCCGCTGCGCGGAGCCTGTCCCCTACCCGCCCTTCCACCGTTCCCCGGGCTCCGCCCGGACCCGTCCTGGGGCTCCGCCCCGGACCCCGCGCCTCAAACGCCGGCGAGGCTGGAACAGCCCCGCGCCTCAAGCGCCGGCGGGGCTGAAAGGTCCGTCGGGTGGTTGGGGTGGGGGATTACGGTGTTTCGCCGGCGCATACGGCGGTCAGCAGGTCGCGGGTGAAGCGGTCCAGGTCGTCCAGGCCGGATGCCGCCAGGGCGTCCGGCGCGCCCGCCAGGAGGTGGGGGATCGCGCCGTGCAGGGCGAGGGTCAGGGCGCGGGCCGTTCGCGGGTCGGAGGGCAGGCCGGCCGCGCGCAGCAGATGGGCGTGGGCCGTGAAGTCCGAGGCGCCGATCGGGTCCAGCAGCGCCGCCAACCACGGCCGCCGCGTGGACTCGGTCTGGAGTTCCATGTAGGCGACCATCCGCGGCCGCCCGGGCCCCGCCACGTTGCGGAGCAGCGCCGCGAGCAGGCCCGCCAGCTGTTCGGCGTCGCCGGGCGGGGGCCCGGCGGTCAGGGCCAGGTACTGCTCCAGGCAGCGCTCCGCCACGGCCCGCAGCAGCGCGTCGCGGGTCGGGAAGTAGTTCTTGGCCGTGCCCGTCGGCACGTCGGCGGCGGCGTCGACGGCCCGGTGCGTGAGGCCGCGCCCGCCCGCCTCGGCCAGTACGGCGACGGCCGCGTCCCGCAGCCGGTCGCGTCGGTCCTGATTCCCCTGGTTCACCTTGCCAGCTTAACCACAGCCGTGGTACCACAGATGGGGTACCACGGCTGTGGTGGTATGCGTTGTCCGTCGTGGCACCCGTGCAGTATTCGTGCACCTGCTGAGGGGAGACAGCATGAGCGGCAACCGCGGTACGGCCCTCGTCGTCGGCGCCGGAGTCGGCGGACTCGCCACCGCCATCGGACTGCGCAGGGCCGGCTGGGGGGTCGCCGTCCTGGAGCGGCGCACGGCCCTCGAACGCTACGGAACGGCCTTCGCCATCCACCCCGGCGCGCAGGCCGCCCTCGACCGCCTCGGCCTCGGCGACGCGCTGCGGGCGCGCGCGGTCCCGTACCGCGACGCGCGGATCCGCCGCCCCGACGGCACGGTGCTCGCCGCCCTTCCGCTCGAACGGATCGAGCGCAAGGCGGGCAGGCCCGAGCTCCTCATCGCCCGCCCCTACCTGATCGACGCCCTGGTCGCCGAGTTCGACCGGCTCGGCGGCGCGCGGATCGCCTACGGGCAGGCGCTCGCCGAACCGGCCGACGTGCCGCCCGGCGTCGACCTCCTCGTCGGAGCGGACGGCATCAACAGCGCCGTCCGCACCGCGCACTTCGGCCGTGCCAGTGCTCCGCGCACCATCGGAACGGTCGCCTGGATCGGCATCGCCGGATTCGAGACGGGCGTGTACGGCGAGACCTGGGGCGTGGGCCGCTTCTTCGGCATGACCCCCGTCGAGCCCGGCCGCACCAACTGGTACGCCGCCGTCCCCGAGGCCACCACCGCCGACGAGCTGCGCGATGCCTTCGCCGGCTGGCACGATCCCGTCCCGCGCGTCCTCGCCGAGACCGACCCCTCGACGTGGATCCGGTACGAGATGCGCCACCTGTACCCCGCGCTCCCCGCCTTCACCGCCATCGGTCGGGTCGCCCTCGTCGGCGACGCCGCCCACGCCATGACGCCCAACCTCGGCCAGGGCGCCTGCACCGCCCTGCTCGACGCGGAGGCCCTGACCCGCGCGGTGGCGGGGCACGGACGGACCGGACTGGCGGGGGCGCTGCGCGCGTACGACGCCGAGCGGCGCCGCAGCGCACAGCGCGTGGCCTTCGCCTCGCGGAACCTGCACCGCTTCGTGAGCGCCCGCCGCCCGGCGCTGCGCGACGCCCTCGTGGGCCTGCTCCCCGGCTGACCCGATGATCCGATGATCCGGTGATCCCGTCAGCCGAGGCGCCGCGTCATCTCCTCCCGGGAGACCTCCTCCAGGTGGGTGAGGAACACCCACAGGTGCCCCGACGGATCCCGCAGGATGGCGGTCCGGTCACCGTGGAACCGGTCCGCCGGCTCCTGCACCAGCTCCGCGCCGGCCGCCACCGCCGTCCGGACGAGCGCGTCCACGTCCGGTACGAACACGTGCAGCGCGACCGAGGTCCCGCCCAGGGTCGAAGGCGGGGAGAACGGGCCCTCGGAGGTGTCACCGAGCATCATCACCGCCCCGCCGACGCGGATCTCGGCGTGCAGCACCCCGCCCTCGGGGCCGTCGAGCCGGAACTCCTCGACGGCGCCGAAGGCCCGGACGTAGAAATCGATCGCCGCGCCGGCGTCGGCCACCATGATGTGCGGCACCACCGCCGTGCGGTAGCGCGGGGGAACGTCGTTCTCGACTGTCTGGTGAGTGGTCATGGCCAGGACCGTAGGACCTCGAGTTTGGTTGAGGTCAAGCACGGGCAGGCGCGCATCGCGGCGCGTGGGCGAGAGGTGGTGGCGCCGGTGCGGAACGTGAGTACGCTGCACAACATGACGGTGCACAACCCGGGCCCGCGCTGGACGGGCCGGGCCTCCAACCGCGTGCAGTGGCTGCTGGCGGCGGCCGGTGCGGCCTGTCTGGCGCTCGGCGCGGAACTCGCCGTCGACAACGCCTGGACCTCCGGCTACGTCCCCCTGCTCATGGCCGTGATCGGCTGCCTCGCCGCGGGACTGCTGATCCTCTTCGGGACCCTCGCCTTCGTACACGTCGCCGTCACCGTCGACTCCGAGGTCTTCGAAGTGCGCTGCGGCCACATGGGGCTGCCCCGCCGCAGGATCCGGCTCAGCGACGTGTCCTCGGCCGAGTTCGTCCCCCGGATCACCCCGCAGCAGTGGGGCGGCTGGGGCTACCGCTGGCGCCCGGAGAAGGGCACCGCGGTCATCGTCCGGCGCGGCGAAGGCGTGGAACTGAGACTCGGCGACGGAAAGCTGTTCACGGTCACCGTCGACGACGCGGAGAACGCCGTCCGGGTCATTCGCACCCACCTCCGCGCCCTCGCCCGATAGGTCCTTACCTGCGCTTCCTCCGAGGGGACGTACACTCCGCCAAATGAGCAGCAGTGTCACCCGCACGGCCGGGAACGAGCCCGTGAAGCCCGCCGACCCGGCGGGCGCGGCCCCCGGCGCCCACGGCGGAATCCTCGCCCGGATGGGGCCGCGCACGTCCCTGTGGCTGGTCCGGGCCCCGCTCGCGGCGCTCGCGGGGGTGCTGCTCTACCTCGGCTTCCCGCCCCGCCCCCTGTGGTGGCTGGCCCCCCTCGCCCTCGCCCTGCTCGCGGGCTGCCTGCACGGCCGCCGCGCCCGGGCCGGCTTCGGCCTCGGGTTCCTCACCGGGCTCGGCTTCATGCTGCCGCTCCTCGTGTGGACCGGTTCGGAGGTCGGTCCGGTGCCCTGGCTGGCACTCGCCGCCGTCGAAGCCCTCTTCATCGGGGTCACCGGCCTCGGCATCGCCCTCGTCGGCCGCCTCCCCGCCTGGCCGGTCTTCGCCGCGGCCGTCTGGGTCGCCGGCGAGGCCCTGCGGGCCCGGATCCCCTTCGGCGGCTTCCCCTGGGGCAAGCTCGCCTTCGGCCAGGCGGACGGGATCTTCACCCCGCTCGCCGCCGTCGGCGGCACCCCGCTGCTCTCCTTCGCCGTCGCCCTCTGCGGATTCGGTCTGTACGCGGCCCTGCGCGCGGCCCGCGAGCACCCCGGCCGCGCCACCGCCGCCGTCGCCGCGCTCAGCGTCGCCGCCCCCATCGGCGCCGGGCTCGCTGCCCGCCCGCTGGTCTCCGACTCCGCCGAGGACGGCAAGGTCGTCGCCGCCGTCATCCAGGGCAACGTTCCGCGCCTGGGCTTCGACTTCAACGCCCAGCGCCGCCAGGTCCTGGACAACCACGTCAACCGGACCATCGAGCTCGCCCAGGACGTCAAGGCCGGCCGCGTGCCCAAGCCCGACTTCGTCGTCTGGCCGGAGAACTCCTCCGACCTCGACCCGTACACCGAACCCGACGCCTACGCCGCCATCGAAAGCGCGGTCCAGGCCATCGGCGTGCCCGTCGCCATCGGCGCCGTCGTCGCCCCGGAGACCGGACCGTTGCGCAACACGATGATCCTGTGGGACCCGGTCAAGGGCCCCACGGACACCTACGACAAGCGCAAGATCCAGCCCTTCGGCGAGCGCATCCCGATGCGCTCCTTCGTCCGGCTCTTCAGCTCGGACGTGGACCGGGTGCGCCGGGACTTCGGCCCGGGCAAGGACCCCGGCGTCTTCGACATGGCGGGCAGCGGCGTCGGCATGGTCACCTGCTTCGAAGCCGCCTTCGACGACGCCGTCCGCTCCACCGTCCGCGACGGCGCCCAGGTGATCGCCGTACCCAGCAACAACGCCACGTTCGGCCGCACCCAGATGACGTACCAGCAGCTCGCCATGGACCGGATCCGCGCGGTCGAGCACAGCCGTGCCGTCCTCGTCCCCGTCACCAGCGGGGTCAGCGCGGTCATCCGACCCGACGGGAAGATCGTCCGGCAGACGAAGCTGTTCACCGCGGACGCCCTGGTCGCCGAGATCCCGCTGCGCTCCACCGAGACACCCGCCACCCGGCTGGGGCCGCTCCCGGAGTACGCCCTGCTGCTGGTCGCGGCGGGCGGTCTCGGCCTCGTCCTGACCCGCCGCATCCGCACGCGCCGCGCCGCCTGACGCCGAAACGGCGCCCCCGGCCTCGTAGGGTCGGGGGATGACCACACCCGATTTCATCCGCGAGATCCGTGCCACCGCCGGGCACCGGCTGCTCCTGCTGCCCGCCGTCACGGCGATCGTCTTCGACGACCGGGGCCGGGTCCTGCTCGGCCGGCGCTCGGACAACGGGCGCTGGTCCGTCGTCGGCGGGATCTGCGAGCCCGGTGAGCAGCCGGCCGAGACCGCCGTGCGCGAGGTCCACGAGGAGACGGCCGTGCGCTGCGTCCCCGAACGGGTGGTCCTCGTGCAGATGCTCGCTCCGATCACCTATCCCAACGGTGACGTCTGCCAGTTCCAGGACATCACCTTCCGCTGCCGCGCGACCGGCGGCGAGGCCCGGGCCAACGACCACGAATCCCTGGAGGTGGCCTGGTTCGCGGTGGACGAGCTGCCGCCGATGGAGCGGTTCTCCCTGTTCCGGATCGAGCAGGCCCTGCGCGACGAGCCCACCTGGTTCGAGCCCTTCGAGATGCCTGCAGAGGAAACGGAAGGCGCCGCCCGCTAGACCACCGGGTCCTCGGCTTCCGTCAGCGCGCGTCCCATCCGTACCACCGCTTCGCGCAGGATCGTCGGCGAGGTGGCGAAGTTGAGGCGTACGCAGCCGGCGCCGCCCGTGCCGAAGACGTGCCCGGAGCTCAGGGCCACGCGGGCCCGGTCGAGGAACAGCCTGGCCGGTCCCGCGACGTCGGCGACCACGCCGGGGCCGTCGCACGGCTCGTCGTCGTGGAGGCCCAGCGCCGTGCAGTCCAGCCAGGCCAGGTACGTGCCCTCGGGCGGGACGTGGCCGATGCCCGGCAGGTGCTCCTCGACCAGCGCGCCCAGCAGACGGCGGTTCGCGTCCAACCCCGTGAGCAGCTCGTCGAGCCACTCCCCGCCGTCCCGGAACGCCGCCGTGTGCGCCAGCACCCCCACATGGCTGGGGCCGTGGCCGACCTCCTCCGGCATCCGGCGCAGATCGTCCGCCGACTCCGGGCCCGCGACGGCCACGGCGGCCTTGAGGCCGGCCAGGTTCCAGGCCTTGGACGCGGACATGACGCAGAAGCCGTCCTCGGAGCCGGGCACGCTCAGGAACGGGGTGAACCGGGCCCCGGACAGCACCAGCGGGGCGTGGATCTCGTCGGCGACCACCCGCACGCCGTGGCGCCGGGCCAGTGCGGCGACCGTTTCCAGCTCCGTGCGCGTATGGACCACACCGGTCGGGTTGTGCGGGTTGCTCAGCAGGAAGGCCGCCCGACGGCCCCCGCGCCGGGCGCGGACGAAGGCGTCCTCCAGCGTGCCGGGATCCATGCGCAGATCCGGGCCGAGGGGCGCTTCGACCACTTCCCGGCCGTCGTGCGAGACGAAGGCGTAGAAGGGCGGGTACACGGGGGAGCAGACCACCACCGCGTCCCCCGGACCGGTGATCAGGCGCAGCAACTCGACGATGCCCAGCATGACGTCGGGGGTGATCGCGGTGTGCTCGATCCGGATGCCGTCCCAGCCCCAGCGCTTCGCGGCGAAGGCCGCCAGGGCCTCGGCGTACGCGGTGCCGTGGGGGTAGCCGGTGTCGCCCAGGTCGATCGCCCGGTGCAGGGCCTCGGCCACGGGGGGCGCGAGGGGCACGTCCATCTCGGCCACCCACAGCGGGAGGACGTCCGCGGGATGGGCGCGCCATTTCATGCTGGTGCGCCGGCGCAGCTCTTCCAGGGACAGCCGGACCAGCGGATCGGTCCGACCGTGGTCCTCGTACGGGTAGGCGCTCGCGTCGCTCGGCCGGCTCATGCCCACAGACTGCCCGCTGCGGCGGCCCGCGCAACCGGTACCGCGTCAGTCGGAGTCGGCGGCCTCCCGGTACAGCTCGACCGCCTGGTCCCCCATCACCGCGCTGTAGGAGATCTCCGGTACGGCTCCGCCGCCCTCGTACCCGCCGAGCACCCCGGCCAGCGCGCCGTCCACGAGCCACGGGCTGCCGCTGGTGCCGCCGGTGAGGTCCGGGCAGCCGATCCGGCGTTGGGTCCGCGAGAGGAGCGCGGTGGTGTTCGCGCACCGCAGCGGGGTCTCCTGGGTGCGCGGGTAGCCGATCACCGTCACCGTGGCGTCGTCCGGCTGTTCCGCGGCGATCGGGAAGCCGCCCACCAGGTCCTCGACGGATCCGCCCGGCCCCCCGTCGACGGGGGCGACGGTCGCGAACGCGATGTCCGCGTCCGGGTCCTGGCCGGTCTTCCAGTCCTCGGCGACGTAGACGCTCGTGATCCGCCACAGCCCGTACGGGGCCTTGCCGTCCCGGTAGCCCGGTGCGAAGAAGGTGGTGTCCGGGTCGGCCACGCAGTGCGCGGCGGTGGCGATCACGTCGTGGTCGTCGCTCCGCACCACGGCCGCGGTGCAGAAGTGCCCGCCGTCGAGTCCGCCCGTGAAGAGGGCACCCACCCGGTCCGCCGCGGCGTCGGGCAGGGCCTCGGCGGTGACGCCGAGCGGTGCGCCGGCCATCGCGTCGGGCACGTCGACGCTGATCAGCGCCGCCATGGCCGCCAGGGCCAGCAGGATCCGGGACGCCCGCCGCGCACGGGTGCGCCGGGCCGGTCGGTGGAGCGTTCGGTGGATCATGCCCCCACCCTGCCTGCCCAACCTTTGCCCGGAGCCCGGAGTTCCGTATGAATACGCTGTGAATCCCGTGGACCCGAGGTGAAATCCGGACCGTAGGAAACGCCAGGCGGGACCCGGAAGGGACGGTCTAGGCGCGCCGCTCGTACACCGTCAGCCGGCGGCCCCGCACCTGGCGGTCCTCCACCACCGTGAAGTGCTCCCGCAGGACGGCGGCCTTCGTCTTGTCCCGTTCCGCCGACGGGGCCTTCGCGACCTTCGCCGAGTCCGTCACCAGGAGCACCCGCCGCCGGGCGAGCATCGCCGCCCTGATCCGGGCCGGGTCGGCCTCCTCGCCCTTGAGGGTGGCCGACGCCACCGGGGTCCGCGCGAGCGCGATGTCGTCCAGGCCGGTGAAGGCGCCGGGGGAGACCAGTGCCGTGTCGCGCCGCGCGGCCGGTACGAAGAGCACCGCGTCCCCGTCCTCCTTCAGCCGGGCCACCTCGCCGGCCACCGCCAGCACGTCGTCCACCCGGCTCGCCGGGGCCCGCTTGCCCAGCTCCACCGGCAGCAGGGCCAGCACCGCGACCCCGATGACCGCCGGCACCAGCAGGGCCGACGCCCTCGGGAAGCGCGGAGCGCAGGCCCGTACCGCGGCCCCCAGCGCGGCCCCGATCAGCAGGGCCAGGCCCAGCATGCCGAACAGCACGTACCGGTCGAGGAACAGCGGCTGGACCAGCGACAGCCCGATCAGCCCCAGCTGGGGCACCGCCAGCAGCGGCAGCCCGACCGCGGCCACCGACAGTCGGGACCGGTCCGGCCGGTCCGCCCACGCCCCGAGGGCGCCGATCGCCAGCAGGATCCCCGGGCCGATCAGCATGTGCCAGGTCAGCGGCGGTATCCACGACACCTGGTCGGACTGGGTCCGGCTGAACAGGATCAACGGCAGCGCCCCCGCCACCGCGCCCGCGCCGTACGCCGTCCAGCGCAGCCACACGCCGCGCCCGGCCCGCACCCACCACAGGGTCACCGCGTGCGTGGGCAGGATCAGCAGCGACAGCCAGTTCAGCAGGGCGCACACCAGCACCGTGATCCCGTACGCCGTCCAGCGCGGCCACGCCCGGCGCCCGGGGCCGCCGCCCAAGAGCGACACCAGCAGCAGAGTCGACACCGCGGCCCCCGCCGCGACCAGCGCGTACGGCCTGCCCTCCTGGAGGTAGAACTGGACCGCCGGCAGCAGCCCGAGGGCCAGTCCGCCGCCGAGCCCCGCACAGGAGCCCGCCAACCGCCGCCCGATCAGCGCAACGCAGGACGCGGCGGCCGCGACGGCCAGCACCGAGGGCAGCCGCAGGGTGGTCGTGCTCGCGCCGAAGACCTCGAAGAGGCCGTGCATGAAGAAGTAGTACAGCCCGTGGACGGCGTCCACGTTCCCGAGCATTTCCCCGATCCGGTCCGCCGGGCGCCCCGCGACCTGCCAGGTCGCCGCCTCGTCCCGCCACACGCTGTCCTGCCGGGAGAGCCCCCACAGACCGAACGCCAGGGTCCACAGGAAGGGAGCGATCCATATGAGCGGCCCGCGTCGGGCCGCGGTTATGTGGCAAAGCATGAAGGCGCTGGAATCCTCGGTCTGGCGTTCGGGCGGAAAGCACCAGTCTATGGACGACACGGACGGTTTCCGGACCGCCTGTTGTGCACGGAGGTGCGTGATCGGCCCGCCCCCTGGCCCCTAGCCTCGCCGCAGGAGCACGAACGAGGGGCGGTACCCGGTGAACTGGCTCATCCACGACTACCGCGAGAGCGATCTCGCAGCGGTGGTCCACCTGATCGACACCACGGCGGAACTCGGCCAGGAATCCGTCTTCTCGCTCGCCGAGTGCATCAGCGCCCTCACGGACCGGCAGCCCTGCGTGGTCGCCGTCCACCAGGGCGTCCCGATCGGCGCGGCCCTCGCCTGCGTCACCGGCGAGCGGGCCTGGGTCATGCGCATCGCGATCGCCTCCGGCTGGCGCGGCCGGGGCCTGGCCAGCGCCCTGCTCGTCGAGCTGGAGCGGCGCCTCATCGCCGCCCGCGTCGGCCGCATCGCCTACGTCCTGCCCGAGGAGGACCTCCTCGGCGAGGGCCTGCTGAACGCCGGATACACCCGGCAGCCGGCGGTCGCCTACTTCGAGAAGACCGAGCCGCTGCACGGACCGGCGGCAGGTCTCCTCGACGACCTCGGCGGCCGTTTCCTCCCCAACGACCTGTGGACCAAGGTCGCCGGGATGGAGAAGGAGAAGGACCTCATCGAGCGGCGCGTGGTGCTGCCGTTGGCCGAGCCCGAGCGGGCCGCCGCCCACGGAGTGCGGCCGCCGCGCGCCATCACCCTCTTCGGCCCGCCCGGCACCGGCAAGACCACCTTCGCCCGCGCCATCGCCTCCCGGCTCGGCTGGCCCTTCGTGGAACTGCTGCCCTCCCGGCTCGCCGACGGCGGCAACCTGGCCACCGCGCTGCGCGACGCCTTCGCCCGGATCTCCGAACTGGAGCGGGTGCTCGTCTTCATCGACGAGGTCGAGGAGATCGCCCCCGTGCGCAGCGAGCCCGCACAGCCCGGCGGGATGCACGGCGTCACCAACGAACTGCTCAAGCTGATACCCGGCTTCCGCGAGGGCGACGAGCGGCTGCTGGTGTGCGCCACCAACTCCATCCGCTCCCTCGACCCGGCCTTCCTGCGGCCGGGACGCTTCGACTACCTGATCCCGATCGGCACCCCGGACGCCGGTGCCCGCGCCGCGATCTGGTCGCGGTACACGGCCGGGCGGGCGGACGTCGACGTGTCGGCGCTCGTCGCGGCGACCGAGCTGTTCACCCCGGCCGACATCGAGCACGCGGCGCGCATCGCGGCGCAGGTGTCCTTCGAGCGGGACCTGGAGGCGGTGGGCGCTCGGGGCGCGGCGGCCTCGCAGCTCGGCGCGACCACGGCGGACTACCTGGAGGCGGTCGCGCAGTGCCGGCCGACGGTGACCCCGGCCATGACGGGCGAGTTCGAGGCCGACATCACGGCCCACGCCCGCTTCTGAACTCCGTCCCCCGGTTGCGGCGGGGGACGGGTACGCAAGTGGCCCGCGGTCGCTCCCCAAAGCGACCGCGGGCCTCCCGCGCGGACTTGGCATCCATGCGGGACGGCCACGCTCCGGTTGGGGTGTTCGCCGGCTGGAACGTGACGCGCATCGGTGCCGGAGGGCGTCCTGCACGCCCTCGTCAACACATTCGAGTCTGCCGGTGGGCACCCGCCGCGGGCTTCGGCCGGACGGCCACGACCACCTCGGCCGAAAGGCCGAAAGATGGGAAGACCGGAAGACCGGAAGGCCGAAAAGGTGCTTCGGTTACTGTCGGGCCATGGGCTTTGTCATCTTCATGACGCTCCCGGGGCTGGCGATGCTGCTCACCGCGATGGCGTTCCTCGACCTGGCGCTGGTCCGAGCCGGCCGCGCCGGTCTGCTGCCCTGGCGGTGGAACGGCCGCCAGGGGCAGATCTCGAGCACCGGTTTCGAGCAACTCCACGCGAGTTTCTCGCCGGGCAAGCAGAACGAGCTGAAGGAACGCCAGAGCGCCCTCGTCCTGCGCGACGACGAGGAGGACGGCGCACCGCCCCGCACCCGAGTCGACCTCGACGGCGGTCTCGCCGTCATCCGTCTGCCTATTGGCGGCAGTCGTACGTGAACTCCACGGCCGCCGTGCGCCGCTCGGGCGTCAGCAGCCGCAGCTCGGCCCTGGCCGGGTAGCTGCCCCGGCCCTGGAAGGTCCACAGCAGGTGCAGCCGGGTCTCCCGCTGCCCGCTCGGCACCCGCTCGGTCAGCTGCTCGGACTGCGTGCCGTCGCTCCGCACCCAGCGGTAGGCCAGGGTGCCCGGACGTCCGTCGGTGCCGACGACGGCGACCACGTCGGCCGCCGCGTCGCAGGCCGGGCCCTTGGGATCGGTGGTCACGGCGAGGGTCCGGACGTGCAGGGCGGGCCCGAACCGCTGCCAGCCGAGGTACGCGAGGACCGCGAGCAGCACCACCGCGGCGAGGGCGTACCGCCGCAGGCCCGCGCCCCGGCGGTGCGGCGCAGGCCCGGCGGGCACGGTCACCGGGAACGGCGCGGGCATGGCCGCGGTGACCCCGGGCCCGAAGCGGAGCACGGAGCCCTCGACCCGGTCGGGTGCGACCGCGCCGGGCCGTTCGGGGCCGGCGAACCAGTGGCTGCCGAGGACGGTGGCGCTGTACTCCTCGTCGCCGCTGCCCGAACCGTCACTGGTGAGCTTCCGGGTGACGTCGTTCATGCGGGAACGCACCTCCGCTTGGACTGGATGCTGTGCGTGCTCGGACCGGATCCGGCCGCCGGCGTGGTGGTGACCCGGACGCCCCAGTAGCAGCCCGCACCGGTGAAGGTGTGCGCCATGGCGGGCTGATCCGAACCGACGGCGTACTGGTACACGCTGGTGCCGTCGGGCCGCGCGAACGGGTCGCCGGCGTCGCCGGTGAACCACTCGAAGGTGACCTTCACGTTCCCGGTTCCCGATGCCTTCAGGAGCACCGCGGCCCGCCCCTGGTCCAGCGCCGTCTGGATGAGGGTCACCCGGGCCACGTACACCTCGACGGGTGGAGTCGGCGGCGCCGTCGTGGGTTTGGGGGTCGTCGGTTTCGGCGTGGGGCTCGGGTCCGGGCTGTACGACGGCGAGGGAGACGCGGACGGCGACGCGCTGGGCGAGGCGGAGGGACTCGCCGGGGCGGACGGCGACGGCGTGGCGGAGGGCGACGCGGACGCGGAGGTGCTCGGGCCGGCTGTCGGCGCGTTCTGGCCGGGAGGGGCCGCGCTCGTCGTCGCGAACGCGCTGAGCGCCGCGGCCCTGCCCGGGGACGCGCCGAGCGCGTCCGTGGTCAGGACGAGCGCCGCGCCCAGCACCAGCGCCACCCCGGCCGCCAACAGGCCGCGCCGGCCGGGGGCCCAGCTCGAACCGCCGCGCAGGGTGGTCGTCGCCACCGCCGTCGTACCCGCCCCGGACGCGGCCGCCGAGGGGAACAGCAGCGGCAGCAGGGCGGCCAGCGCCGCCAGCTTGCGCTGCCCGCGCTCCTCCCAGTCGGGGCCGTACGCGGCGAGCGCCACGCCCTCCAGCTCCGCCACGAACGCCTCGGCGTTCTCCGGCCGCTGCTCGGGCTGCTTGGCCAGACCGCGCCGGATCAGCGGCCGCACGGGCTCGGGGGCCTCGGTCTCGGGGACCGGGGCCTCCATGTGCTGGACGGCGAGCTCCGCGAAGTTGTGCCCGTCGTAGGGCTTGCGGCCGGTGAGGCACTCGAAGAAGGTCGCCGTCGCCGCGTAGACGTCGGCGGCGGGGGAGGCGGGCCGGCCCTGCCACTGCTCGGGTGCCATGTAGGCGGGGGTCCCGGCCACACCGGGCGTCGCGCCGCGGTTCGCGGCGATGCCGAAGTCCACCAGCTTCGAGGAGCCGTCCGCCGAGACCAGCACGTTCTCCGGCTTGTAGTCGCGGTGGACGACACCCGCCCGGTGCGCCGCCGCCAGACCCAGCAGGGAGCCCTTCAGGACCACCAGGGCGGCCTCGGCGTCCGTCTGCCCGGACTGCTTCAGCAGTGCGCGCAGCGAGATCCCGTCGACCAGTTCCATCACGATGGCGGCGCCGCCGGGCGCCTCTGCGTATTCGACGTATTCGTACAGCCGAACCACGTGCGGGGAGCGCAGGTCCCCGAGCAGGCGCGCCTCGGCCCGGAACTCCCCGACGAAGGCCGGGTCCTCGCGCAGCCGGTCACCGAGGTACTTCACCGCGACGGCCGTGCCCGTGCCGTCGTGGACGGCGAGCACCACGCGGCCGCTGCCACCCGAACCCAGTTCCCGGACCTCCGTATAGCCGGGGACCGTCCACGTGTCCGTCATCGCCTGAGTCCCCCGCATCCCGGTTCGTCGAGGTGGCCGGTCGGACGACCGGCCACCCCCCAGGACACTTTTCCGCCACGGCCGGTTCCCAACCGGGCCGGGCGGCTCAGGCAGCGGCCGACACCGCGCCGATCATGGCGTGCAGACGGTCCGCCGCGGCGCGTCCGAAGGCCGGGTCGTTGATGTGCGTGTCGTAGTCGTGGAGCCGGGCGGTGCTGCCCCGCAACCCGTCGCGCAGCGCCGAGAACAGGGCCCGGTCCGCGGCCGGGTCGTGGTAGGGCCCGCCCGGTGCGCCGAGCGTGGACAGCCCCCGCAGCGGGACGCACACCTCCGTGGGGCCGGTGGCCGTGCGGAGCTTCGCGGCGACCCGGCGGCCGAGCTCCGCGCATTCGGCCTCGGTCGTACGGATCACGGTGATGGACGGGTTGTGCACCCGGACCCTGCGGTACCGGACCCGCTCGGGCAGGGTCTCCACCGGCCCGAACTTGACCATGTCCAGCGCCCCCAGGCTCACCACCTGCGGAATCCCGGCCCGCCCGGCCGCGCTCAGCCGGTCGGGACCCGCGGTGAGGATGCCCCCGCACAGGTCGTCGGCGAGTTCGCTGAGCGTCAGGTCGAGGACGCCCGCGAAGACGCCCTGGCCTGCCAGGGTCTCCAGGGTGCGGCCGCCCGTGCCGCTGACGTGGAAGACCAGTACCTCGTAGCCGAGTTCCGTCAGCCGCTCCCGGGCCGCGTCCACGCCGGGTGTCGTCACCCCCGCCATGCTCGCCGCGACCAGTGGCCGCGAGCCCGTGCCCAGCCGTGCCGGGCGGCGCAGTTCCAGGGAGGCGCGGGCGAAGCCCCGGGCCATTCCGGCGGCGGCCTCCGCCGCGTTGGCCAGGACCGGCGCCGAGATGCTGTTGATCCCCGCGATGTCCACGACGCTGTACATCATCGTGATGTCCGAGGACCCGACGTACGGGGACACGTCCCCGGACGCCATGGACGAGACCATCAGCTTCGGTACGCCGAGCGGCAGCGCGCGCATCGCCCGGGTCGCGATGGACGTGCCGCCGCTGCCGCCGATCGCGAGCACCGCGTGCAGCCGGCCTTCGGCGTGCAGGCGCAGCACGGTCGCTTCCGCGCCCCGGGCCATCGTGGTGACGGCCGCGCCCCGGTCGGCGGCCGTGCGCAGCTCGGACAGTTCGGCTCCCGCCGCCCGGGCCACCGCTTCTCTGGGGACGTCCGCGGGCACGCGGGGTTCGCCCATGATGCCCGTATCGACCAGTACCACCTCGACGCCGGCGCGCAGCAGCCTCTCGCGCAGCCAGCCGTACTCGACACCCTTGGTGTCCAGGGTTCCCACCAGCACGACGTTCGTCATATGTGCAATGTCCACGCAGGTGGGGTTTGGTGGCAAGTAAAGGTCGGGTCAACGTCCGATCAATCCTCCAAAAGGGTCAACAGTCGTTCCAGAAACGGAACTTGAGCGGGAATCAGTTTCGACTGCGCCGTCGAGGGAGCGAACCAGGCCACCCGGTCCAGCTCGGGGAACTGCCGCACGGTTCCGGAATGCGGGGGCCACTCCAGGGAGAACGTGCCCGGCACCATCAGCGCGGGGTCGAGGTCCGCCTCCACCGCCCAGATGGTGACCAGCTTGCCGCTGCCGAGGCGCACGTCGCCGAGCGGCAGGTACTCCCCCTCGGGAGGGGGCATTCCGAGCTCCTCGGTGAACTCCCGGCGGGCCGCGTTCCGCGGTGTCTCGTCCGCTTCGTACTCCCCCTTGGGGATGGCCCAGCCCCCGGCGTCCCGCCCGGCCCACAGGGGGCCGCTCATGTGGCCGAGAAGGACCTCGATCCCGTGGTCGGGCGGGGGGCCGGCCATCCCGCCCGTTCGCACCGTGCGCCGGAAGAGGAGCAGCCCGGCACTGCGTTTCCCATGGCTCATGGGCACATGTATGCCCCGCCGGACGCGGACTCAGTGGTCGTGCGGGCCCTGACGGTGGACCGGCCCGTGCGCGTCCGCGCAATGCGAGTCCGCGGGATCCTCGCCCGGGCGCCCTACCGTGAGCAGGGAGTCCTGCACGTGGTCCACCTGGAGCGTGGTGTGCGTGATCCCGTACTCCTTGGCCAGCAGCCCCTCGAGGTCCCGGCGCACCGCGTGGCAGTCCCCGCCCGGCTCCACGAGCACGTGCGCCGAGAGCGCCGCCTGGCCGGAGGTGATGGTCCAGATGTGCAGGTCGTGCACCTCGGTGACCGGCGGCCGACCGACGAGCCGGTCGCCGACCGCGTCCGGGTCCACGTGGGCCGGCGCGGCTTCCAGCAGGATCCGGCCGGACTCGCGGATCAGCCCGTAGCCCGCCTTGACCATCAGCACCACCACCACGAGCGTGGCGATGGCGTCGGCCTGCCGGAAGCCGGTGGTCAGGACGATCAGACCGGCCACGGCGGTGCCGATGAAGGCGAACAGGTCGTTGAGGATGTGCTGGAAGGCGCCCTCGACGGCGAGGGACGAACGGTTCGCCCGGGAGATGCACCAGGCCGCCACCACGTTGACGACGATGCCCGCGAGCGCGGTCACCAGGACCAGGCCGCCCTCCACCGGCGGCGGATCCAGCAGCCGCCGTACCGCCTCGTACGCCAGCCACGCCCCCAGCAGGAGCAGGGTCAGGCCGTTGGCCTGGGCGGAGAGTATTTCCGCGCGCTTGAGCCCGTACGTGAACCCGCCGCGGGCGGGCCGCGCCGCCAGCCGCATCGCGATGAGCGCGAGGACGATCGAGACGGCGTCCGTCAGCATGTGGGCCGCGTCGGAGATCAGGGCCAGCGAGTGGGCCATGATGCCGATGACCACCTCGACGGCCATGAACGTGGTGATCAGGCCGAGCGCGATCCCCAGCCAGCGGCGGTCGGCGTCGGCGGACACGCCGTGGCTGTGGCCGCCGGGTCCGTGCCCATGGTCGTGCCCGTGCCCGTGCCCGTGCCCGTGCCCGTGGCCGTCGTCGGGCCGCGCCGTCCCGTCCTGCGCGTGCCCGGCCGCGTCGTGAGCGTGATCGCTCCCGTGCCGGTGGTCGTGAGCCTGGTCGAGCCCAGACATGGGGTCCCCCGTCTCCATCGCACACCCGTGTGTTCGGGTCCGTCGCTCGAAGTGAACCGCACCCGGACGAGATGGGCAAAGGCTGCAACGGGGACCGTTGTCATTACCCATAAGAGGCCTCTGACCTGCGGCGATGTCACGCCGCTGCCGCGCCGGTCGGATCGTGGGAAAATCTGCTCATGGTCCAGCGCCCCGGTGTGCCGACCGCGCCCGAGCTCGTCCTGGAAACCGACCTCGGCTCCACACGGATGAGCCCGGGCCGGAGCTACCACGTAGGGCGCGACCCCCTCTGCGAGATCTGCCTCGACGACGCCCGCGTCTCCTGGCACCACGCGATCCTGCGCCCCGAAGGAGACCACTGGACGATCGAGGACGAGGGCAGCACCAACGGCACGTGGGTCGACGGCCACCGCGTCCAGGAGTGGAGCGTCGGAGTCGGCACCGAGCTCCGCTTCGGCAGCGTCGAGGACGGCCCCCGAGCCGTCGTCGTCGGCCGCACCCCCACGGCCGTCGGAGCCTCCCGGCCGTCGAGCGTCTCCAACCCGGGAATGACCGGCACCTTCCGGCAGCCGACCACCGTGCGCCCGCTGGCACCCAGTACCGCCGTGCGCATCGGCCGCGCCCCCGACAGCGACCTCGTCATCGACGACCTCGTCGTCTCCCGCCGGCACGCCGAACTGCGCTCCCTCCCCGACGGCACGTACGAGATCGCCGACCTCGGCAGCCACAACGGCACCTACCTCAACGGAGCCCGCATCGACGGGGCCGCCCGCCTCTCCGAGGGCGACATCGTGGGCATCGGCCACTCCGCCTTCTGCCTCGTCGGCGACCAGCTCCAGGAGTACGTCGACACCGGCGAGGTCTCCCTCGACGTCGAGGGACTCACCGTCACCGTCGACCAGGGCCGCAAGACCCTCATGGACGGCGTCTCCTTCCCCGTGGGAGCCAAGTGCCTGCTGGCCGTCGTCGGCCCCAGCGGCGCCGGCAAGTCCACCCTGCTCGGCGCGCTCACGGGGCTGCGCCCCGCCGACAGCGGCACCGTCCTCTACGACGGCCGCGACCTCTACCGCGACTACGCGGAACTGCGCAGCCGCATCGGCCTCGTGCCCCAGGACGACATCCTGCACGCCCAGCTCACCGTCCGCCGCGCCCTCGTGTACGCCGCCGAACTGCGCTTCCCGCAGGACACCGCCAAGGCCGAACGCGAGGCCCGGGTCGACGAGGTGATCCGCGAACTCGGCCTCGTCCAGCGGGCCGACCAGCCGATCCACAGCCTCTCCGGCGGCCAGCGCAAACGCGTCTCCGTCGCCCTGGAACTGCTGACCAAGCCCTCCCTGCTGTTCCTCGACGAACCCACCTCCGGCCTGGACCCGGGCATGGACCGCTCGGTGATGCACATGCTGCGCGGCCTCGCCGACGACGGTCGCACCGTCATCGTGGTCACCCACAGCGTGCTCAGCCTCGACGTCTGCGACCGGCTGCTGTTCCTCGCGCCGGGCGGCCGCGTCGCCTACTTCGGCCCGCCGCAGGAGGCCCTGGCCTTCTTCGGCTTCGACGAGTGGCCGGAGGCCTTCGAGGCGTTCGAGACCCAGCAGGACCGCGACTGGGCGGGTGCCTACCGCGGCTCCCCGGAACACCGCCGCTACGTCGACGTCACGGCCCACCGGGCCCGGCCCGCCGCCGGGGCCGCGGAGCCCCTGCGCGCCGCGCCCCTGCCGCCGCCGAAGGCGCAGAGCTGGGGCGCCCAGCTGTCCACCCTGATCCGCAGGTACGCCGCCGTGCTCTCCGCCGACCGCACGTTCCTCGTCATCATGGTCGCGCTGCCGTTCATGATGGGGGCCATGGCCCGCGCGCTCGCCGGCAGCACCCTCACCGCGGATACGGCGCTCAACGCCCTGCTCATCCTGACCATCGGCGGCGTGCTCACCGGCGCGGCCAACGCCGTACGCGAACTCGTCAAGGAGCGCGTGATCTACCAGCGTGAACGGGCCGTCGGGCTGTCACGCTCCGCCTACTTCATGTCCAAGGTGGTGGTCCTCGGCGCGATCACCGTCGCCCAGGCCGTCGTGCTGACCCTCGTCGCCCTCGGCGGAGTGAACCTCAACGCCCCGCACGGCAGGGGCGTCGTCATGCCACCGCTCATCGAGATCACCCTCGCCGTGGCGCTGCTGTCCTTCACGTCGATGATGCTCGGCCTGCTGATCTCCGCCCTCGTGCGCAAGGAGGAGGTCACCATGCCGCTGCTGGTCCTCCTCGCCATCGTCCAGGTCGTCTTCTGCGGCACCCTGCTCAAGCTCTACGACGTCGCCGTCCTCGAACAGGTGGCCTGGCTCGCACCGGCCCGGTGGGCGATGGGCGCGATGGGCGGCACCATCGACGTCGGCGCGATCGTCCCCGGCAAACTCACACAGGACCCGATCTTCGACCACAGGACAAACGTGTGGCTGGTGAGCATCGCCATGCTGCCGGTCCTGTCCGTGCTCTTCGGACTGGTGGTGTCCCGGCTGCTGCGCAGGCACGAGCCGGCCGTCATGCGGAAGCAGCCGAAGCGATGACGTTCCCCGACGCGGTCGCCGACTTCAACCCGACGCACGTCGTCCCCCAGGAGGGCATGCCCGCCTGGGAGTCCCCCGACGCCACCCGGCCCACCGTCCCCCTCGACCCCTTCCTGCCCGTCCAATTGCTCTCCCGCAGCGGGGACTGGGGCGAGGTGCTCTGCGCCAACGGCTGGTCGGCCTGGGTGGACGGCCGCCTCCTGGTCGCCGTACCGCAACCCCCGCCCACGGCCGCCGGGAGGCCACCCGTCCGCGGCGAGGACCCCAGGCCCCAGCTCGCCCGGAGCACCCAGACCGTGGAGCGCTACCGGCGGGCCGTCGAGGAACTCGCCTCGGGGCGCATCGACGCCGAGGCCTTCCGCCGCTCGGTGCGGGGCCTGCGCGCCGGAATCGTGCTCGACGGGGAGTCGGTCTGGCTCTACGACGAGGCGACCGGACGGTGGCTCTACGGGGACGGCACCCACCTGAGCACCTACGCCGTGGCCGCGGGACCGGGCGCGTCACCCGACGCGGAGACCGACGCGCTCGGCGTCCAGCTCGACGTACTGCCCGACGGCGCCGACGAGCCGCCCGCCGGACCGGTGGGGCACGCCCCGACCCAGATCGTCAAAGACCCCGGGACCAGGTGATGGGCGAGTCGCCCGGCGCGGAACCGGCCCCCGGCCGCCCTTCCGACCTGCGGGGGAAGCAGATCGCCGGATACCTGGTGGAGAGCGAGATCGGTCGCGGCGGCATGGCGGTCGTCTACCGCGCCCGGGACCTGCGGCTCGACCGGACGGTGGCGCTCAAGCTGCTGGCCCCGCAACTGGCGCGCAACGACACCTTCCGGCAGCGGTTCGTCCACGAGTCGAAGGTGGCCGCGGCCATCGACCACCCGCACATCGTGCCCGTGTTCGAGGCGGGTGAGACGGAAGGGCTGCTGTACATCGCCATGCGCTTCGTGGCCGGGCAGGACCTGCGGGCGATGCTCGACCGGACCGGTCCGCTGCCGGTGGGGACGGCCGCCCGGATCACCGGGCAGGTCGCCTCGGCACTCGACGCGGCGCACGACCACGGCCTCGTCCACCGGGACGTGAAGCCCGCCAACATCCTCGTCGCGGCGGGCACGGACAGCGAGCACCCGGAACACGTGTACCTGACCGACTTCGGCCTGACGAAGAAGTCGCTGTCGCTGACCGGGTTCACGACGGCCGGGCAGTTCGTCGGAACCCTGGACTACGTGGCACCGGAACAGATCTGGGGGAAGCCCGTGGACGGCCGGTGCGACGTCTACAGCCTCGGCTGCGTCGTCTACGAGGCCCTCGCCGGCGCGCCGCCCTTCCGGCGCGACGACGACATGGCCCTGCTCTGGGCCCACCAGTACGATCCGCCGCCCCCGCTCGGCTCCCACCGGCCCGGCCTGCCCGCCGCGGTGGACGAGGTGCTGGCGAAGGCCCTCGCGAAGTCGCCGGAGGACCGCTGGAACACCTGCCTGGAGTTCATCGACGCCCTGCGCCGCACGGACACGGGGCCGGAGGAGCGGGCGGAGGCCGGACCCAAGGCCCCTCCTCCCGTGCCGACACCGCCGCGCTGGGCCCTGCCGGTCTTCCGTACGGAAACCTGACCCGGTCTTCCGCGCCGACATCTGGCCCGACACGCCCCGACCCGGCCTTGAGGGAGGCGTGCCAACCCGTCACCGCCGCACCGGCTCGGCCGGTTCCTCCACCCTGCCGCCACGGTGCAGGGGCCGGGCCAGCAGGGCGCCCAGGAACCCGGCCACCGCGCCCCACAGGAGCGCGAGGCCGACGGTGCGCCCCAGGACCGCGGCGAACTCGACGGTGCCGCCCAGGCCGTCCACGTCGCCGATGCCCAGGAGGGACAGCCCGAACCGGGCCTGCACCCCGGCCAGCAGACAGACGGTGAGCGTACCGAGGGCCAGGGCCACGCCCAGATGGAGCGCGTGCTGCCAGGGACGCACGTGGGTGGGGGAGCGCACGGCCGTCAGCACGCCCGTGCCGAGCAGCAGGACCGCGGCGACCACCACCAGCCACCACGCCCGCGCGTCCCGTTCGGCGAGGGAGGCGACGTCGATCGTGGACAGGTCGGGGCCGCGCAGGGCCTGGTCCAGCAGCTGCGGCATCGGCAGCCCGAAGGGCCCCTCGACCTTGCCCTCCCAGGCGCCGCCGAAGCCCAGGGTCAGCGCGGGCCAGACGAGGTTGGGCAGCCCGAGCAGCAGCACGGCGAGGGTCCGCGCCGCGTGGCCCTGCGTGGCGGCCACCACCAGGCCGACGACGATGCCGACGACCACGTACGCGAGGAGCAGTACGACGGTGGCGAAGGCGGCCGGCCGCAGTGCCGTGTGGAAGCGCACCAGCCGGGCCGGCAGCGGAGCGCGGCGCGAGACGAGCAGGGCGACGAGCAACAGCCCCAGGATCCAGAGCAGTCCGAACAACAGCGTGGGGCCCAGGTCGCCCTCGAATCCCACCTTCGGCGCGGAGTCGAGGAGTTCACCGATCTGGCCCAGGGGGTTGTCCCCGGTGGAGATGGCGAAGGTCTGGCGGGCGAGCAGGGTCGCGCCCATGAGTACGAGGAGCCAGATCACCACCAACGGGACGGCCCGGCCGAGGAGTTCGCGGGGCCGCGCCACCGCCCGGTTGTGCAGCGGGCGCAGGAAGAGCCAGCCGGCCGTGAGGGCGCCGGCGAGACTCACCGAGAGCGGCAGCAGGGACAGGCTCGCCTCGGCGCCCCCGAGGACGCCCGCGCCGCCCGTCACCTCCACGGACCCGCCGGCCGCCATCACCACCACGGCGGCGACGACCCGGGGGTACGCGCCGCCCGGCAGATCGACGGCGTCGGCACAGGCCAGCCCGGCCGCGGCGACGGCGGCCATCACCGCGAAGGCGGCCAGGACAGCCACCAGGGCGTCGCGCAGTGCCCCCACGGAGCCCCCCGGCGATGGTGATCGCGTCGTATGGCTCACCCAGCCACCGTAGGCAGGCTCGGCTTGCGGGCACCACCTGAACGGCGCACACAATGGTCCGGCAGGGAACTCCTCCTCCTGGGAAGAAGAGCCCGTGACCACGCAACCTTCCGGCAGCCAGCCGCCGTCACCAGACCGCCCCTCGGTGCCGCCCTCCGGCCGCCCCACGGGGCCCCCTTCCGGCCCGCTCTCGGGCGGGCAGCAACAGGGTCCGCCGCCTCCGCCGCCGTCCGCGCCGCCCGGCGGCCCGGGCGCACCCGGCGGCCCGGGCGGTCCCGGTGACCAGCCGAAGGGCCCCTGGTGGCGATCCGTACCCCGGCTCGCCACCGTGCTCGTCGCCGTGGCCGCGGCCGTGGCCCTGGCCGTGGTGCTGACCAGGCCCAGCGGCGCCCCGCAGGCCGACCGCGAGGTGTTCCTCCAGCCGGCCGCGGCTTCGGGCCCCGACCCCTTCACGCCGTCGACGGTCACGAAGGAGGGC
Source organism: Streptomyces sp. NPDC001717 (assembly GCF_042892775.1). Taxonomy (NCBI): domain Bacteria; kingdom Bacillati; phylum Actinomycetota; class Actinomycetes; order Kitasatosporales; family Streptomycetaceae; genus Streptomyces; species Streptomyces sp. NPDC001717. Next base: position 192,834 of record NZ_JBIAUK010000004.1, on the reverse strand, counting down.
GCCCAGCAGCCACCGGCGAGCCCCACGCCCACCGCGCAGCCCACCGCCACACCGGCCGGAACACGGAGCATCAGCGGTTCCTCACCCGGCGTGTACGGGGGCACGAAGAACTCCGCCAGCTGTGACGTGGAGAAGCTGATCAGCGACCTCTCGGCGGACCCCGCCAAGAACGCCGCCTTCGCCTCGGGCCTCGGCATCCAGCCGGCGGCCGTCCCGGCGTACCTCCGCTCGCTCACCCCGGTGCAGCTGCGGATGGACACCCGGGTCACGAACCACGGCTACCAGGACGGCAAGCTCACCACCTACCAGGCGGTGCTCCAGGCCGGGACGGCCGTACTGGTGGACGACCGAGGGGTGCCGCGGGTGCGCTGCGCCTGCGGGAACCCGCTCGGTCCGCCGGTGGCGCTGCAGGCCAACCCGAAGCGCTACGGACAGGTGTGGAACTCGTACCAGCCGTCGCAGGTCGTGGTCATCGCACCGGCGCCGACGATCGTGCACAAGTTCGTGATCTACGACCACCAGGACCGGCGTTGGTACGAGCGTGACCGTGGCGACCACCACGGCAGGCACGACCGGCCCGTCCCGCCGCCGGTGATCGTGACGCCGACCCTGATACCGCCGACGCGCACCCCGACCCGGACGCCGACGTCGACCCCGACGACCACGCAGACCCCGACCACGACCCCGACGACCACCAAGACCCCGACGACGACGCCCACCACGACTCCGACCACAACGCCCACCACCACCCCGACCACGACGCCGACCACGACGCCGACGTCGACCCCGACCACGACTCCGACCTCCACCCCGACGTCGTCGGCCTCGCCGTCGGGATCCGAGTCGCCCTCGAAGTCGCCTTCGCAGTCGCCGTCCACCTCCCCGTCCCCGTCCCCGTCCACTTCGCCTTCGGCGTCCCCGTCGGCATCGGCCTCGCGGTCCGCGCCGGAATCACGGTCGGCGTCCCCGTCGGAGACCCGGGCACGGTCCGCCTCGCCGTCGGTCCAGCGGAGCCAGGTGGAACCGGTACCGCCGGCCCCGCGGACGACGCCGGCGGCGCCTGAACCCCCGGTCGCGACGCAGCCCCCGCCGCCGAGCGCACCGCCCCAGGCGTCGCCGCTGCCCCCGAAGCCGTCACCGCCGCAGCCTTCACCTCCCGCCCGTCCCACGCAGAACAGCGACGGAGGAGCCGGCAACGACAACGGTGGCAACCAGAACGGCGGCAACCAGAACGGTGGCAACCAGAACGGTGGCAATGAGAACGGCGGCAACCAGAACGGTGGCACCGGCAACGAGAACGGAAACCAGTAGGAGATGACCGGACGGGCCCCGGTCGAGGCAGGTGATCCCCTCACCCGCCTCGACCGGGGCCCCATGTCGTCCAGACCGCCCCCGCCGACGGGCCCCGTCGTGCAGGATGGCGAAGGACCCATGGGAGGGGTAGGGGTGGGACGACAAGATCTCCGCCTCCGAGCAGCTCGCCGCCTCGGGGATCGGGTGGCCTGCGGGGAACCCGGATCTGCTGGAACTCGCCTTGTTCGACGGCGTCTGGGATCCGGCAACCGACGCCTGATCGGAAGGCGGGTCGGGCGAGCGGTCGGCGGCGGGTCTGCGTTCCTTTTTCTGCCGATGTGACCGGAGGGTGAGACCCTGGCTGCATGGCCCAGAGGGGAAGGAACCCCGAGGTCGATTGGCCCGCGCGCCCGGACAGGAGCCTCGCGCTCAACCGCATGGGCACGTTCGACTGGGACCTCGGCAGCGGTCGGATGCATCTGGATCCCACCGCGCTGGAGGTCCTCGACCTGCGCCCGGACGAGTTCACCGGGACTCCCGCCGGACTGCGCTCGCGCATCGCTCCGGCCGAGGAGGCCCGGCTCGACGCCCGTGTCGCGCAGGCGCTCAAGGACGGCCGCAGCCACTACGGGGCGTACGTGCGCAGCCGCCGCCGGGACGGATCACCGGCCTGGACGCACATCCAGGGGCACATCCTGCGGGAGCCGGACGGCCGCCCCTACCGCATCATCGGGATCCTCCGCGACGCCGCCCACGACCCCGGCGAGCCCGGTGCCGCCGGGGACCAGGCCGAGGGGCGCCGCCGGATGACCGGGGTCGTCGAGCGGACCACGGCGATCCTCGCCCACGCCCGTACCGTCAACGACGTCACCGACGTCCTCAAGGACCCCGAGGCCCTCGGACACCTCGGCGCGGTCAGCGTGATGCTCGGCATCGTGGACGGCGGCCGCATCCACCTGGTCGCGGAGGGGCAGCTCGGTACGTACGTGCCCGAGATCGAGTACACGCGGATCGACGCGCAGTTCCCGATGAGCGAGGCCGTGCGCACGATGCAGCCGGTCTACCTGTCCGCGCGGGAGGAGTTCCCGCGCCGCTACCCGCTGCTCTGGCCGTACATCGAACCGCTCTCCGTGCGCAGCGGCGTCTACCTGCCACTGATCGCCCAGGGCCGCGTCATCGGCGCCCTCGGGCTCCTCTACGCACGCGAAGGCGATTTCACCGCCGAGGAGAGGAACGTCCTCATGGCCCTCGGCAGCGGCATCGCGCAGAGCCTCCAGCGGGCCATCCTCTTCGAGCAGGAGCACGACCTGGCCGAGGGCCTCCAGCGGGCCATGCTGCCCCGCCGGATCCCCGAGGTGGCGGGCGCGCAGATCGCCGTACGGTACCGGTCCGCCCGGATGGGGCGGGACATCGGCGGCGACTGGTACGACGTGATCCCCCTCGGCGAGGGCCGGGTCGGGGTGATGATCGGCGACGTGGAAGGGCACGACACGGACGCCGCCGCCGTCATGGGCCAGCTGCGCATCGTGTTGCGCGCGTACGTCGTCGAGGGGCACACCCCGGGCACCGCGATGGCCCGCGCCTCCGCCTTCCTGCGGGAACTGGCCACGGAACGCTTCGCCACCTGCACGTACGCCGAGGTCGACCTCACCACGGGCATGTTCCGCACGGTCCGCGCCGGCCACCTCGACCCGATCGTCCGGCGCGGCGACGGCAGCTCCCACCGCATCCAGGTGGCGGGCGGGCTACCGCTCGGACTGCCCCCGCGGGAGAACGGGGAGAGCGGCTCCGGCTATCCCGTCACCAGCCTCGAACTGCACCCGGGCGACACCCTGCTGCTGTGCACGGACGGCCTCATCGAACGGCCCGGAGCGGACTCCGACACCGGGATGCGGGAGCTGATGGCGGCGGTCCGGACGGGCCCCGCGGACGTCGAGGAACTCGCCGACCTGCTGTGCGAACTGGTCGGGGACTCCGGCGGCGGGGACGACATGGCCCTGCTCCTGCTGCGCCGCCGCGGCACGCCCCCGGCGCGCGGCGGCGGCCCGCTGTCCCAGAAGCTGGAGCCCGGCGACGCGGAGGCCCCGGCGATGGCCCGCCACCTGATCCGGGCGGCTGCGGCGGCCTGGGGAGCCCGGGACCGGGCCGACGAGATCGAACTGGCGGCGGACGAGCTGATGACGAACGCCCTGGTCCACACCGAGGGCGGCGGCCAGGTCAACATGCGGCTCACCGCGGACGGCCGGATCCGGATCGAGGTCGAGGACTCCAGCAGCGCCCTGCCGAGGCGCCGCGAGGCCGGGGACTGGGCCGTGTCCGGGCGCGGCCTGATGCTGGTGGACCAGCTCTCGGACCGGTGGGGCGTGGAACCCCGGGGCGCCGGGAAATGCGTCTGGTGCGAGTTCGCGGCGACCGCCCCGGAGCATGCCGCGTGAAGCCCGGGCCCCGGGGGCGGACCTCAGACCACGGCGTTCGGGCCCTGGGCTGCCTTGGTGTTCTGCAGGGCCGTGAGCCTGCGGACGAAGACGACGGCGAGCACGGCGGCGGCCACCATGAGCAGGTCGGAGACGACGCCCACCGATGACGCGCTCCGCAGGGCCTCGGGGGTCTCGGCCCGCGCGTAGACCACGCTGAACACGCGGTCGCCGATCACCGCGAGGACCCAGAGCGCCCACCAGGCGCTGACCGGCGCGGTGGAGACCTGCCGGTAGGAGCCGTCCGGCGCCTGCTGCGTGCTCGCCGCCCAGATCTCCAGTGCGGTCCGGTACGGGAAGAACAGGTTCCCGAAGGGGATGAACCAGCCGCCGATGGCCCAGCCGCGGGTCTGGGTGAACCCGTCGCGGCGGAAGATCTCGCCGTTCACGCGCACGCGGTAGAACCAGGTCACGAAGAGGGCCGCCGTGCCGATCAGTGTCAGCAGCTGGAGAGAGCCGGCCGTGCGGGTCATGACGTCCGACAGGTTCAGGGAAGCCTCCGAGACCGTGCCCGGATCCGCGATGAGGTCCGTCATCAGGGACCGGGCGTACACGTTGGCGCCGGCCGCGTAGAGATTGACGGCGGCGGCGATCGACAGCACGATCGTCAGCGCGGTGGCGAGGCCCTGGGGCGAGCGCAGGACGTCCACGAGCGGGGGCGGGTACTGCCCCGGGTACCGCCCCTGGGCCGGGTACGGCTCCCCGGGCTGCGGCTGCGGCTGCGGCTGCGGCGGTGATCCGGGCGCGCTGAAGGACATGACGGTGTACCCCCCACGGGAACGTGTGTGCCATGCGACGTAGTGCCCGTGCACCGGCGCGGGCTCCGCTGAGCCTACGTCACAGACGTACGAGCGTGACCTCCGTCGCCTTCACGCTGGTCCACACCTCGGAGCCGTCGACGATCGCCAGTTCCGCGGCCGCCTCCGGGGTGATCTCCGCGACCAGGTCGGGAGCCCCGTACGAGGAGACCAGCACGCGCAGCCGGCTGCCGACCGCGGTGATCTCCCGTACGGTGCCCTGCCAGACGTTGCGGGGGCTGCCCGTCGGCTGCTTCCGGTGCACCGACACCGCCTCCGGGGCGATGATCGCGAGCGCCTGGGCGCCTTCCGGGAGCTTCTCGGCCACGACGAGCCGGCCGCCGGCATCGAGGGCGAGCCCGTCGGCGGACGCCGTCCCGGGCCAGGCGTTGCGGCCCAGCATCCGGGCCACCCAGGGGGAGCGCGGGTGCCGGGACACCTCGGCGGGAGGGGCGTCCTGGAGGGTACGCCCGTCGGCGAGTACGAGGACGCGGTCGGCCAGCGACACCGCTTCCACGGGATCGTGCGTGACGATGAGGCAGACCCCGCCGAAGCCGGCCAGGTGCGTGCGCAGGGTGTGCCGCACGTGCGCCCGGGTCGTCTGGTCGAGGGCGGCCAAGGGCTCGTCGAGCAGCAGGAGCCGGGGCCGGGCGGCCAGGGCGCGGGCCAGGGCCACGCGCTGGGCCTGGCCGCCGGACAGCTGGGCGGGCTTGCGCTGCGCGAGGTGGCCCACGCCGAGCCGGTCCAGCCACGCCTGCGCCTCGCGCCGCGCCTCGGCCCGCGGGACGCGGCGGGCCCGCAGCCCGTACGCGGTGTTGGCCAGGGCGCTCAGGTGCGGGAACAGGGCGCCGTCCTGCGGGACCCAGGCGACCTGCCGTTGGTGCGGAGGCAGGGCGGTCACGTCGGTGTCGCCGAGCCGCAGTTCGGCGCGGGCGCGGGGGGTGAGGCCGAGCAGGGCGCGCAGCAGGGTGGTCTTGCCGGCGCCGTTCTCGCCGACCACGGCGATGGTGGTGCCGGGTTCGGCTTCGAGGGTGAGCTGGTTGAAGCCGGTGACCGAGGCGTGCAGGCGCCAGTGCCCGCCGGCCGGGACGGGCTCCCCGGCCGGTTCCGCGGACTGCCCGGCCGGTGCCCCGGCGGGTGCCGCGGCCGGTTCCGCGGTCGGGGCCGGGGCCGCCGGTTCGTCGGCCGTCACCCGGGACCCCGCAGGGCCGGCCGAGTCGGCGGCGGGGGTCGGTGTGCTCGTCCAGCGCCCCCGCAGGGCGATGAGCACGGCCATCGCGATCGCGAGGAGCAGCAGCGAGACGGAGGTGGCGGCCTCGGGCCGGTCCTGGAGCAGCAGGTACACCTGGAGCGGCAGCGTCTGGGTGGTGCCGGGCAGGTTCCCCGCGAAGGTGATGGTCGCGCCGAACTCGCCGAGCGCCCGGGCCCAGGTGAGGGCGGCGCCCGCGATCAGTCCCGGAGCCACCATCGGCAGGGTCACGGTGAAGAACACGCGGACCGGCGGGGCGCCGAGGGACGCGGCGGTTTCCTCGTAGCTCTGCTTGAGGCCGCCGAGGGCCCCCTCCAGGCTGATCACGAGGAACGGCATCGCGACGAAGGTGGCCGCGAGCACCGCGCCCGAGGTGTGGAACGGCAGGACGATCCCGAACGTGCCCTCAAGCCACGGGCCGATCAGTCCGCGGCGCCCGAAGCCGAGCAGCAGGGCCACACCGCCGACGGTCGGCGGCAGCACCATCGGCAACAGGACCAGCGAGCGGACCAGGGCCTTGCCCTTGAAGTCGACGCGGGCCAGCAGCCAGGCCAGCGGCACACCGAGCACCAGCGAGAGCCCGAGGGCCCAGAGGGACACCACCAGCGAAAGCCGCAGGGCCTGGAGCACACCGGGGCTGGTGAGGTGGGCGGTGAGCTCGCCCCACTGGGTGCGCGTCAGGATGCCGATCAGCGGCAGCAGCAGGAACGCGACGGCGACCAGCGCGGGCAGCGCCAGGGTCACGGGAGGCCGGGTGCGGGTGCGGAATGTGCTCATCAGGTTCCTGGCTGGGCGGGCGGCGGCGGGCGGCCGCCGTGGGAAGCGTACGGGGCGGCCCGCGCGAACGGACCGCGTAGGGCGGGAACGTCCGCGGACGCCGAGAGGGACTGCCCGTCCCCCCACGGATCGGGCAGTCCCTCGTGCCGGCCACGGTGCGCCGGGAGTTACGGCTTCTGGAAGCCCGCGTTCTGGAAGAGGTTCTGCGCCTCGGGGCTGCTCAGCCAGGCCACGAAGGCGGCGGCGGCCTCGGCGTTCTTGGACTGCTTCAGCGTGGCCGCCGGGTAGGTGGCCACCACGTTCTGCTCGTCCGGGATGTCCACGGAGACGACCTTGTCACCGGACTTGATGGAGTCGGTCTTGTAGACGAGACCCGCGTCGGCCTCGCCCAGCTCCACCTTGCTCAGCACGGCGCGGACGTTGGGCTCCTGCGAGACCGGCTTCACCTCGATCTTCTGGGCGTCGAGGATCTGCTTGCTGTACTTGCCGACCGGGACCTCGGGCGCGGCGAGCACGACCTTGATCTTGGTGTCGGCCAGGTCCTTCAGTGCGCCGATCTTGTACGGGTTGTCCTTGCCGGCCACGATGACCAGGCGGTTCTTGGCGATGATCGTGGCATCGCCCGTCTCGGCCTTCACGCCGTCCATGGTCTTCGTGTCGGCGGTCACCAGCGCGTCGGCCGGGGCGCCCTGCTTGACCTGGGCGGCGAGCTCCTGTGAACCGGCGAAGGAGATGGTGAGCTTCGTGCCCGGGTGGGTCTTCTCGTACACCTCCTTGGCCGACTTGAAGACGTCGGTGAGGGACGAGGCGGCCAGGATGGTGAGGTTCGCGGCCGGAGCGGCGGAGGCCGAGGGTGCGGCGGAGGAGCCGGCGGCGTCCTTCTTGTCGTGACTGCCGCTCTTGCCGCAGGCGGCCAGCGGCACGAGCAGGGCGGCGGCCAGAACGGCGGTGGTGGCGCGACGGCGGGCCGGGGCGGAAATCAGGGACATGAGCGGATTACTCCTCGGTTCAGATGCGATCGATGTGCACGCTGGTGGACTTCACGCGGGCGGTGGCCCGCATTCCGACCTCCAGCCCCAACTCCTCCACGGCCTCACGGGTGAGGAGGGAGACCAAGCGGTGGGGACCCGCCTGGATCTCGACCTGGGCGGCCACGTCGCCGAGCCGGACGGCCGTGACGATGCCGGGAAAGGCGTTCCGCGCCGAGGTGTACGGCTCCCCGTCCTCGATGTGGGCACCCTGTCCCACTTCGATGGAGAAGGCGGCCAGGTCGCGGCCGTTGATCAGCCGACGGCCGGTCTCGTCGCGATGGGTCGTGACCCGGCCGGCGTCGGCCCAGCGGCGCGCGGTGTCCGGGCTGACACCCAGCAGACGCGCCGCCTGTCCGATTGTGTAGGACTGCATGTGCGACAAGGTAGGGCCATGCGTCGCGCATTTGCAATCTCATCAGGATGAAGTACCTGGTAGCTGCGATGCCTCTTGTCGCAATCGCCAAAAGTCGTTCCGTTTTCACCTGCCCGCCTCGCTAGAGTCGGGTCATGGCTGAAGAGGTATCGGGAACGGACACGGGCACGGTGCGGGTCGATGCGTGGATCTGGTCCGTGCGCCTGACGAAGACCCGCTCGATCGCGGCGACCGCATGCCGGGCCGGGCACGTGAAGGTCAACGGGGAACGCGCCAAGCCCGCCCAGTCGGTGCGCGCGGGCGACGAGGTGCGGCTCTTCCACGCGGGGCGGGAGCGGATCGTGGTGGTCCGCAGGCCCGTCTCCAAGCGGGTGGGCCCGCCGGTCGCCGCGGAGTGCTTCGTCGACAACAGCCCGCCGCCGCCGACCCCGGTCGAAGCCGCGGCGGTCGGCATCCGCGACCGCGGCGCGGGCCGCCCGACGAAGCGGGAACGCCGAGAGATCGAAACCCTGCGCGGCCGGCCCTAGCCTCCGGCGGCAGGGCGGATACCGCCCGGTGCCCGGGCGGTTCCGGATCCGGTGGTGGCGGGGTCAGGCCTTGCGGTAGGTGTACGCCTCCGTCGCGGCCGAGGCCACGGCGGCGGCGGGAGCTCCGGTGGAGGCGGTGATCAGGGCCGCCACCGCGCCCTCCACGAACGGGGCGTCCGCCAGCAGCGCCCCCTCGGGGAGTTCGTCCTCCGCCAGCAGGGCCTTGATCGTCAGTACCGAACTGCCGAGGTCGGCCAGCAGCACGACCCCCGCGCCGCGGTCCACCGCGGCCGCGGCCGCGCGGATCAGCTCCGCGCTCGTGCCGAGCCCGCCGTCGGCCGTGCCGCCCGCCGCGGCCAGCGGGGCCACCGGGCCGCCCGCCGCCAGGTCGCGTGCCAGTTCCGCCACCGACTCCGCCACCGACGCGCTGTGCGACACCAGCACGATGCCGACCGGGCCGCCGCCCGTCACAGGACGCCGTCCGCCACGTCGGCCAGCGCCCGCAGCAGCAGCGCCGACGAGGTCGCGCCCGGGTCCTGATGGCCGATGCTCCGCTCGCCGAGATAGCTGGCCCGGCCCTTGCGGGCCTGCATCGGCACCGTCGCCAGCGCCCCGTGCTCCGCCGCGTCGCCGGCCGCCCGGTACGACGTGCTCAGCGCGGCCACCCCCGGTACGAGCGCGTCCAGCATCGTCGCGTCGCCCGGCGCCGCCCCGCCGAGCTGCGCCACCGCTCCCACCCCCGCGTACAGGGCCTGCCGCAGCTCGGTGTCGGAAACCTCCGGGGCCTCGCCGAGCTCCTTGCCGGTGCGGCGCAGCAGCGTCCCGTACAGCGGCCCCGACGCCCCGCCCACCGTCGAGATCAGCGTCCGCCCGGCGAGCTGCAGCACCGCGCCGGGCGTCGCCGGGGCGTCCGCGTCCAAGGCCGCGAGCACCGCCGTGAAGCCGCGCTGCAGATTGCTCCCGTGGTCGGCGTCCCCGATGGGGGAGTCGAGCTCGGTCAGCCGGTCCGCCTCGCGCTCCACCGCGGCGGCCGCCGCCGCCATCCAGCGCCGGAAGAAGTCTGCGTCAAGCACCGGTTCTCCTCGCCTCACCCGACTCGTACTGCGCGGTCCATCGACACCATACGAGTCAGCGGCCCCAGCGCAGCGCCGCCGTCCGCACCGGCGCGTCCCAGAGCCTCAGCAGCTCCTCGTCGGCGCGGCACAACGTGACCGAACACCCCGCCATGTCAAGCGAAGTGACGTAGTTTCCAACGAGCGCCCGCGCCACCGGCACGCCCCGCGCCGCCAGCAGCCGCGCCACCTCCGCGTGGAACCCGTACAGCTCCAGCAGTGGAGTCGCGCCCATCCCGTTGACCAGCACCAGCACCGGCCCGTCGGCGGGCCCCACCTCCGTGAGCTCCTCCAGTACGGCCCCGACCGCGATCTCCGCGATCTCCCGAGCCGGCATCATCGCGCGCCGCTCCCGCCCGGGCTCGCCGTGGATGCCGACGCCCAACTCCAATTCCCCGTCGGGAAGTTCGAAGGTGGGGCTGCCCTTCGCCGGAGTGGAGCACGCGGTCAGCGCCACCCCGAAGCTGCGCGAGGCCCCGTTGACCTTCCGGGCGATCGAGGCGACCCGCTCCAGCGGCGCCCCCTCCTCGGCGGCGGCCCCGGCGATCTTCTCCACGAAGAGCGTGGCACCCGTGCCCCGCCGCCCGGCCGTGTACAGGCTGTCGGTCACGGCGACGTCGTCGTCGACCAGGACCCGCTCCACCCGGAGCCCGTCCTCCTCGGCGAGCTCGGCGGCCATGTCGAAGTTCAGTACGTCCCCGGTGTAGTTCTTGACGACGAACAGCACCCCCTGACCGGACTCCACGGACGCGGCCGCGCGCACCATCTGGTCGGGCACCGGCGAGGTGAACACCTCTCCGGGACAGGCGGCGGCCAGCATCCCGTACCCCACGAACCCGGCGTGCAGCGGCTCGTGCCCGGACCCGCCCCCGGACACCAGGCCGACGCGGCCACCGGTGCGCGCGTCCCGACGTACGACGATCCGCCGCTCGACGTCGACGTCCAGCTCGGGGTGGGCGGCTGCCATTCCGCGCAGCGCGTCGGCGACCACGGTCTCAGCGGAGTTGATCAGCATCTTCACGGACGTCTCCCTCGACTGCCGGATCAAGTTCCCGGCCGCAACGGCCTGTTCGAGGTCAGGTTAGGGGGAGTACCGCTCGGGCATGACGTGTTCGACGCCGTCCATCTCCCAGGTGCACCGTGGCGGCGTCGGGACCAGGTGCGGCTGGCGCACCATGATCCGGAAGGGGTGGGCCGGCTCCTCGGGCAGGACGCCCTCCAGCACCGTGGTGCCCGGTTCGTGCTCCTCGCGGTGGGCGATGAGCTTGCCGTTGACGAGGAGCTCGATCTCACCCGTCCGTCCGGGCCCGACGTTGACGGTGATCGAGTGGGCGCCGTGATCGACGTGGAAGTGGTGACTGCGGGACACGGGACACCTCCACGGAGTCACGACAGAGCAGGGCTCGCTCCCCCCATTGTGGGCCCGCGCACCGGACCCGCGCGCGGGCAGCCGGACCGCGTCGTGCGGGCTGGACGGCGCACGGAAGGGCCGCCGCCGATGGTGCGGCGGCGGCCCTGCGAACGGCGGGGCCGGGTGGTCAGCCGGTGAAGCCCGCCGTGATCGAGGTGAACTGCCAGTCGCTCTGCGCGATGCCCGAGCAGCTCTCCTGGAGGCCGCCGCCGGGGCAGCCCCGGTCGCGGTTGACGGACCAGAAGGCGAGGCGGGCGAGGTGGTGGGAGTTGGCCCAGTCGCGGATGTCGGTCCAGTTGCGGACGGTCGTCGTCTCCTGGGTGTCGCTGATGCCGTTCATCCCGGAGATGCCGATGTGCGCGTAGGCGGTCGCGTCGTCCCAGCCGAAGGAGGACTTCAGCTTGGCCTTGAGGCCCTCGGTGGCGCTGACCGTGCTCGCGTACATGTCGGTCGAGGCGTTGCCGAAGTCGAACGGCATGATGGTGAAGACGTCGATGCCGGCGTTGAGCGCCTTGGCCTGGTCGATCAGGCGGTTGCCCCACGAGGTCGGGCCGGTGGTGCTCGTCCCGAAGGTCAGGATGGTCCGCAGGCCCGGGTTGTTCTGCTTGACGATCTTGAGGGCGCCGAGGATGCGGTCCTGGACCGCGGCGTTCTCGAACTCGTCGGTGTTCTCGATGTCCACGTCGATCGCCTTCAGGCCGTAGGCGTCGATGACCTTCTGGTAGGCGCCGGCCAGGGCCTCGGGAGTGGCGCAGTTGGGGCCGAGCTTGTTGCCCTGCCAGCCGCCGATGGACGGGACGACGTCCCCGCCCGCCGCGCGGATCGAGGCGATGGTGCTCTGGTCCACGCCGCCGGCCAGCGGCCGCTGGCCGTCCCAGGCCGGGTTGCAGCCGCCGGAGGAGAGGATGAAGGCCATGGTGAACCACTTCGCGCCGGTCGCGTTCATCACGGTGGTGGCGCTCGGCGGGTTGCCCCAGCCCTGGTAGAGGTAGGGCGCGGCCTGCTTGAAACCGGTCGGGACCGTTCCGTTGTCGGTGGTGACGGACACGGGGGCGGAGGCGGCCGAGGTGTTCCCCGCCAGGTCGTGGGCCCGGACGGTGAACGTGTAGTTCGTGGCGGGGGTCAGGCCGGTGACGGTCGCACCGGTGCCGGTGGCCGTGGCGACCTTCGTGGCCCCCTGGTAGACGTCGTAGCCGGTGACGCCGACGTTGTCGGTGGAGGCGGTCCAGGCCAGCGAGGCGCTGGTGGAGGTCTTGCCCGTGGAGGTGAGGCCGGTCGGGACGGTGGGCGCCTGGGTGTCGGCGGTGCCGCCGGGGCCGTCGAGGATGACGTCGTCGGCGTAGTAGGTGCCCTGCCCGTACCAGCCGTTGAGGTAGACCTCCGCGCTGGTCTGGGAGGCGCCCGTGGTGAAGGTGACGGTGAGCAGGGAGTAGGCGCCGGTGGAGGTGGTCCAGGTCGAGGGCCCGCCGGTGACTCCGAGGTAGACGTAGCTGCCGCGGACCCAGGCCGAGAGCGTGTAGGTGGTGTTCGGCCGGACGGCGACGGACTGGGTGCACTTGGCGTTGTCGGAGGCGGTGGCCGCACCGGCCAGCGCCTTCGAGCCGCCGTGCACGGGTGAGCTCACCACGGAGCCCAGGCCGCCCGAACAGGACCAGCCGGCCGGGGTGCCGGCCGCCTCGAAGCCGCCGTTCGCGAGCAGGTCGGCGCCGAACGCGGAGCCGGGGGCCGTCAGCACCGCGGCCGCGCCGAGGAGGGCGGCGCCCAGGCCGCAGGCGAGACGGGTGCGGGTGCGTGTGCGGGTGCGTGTGGGGGTGCGCAAGGAAATGCCTCCGGCGTGGGTGGGGGGATGGCGGCAACACCGTTGCGGGCGGCGGTAGTTGGGGGCTCGTCCGCCTCGTCGCCGGGAACCTATTCCTCCGGATGCCCCGCCGTCAATAGGTCTGGACCAATTGGCCGAAGTGGCGGAGGCGGGCGGCCCGAGGGGTCCACTCGAAGACCTGTTCGGAGATCTATTAGCGCAAGTGTTCGGTTCCTGGGGTTAGGCTGGAGACATGTACGCAGCCCAAGGCCTTCAGGGTTCCCTCTTCGACCAGGGCGACGAGATCCGGCTCGGCCCGCTGGACGCCGTGCGGCGCACGGATCTCGGGGCGGGGGCGTGGGTCGACCACCTGCCCGGCTGGCTGAGCGGCGCCGACGCGCTCTTCGAACGACTCGCGGCCGACGTGCCCTGGCACGCCGAACGGCGGCAGATGTACGAGCGGGAGGTGGACGTGCCCCGGCTGCTCGCGTTCTACGCGGAGGGCGAGGCCCTCCCGCACCCGTCCCTCGCCGAGGCTCGCGACGCGCTCGGCCGGCACTACGCCGTCGAGCTCGGGGAGCCCTTCGCCACCGCCGGCCTGTGCCTGTACCGCGACGGTCGCGACAGCGTCGCCTGGCACGGGGACCGCATCGGCCGCTCCTCCACCGAGGACACCATGATCGCCATCCTGTCCGTCGGCGACCCGCGCGATCTCGCGCTGCGCCCCCACGGCGGCGGTCCCACGCTGCTCCGGCTCCCGCTCGGCCACGGCGACCTCGTCGTCATGGGCGGTTCCTGCCAGCGCACCATGGAACACGCCGTGCCCAAGTCGGCGCGGGCCGTGGGGCCGCGGATCAGCGTCCAGTTCCGCACCCGCGGCGTGCGCTGACCGGGGGCCCGCCGCCCGCTACGCCGCGCCCGGCTCCTTGTCCGCGCGGGCGGCGGTGGCCGCCGCGTGCAGGGCGCGCAGGGCCAGCAACAGGATTCCGATGTCGTCCAGGTACACCGGGTCCGGGATCAGGTCCACGGGGGAGATCGTGTACGCCACGGCGACCCAGAAGAGCGCCTTGTCGTGCAACGGGATCCCCGCGTCGAGCAGGAGCCGCCGCGCCTTGAAGACGCGCACGAGCAGCACGGCCGCCGCGATCGCGAGTCCGACCGTGAGGACCGTCGCCAGTGTGAGCCAGGCCGTGGTGTCCATGACGCCCATATACCCCCGATCGGACAGGTGCTACCGGACGCGCTCCCGTCGACGCTACCGCTACGCGCCCTGTGCGCGCAGCCTGCGGCCGACCTCGCCGAGCCCGTCGGCGAGCGCGTCCAGCTGCGCCGGGGTCAGGACGTCGACGAGGACCTCCCGGACCGTCGCCACGTGCCCGGGCGCGGCCTCGCTCAGCTTGGCGGCGCCGGCGTCGGTGAGGACGGCGAACACCCCGCGGACGTCGGAGGGGCAGCTGCGGCGCCGGACCAGGCCGGCCTTCTCCATCTGGGTCACCTGGTAGGTGAGCCCGCTCTTGGAGTTGATCAGGCCGTTGGCCAGCTCGGTCATCCGCAGCTCGCGGTCGGGCGCCGCGGCGAGCCGCACGAGGATCTCGTACTGCGGGTGCGAGAGTCCGGAGTCGTCCTTGAGTTGCTGGTCGAGTCGTCGGTTGACCAGGGCGGACGCGGCCAGGAAGCCGCTCCAGGCCCGCATCTCGCGCTCGTCCAGCCATCTCGTGCCAGCCATGTCAGCCGAATCAGCCATGGCTCCACCCTACATGGGTTGTTCGAATTTGAATCACTGGCTAGGGTCGGAGTCCGAGTTCGAATTTGAACTACCTCGGGTTGGAACCACCCGAGTCCACGGCCCGCCCCTCCGGAAGGAACCGAACCCCCCATGACCAGCCCCTCCGCCACCGCTGCGAAGTCGCCGGCCGCCTCCACCTCCGCCACCGTCCTCCCCGCGGCCCTCTCCACCCCCGGCCACGACGTGGGCCTGCTGATCCTGCGCCTCGTCCTCGGGCTGACCATGGCCGCGCACGGTTCCCAGAAGCTCTTCGGCTGGTTCGGGGGCGGCGGCATCGGCGGCACCGGTCGGTTCTTCACCGCCAGTGGCTACCCCGCCGGGGACGCCATGGCCGTCCTCGCCGGCCTGACCGAGACCCTCGGCGGCCTCGGCCTCGCCGTCGGACTGCTCACCCCGCTCGCCGGAGCCGCCGTCGTCGGCACCCTCGTCAACGCCATCGCCGTCCACGGAGCCGGTTCCTTCTTCGCCCCGCAGGGCGTCGAGTACGAACTCCTCCTGACGGCGGGCGCCGCCGCCCTCGCCCTCACCGGCCCCGGACGGTACGCCGTCGACCGCTTCCTGCCCGTCCTGCGCGCCCACCGCCTGACCCACGGAGCCCTCGCCGTCGCGCTCGGCGTCGTCCTCGGGGGCGTCCTCCTCCTCGTGCGCGGCTGATGCCGTGCCGGATGCCCGGGGTCCGTCCTGATTGACCCCGGGCATTTGGTGGAATAAGGCGCAAATGACCCAACCCATCGAAGACTACGCACTCATCGGCGACCTGATGACCAGCGGACTGGTCGGCCGTGACGGGTCGGTCGACTGGCTGTGCCTGCCGCGCTTCGACTCCGGTGCCTGCTTCGCCAGGATCCTCGGAGACGAGGAGAACGGCCACTGGCGGATCGCCCCCCTCGACGCCGCCGACGGCGAGCGGTGCACCCGCTGGGCCTACGTGGACGACACGCTGGTCCTGGAGTCCTACTGGGAGACGGACACCGGCGCCGTCAAGGTCATCGACCTCATGCCGCAGCGCGACGTGGCCCCCGAGGTGATCCGCATCGTCGAGGGCATCTCCGGGCGGGTCAGGATGGGCAGCACCCTGCGCCTGCGGTTCGACTACGGCCACGTCGTCCCCTGGGTCCGCCGCAGCAACGGCGACCGCGTCGCCATCGCCGGACCCGACTCCGTCTGGTTCCGCAGCGAACCCCCGGTCCGCACCTGGGGCGAGGACAACAGCACCCGCTCCCAGTTCCCCGTCGCCGAGGGCCAACGCGTCGCCTTCGTGCTGACCTGGCACCCCTCCCACGAACCGCGCCCCGAGCCCGTCGACCCGTACGCCGCCCTGGACCAGAGCCTCGCCGACTGGCGCGAATGGACCGCCCAGTGCCGCTACGAAGGCCCCTACCGGGAAGCCGTCACCCGCTCCCTGATCACCCTCAAGGCACTCACCTACGCCCCGACCGGCGGCATCGCCGCCGCGGCCACCACCTCCCTGCCCGAGGAGATCGGCGGAGTCCGCAACTGGGACTACCGCTACTGCTGGCTGCGCGACTCCACCCTCACCCTGGACTCCCTCATCGCCACCGGCTTCCTCGACGAGGCCCACGCCTGGCGCAGATGGCTGCTGCGGGCCGTCGCCGGCGACCCCGCGGACCTCCAGATCATGTACGGGCTCGGGGGCGAGCGCCGGATCCCCGAGAGCGAGCTGCCCTGGCTGCGCGGGTACGCCGGCTCCGCCCCCGCCCGGGTCGGCAACGCCGCCGCCGACCAGCTCCAGCTCGACGTGTACGGGGAGGTCATCGACTCCCTCTACCTCGCCAGGTCCGCCGGGCTGCCCGCCGAACGCCACGCCTGGCGGATCCAGATCGCGCTCCTCGACTTCCTGGAGCGCAACTGGCACCGTCCCGACGAAGGGCTCTGGGAGGTGCGCGGCCCCCGACGCCACTTCGTGCACTCCAAGGTGATGGCCTGGGTCGCGGCCGACCGGGCCGTGCGGACCCTGGAGGCCGACCCCTCGCTCGACGGCGACGTCAAGCGCTTCCGGGCCATGCGCGACGCGGTGCACCGCGACGTCTGCGACAACGGGTTCGACACCGAGCGCGGCACCTTCACCCAGTACTACGGCTCGCGCGAACTCGACGCGGCCACCCTGCTCATTCCCCGGGTCGGCTTCCTGCCGCCCGACGACCCGCGCGTCATCGGCACGGTCGACGCGGTGCGCGCCGAACTCGGCAGCAGCGGACTGGTCCGCCGCTACAGCACCGAGGGCGTCTCCGTCGACGGACTGCCCGGCGACGAAGGAGCCTTCCTGGCCTGCTCGTTCTGGCTGGTCGACGCCCTGCACATGACCGGCCGGGAGACGGAGGCCAGGGAGCTCTTCGATCGGCTGCTGGCGGTACGCAACGACGTGGGCCTGCTCGCCGAGGAGTACGACCCCGTCGCCGGACGCCAACTCGGCAACTACCCGCAGGCGTTCAGCCACATCGGGCTGGTCAACAGCGCGCTCACGCTCGGCGGCTGACCGGCGCCCCGCCGTCCACCCGGGCCTCCTCGCGGCGGCGCAGCAGGTCGCCGGTCTCCGCGTCGGCCGGCAGGAACGCCTCCAGGTGCAGTTCGGCCAGCGTGACGTCCACGGCCGTCGCGAAGGAGGTCAGGGTGGTCAGGAGTCGCAGTTCGCCCTCCCCGGTGCGCAGCCGCAGCGGCACGGCGAAGCCGAGGTGGTCCGGCCCCGGTACCGCCCCCGACGGCAGGTAGCCGCTCAACTCGGCCAGCAGCGCGTCCAGTCCGGGATCCGGGTGAGCGGCGGCACGCCCCCGTACGCCCTCCACGATGTGCCGCCCCCACGCCGCCAGGTTCACCACGCGCGGCGCCATGCCCTCCGGGTGCAGGGCCAGGCGCAGCACGTTCACCGGCGGTTCGAGCAGGTGTGCGGCCGCCCCCTCCGTCAGCACCCCGAACGCCTCGTTGGCCATGACGAGTTCGCCGCGCGCCCCCGCCACCACCGCCGGGTACGGCAGATGCCCGGTCAGGATGGAACACAGGGCCGTCATCGCCGGCTCGATCGCGTCCCCGTCCCGCGGCGACTCGGCGTAGGCGGGCACGTAACCGGCTTTCAGAAGAAGCGAGTTGCGCTCCCGCAGGGTCAGCCCCAGCGCCTCGGCGAGCCGCACCACCATCGCCCGCCCCGGCAGGGAGCGGCCGCTCTCCACGAAGCTGAGATGGCGCTGGGTGGTCCCGGCGAGCACGGCGAGTTCGAGCTGGCTGACGCGGCGCAGCGTCCGTCTGCGCCGCAGCTCGCGCCCGAAGGGAGAGGGGGACGTGGACGCGACAGCAGAGGTGGCCATGGCCCCTTTCTAGCCGCTGTTCGGCGGACCCGGCGATTCCCCGCAGGGAATTGCCGGGCGCATCCCGCGGACCGGAACATCCGGGGGGTCGAACGAGCGACCACCGGCGACCCGAGCCGAGCCATGGAGGCGGAGATGCGTGCGTACCACCTGGAATCCTTCGGTGACATCGACGGGATCGTGCTGCGCGAGCACGGCCCGGCGGTCCCGGAACCGGCCGGCCCGACCGACATCGTGGTCGCCGTCCGCGCCGCCTCCCTCAACCGGCGCGACCTGATGATCCTCCACGGCCGGTACCCGCTGCCCGCCGTCCCCGGTGTGGTTGCACTGAGCGACGGCGCGGGCGAGGTCGTCGCAGTGGGGGAGGCCGTGACCCGGTTCGCGGTCGGCGACCGCGTCTCCTCCTCCTACTTCCCGCGCTGGCGCACCGGCCGGATCACCCCGGATGCCATCGACCAGCCCGGCTGCACCATCGACGGGATGCTCGCGGAGTACGCCGTACTGGACGAGCAGTGGGCGGTGGCCGTCCCGGCGCACCTGACCTGGGAGGAGGCGGCGACCCTGCCGTGCGCGGCGCTGACCGCGTGGTCCGCGCTGACCGGCGGCGAAGCCCTGCTCCCCGGCCAGACGGTGCTCACCCTCGGCACCGGCCCGGTCGCCCTGTTCGCCGTGCAGTTCGCGAAGTCGATGGGCCTGCGGGTCGTGTCGACGACCTCGGACGAGGAGAAGGCCGACCGCCTCAAGGCACTGGGCGCCGACGCGGTCGTCGACTACCGGCGCCACCCGGAATGGAGCACGCAGGTCAGGGAGGCCACCGACGGGCTCGGCGCCGACCTGGTCGTCGAGACGGGCGGCCCGGACACCATCGAACAGTCGCTGCGCGCCAGTGCCCTCTACGGCCAGATCGCCCTGTTGATCACCGGCAGCGCCCGCAAGCCCGGGATCGAGGTGTCGAACGAGGCGTACGCGTCGAGCCTGGCCACGATCCGCCGCGAGTTCGTCGGCAGCCGGGAGCGGTTCGAGGCGATGAACCGCGCCGTCACGGCGCACGGGCTGCGACCGCAGATAGGCCGTGTGCACTCCTTCGAGGAAGTGCACACGGCCTATCGGAACCACGAGGTGGACCCGCCGTTCGGGAAGGTCGTGATCAGCCTCGGGAGTTGACCCGGGGCCGGGCGGACTACGCCTCCGTGCCCAGGTCGTCCTCCGGGATGGTGACCAGCCAGCGGGTGTCCTGGCGCGGACGCAGGTACAGGGCCCAGTACAGCGTGGCCACGGCGATGATCCCGCCGGTCCACAGCAGGTACTTGCCGTCCTGCTGGATCAGGATGCCCACGAAGACGAGGATCAGGACGATCGGCACGGCCGGCCACAGCGGCATCCGCCAGGCGACGGCCTGGCCGTGCGCCCCGCGCCGGCTGAACAGCGCGGCGACCGCGACGAGGAGGTACATGCCGGTCACCGAGACGCCGGTGACGCCGTACAGGGTGTCGAGGTTGACGAAGCACAGCGCCGCCCCCGGGACGCCGACGATCAGCGTGGCCACCCACGGGGAGCCGAAGCGACCCAGCTTGGACAGGGCGTTGTTCACCGGCATCGGCCAGGCGCGGTCGCGGGCGGAGGCGAACAGCACGCGGGAGTTCTGGATGACCATGACGATGCCCGCGTTGATGATGGCGAGGGCGACGCAGAGGCTGACGAAGGTGCCGACGGCGGAGTTGGACCAGGCGGTCACCATTCCGCCGAGGTCACCGGCGGTCAGCGCCTCCAGGTCGGGGGCGCCCATGGTGATGGCGATGACCGGGACCAGGATGACGGCGCTGGAGATGGCGAGGGTGGCGAGCACGGTGCGGGCCACGTTGCGCTTCGGGTTCTCCAGCTCCTCCGAGAGGTAGACGGCCGTGGAGAAGCCCTGGGTGACGAAGAGGGCGATGGCCAGTCCGGAGACGACCATCATCGCGGTGACGGCGGAGGTGCCGCCGCCCTCGGCCGCGACCGTGCCGTGCACGAGCGCGTCGGCGCCGCGCTCGCTGTGGGCGAAGCCCAGTACGGCGACGAGCGCCGCGGCGATCACTTCGAGCACCAGGAAGATGCCGGTGATCCAGGCGTTGGCCCGCAGGTCGAGGAGGCCGGCGAGGGTGGCGAGCAGCATCACGGCGCCACCGGCGACCGGCGCCGGTATGTGGACCAGGGGGGCCAGGTAGTCGGCCGTACCCATGGCGATCACGGGCGGCACGATCATCACGACCAGCAGGGACATGACGAACACCAGCCACCCGGCGAGCCGGCCGGCCATGGTGGACACCATGGCGTACTCGCCACCGGCGCTGGGGATGAGGGTCCCGAGCTCCGAGTAGCAGAACGCGACGCCGATACAGAGCAGCGAGCCGATCGCGATGGTCAGAGCCGTCCACGTGCCGAGGCTCGAGAACAGGTCGGGCACCACGACGAAGAGGGTCGAGGCGGGCGTCACGCACGAGAGGGTCAGCAGAGTGCCGCCGACGACGCCGATGGAACGCTTGAGCTTCTGGGGGGCGGGCCCCGTGGCGGGGGAGAGGGCCTGAGGTGCGCTGATCGTGTCAGTCATCGGTGCGGGGTTCCGATCGGCAGAGCTGGGAAATGAGCGCGGGAGCTGTATCGCCTCCGAGGCGGTGGTGAGCAAGTGGTTCCGTGGCTCCCGGGCCGACATGCAATCTCCGCGAGAACCGCAGGTCAAGAGCTGTTCACCTGCGGATTCCGTTGTCGCGGACCCTGCCGGACACCTGGGGACCGCGTAAAGACCGTGTTAAAGCGGCCTGCGCGACGGGTGCGATAACCGCAGCTCGGGCACCGAAGAATTTCCCTCCGCTTTGCCGGACACCGTCCGGAATGTGGGCGGCGTCCGGCAATGTGCGGGCGCTGCCGACCCGGCCGGTACGGCGCGGCCCCCGGCACCCCCGGCACCCCCGGTCCTCCGGGACGGGCTCCCGGGCCGCGTTGCCTACGGGT
The DNA here is from genome assembly GCF_042892775.1 of Streptomyces sp. NPDC001717. Lineage (NCBI taxonomy): Bacteria > Bacillati > Actinomycetota > Actinomycetes > Kitasatosporales > Streptomycetaceae > Streptomyces > Streptomyces sp. NPDC001717. The sequence continues at coordinate 171,898 of NZ_JBIAUK010000004.1, read as the reverse complement.
CGCCGCCCGTGCGGGACGCCAGCAGCAGGGCGATGTCGTCGGGCCGGTCGGCGGAGCTGCCCGCCTCGCCGATCAGCCGGTCGGCCATCTCCGTCAACGGAGCCGGACCCGCCGCGGCCAGCGCCGCCCGCAACCGCTCCACACCGACGTCGATGTCGGTACCCGGCTTCTCCACCAGCCCGTCCGTGTACAGGGCGAGCACCGAGCCCGTGGCCAGCCGCAGTTCCGTCACCGGGTACGAAGCCTTCGGATCGATGCCGAGCACCACCCCGCCCGCCAGGTCGAGCACCTCGGCCCGGCCGTCGGGGTGCCGCATCAGCGGCTGGGGATGCCCGGCGCGCACCGCCCGGGCCTTCCCCGACACGGGATCGAGCGACACGTAGCAGCAGCTGGCGAACTGACCCGGATCCAGGTCGATGAGCAACCGGTTGGTGCCGCTCGCCACCTCCTGCGGGGAGCTGCCGCTCAGCGCGAAGGCCCTTACCGCGCTGCGGAGTTGACCCATGGTGGCCGCGGCGGCCACGCCATGGCCCTGGACGTCCCCGATGACCAGTGCCAGCAGCCCGTCGTCCGTCTCGATCACGTCGTACCAGTCGCCGCCCACGTCCATGCCGACCGAGCCCGGCAGGTAGCGGGCCACCGTGTCCACGTGCTCGCGCACCGGCAGCCGGTGCGGCAGCAGGGCCGACTGGAGCCCCCGGGCGCGCGCCGCCTCGTTGTCGTACCGCTTCGCCCGCTCCAGGGCCTGCGCGATCAGCCCGGCCAGCGCCGTCAGCACCGTACGCTCCTCCGGGCTGAAGCCGCGCGGCGCGTCGAAGCCGAGGATGCAGGAGCCCACCGGCCGGCCGGAGGCGATCAGCGGCAGGAAGGCGCGTGCACCGACGTGCGCGTCCAGCGGGATCCCCGGATAGGCGGCGGCCAGCTTCTCCATCGACTCGAAGAACATCGGCCGCCCCGAGGTCAACGTCTCCACGCCGGGCAGCTCCGCCTCGAGCGAGACACCGTCGAACCGGTCGAGGAAACCCCTCGGGAACCCCGTCTCCCATGCCAGGAACAGATGCCGCTCGTCGAGCATGTAGATCGCCAGCTGACGGCCGCCGAAGGCCGGCAGCAGCTCGTCGGTGACGACCGCCGACACCTGGCGGGCCGTGACCGCCTCCGTCAGCGCGATCGCCAGGGCCACCGGGCGGTACAGCGCCGAGGCCCGATCGGCCACCGAGCCGATGTTCCCGCTCGGCTGGGCAGCGGAGTCGGGAGGGTAATCGGGCTGCTCGGCGGCGCCGATCAGCACGGTCACACCGTCCGAACCGGGGTACAGGTCGACGGACAGCCACTCCCTGGGCCGGTGCCCGCCACGGCGGACCGGGAAGTGCACCACCTCACCGGCGAGGAAGACGGCCCGGAAGTGGTCCTCGTACGCGCGCTTCCCCAGCCAGGGCGCCGCCTCCCACAGCACCCGCCCCAGCAGCCGCTCCCGGGGGATGCCGAACATCGTCTCGGCGGCCGCGTTCGCGAAGCGGATCCTGCCCTCCCGGTCCACGGAGAGCAGCGCCTGCGCGAGCCGGTCCACGACGGCGCGGACGCCCCCGACCGGGGCGGGCGAAGGCACGGACCGCGGATCGCCCTCCCAGACCACCGGCTCCCCGGCCGCCCTCAGCGCCGCGAGGTCCCGTGCCAGCTCCGCCGCGGCCTCGCGGATCCGTTCCCGGTCGCCGGCCCCCACCGGCACACCGGGAGTGGCAGGGCGCAACACCATCAGCACCCCGAACCGCTCCGAGCCCGCGGTCACCGGCTCGAACAGCGAACCGAAGGGGAAGGGCAGTCCCGCCATCAGCTGGGGGAAGCGCTGTACGGCCGATTCCGGGTCGGGCAGGTGCACGGACTGTCCGGACCGGTACGCCTCCGCCACCGGGTACGGGCGGTTCACCTGCATCCGCCACCAGGACCGGAACAGCTCACCCGGGAGACCGACGCTCGCGGCCAGCAGCAGCTGATCGGAGTGCGAGCGCAGGTAGACCCCGCCCGCGTACCCGCCGACGGCCTCCACGGCGCGCGCCGTGCCGCGCGCGAGTGCCTGGGCCGTGGCATCGGGGGCCGGTCCTGGGCTGTCCCCTCTCGCGGTCACACCGTCAGGATGCGCCCTCGGCGGCGACCGCCGCACCCCGGCGGCCACCCCGTGGCACGGGCCGGAACCCCCGTCGCGACGCCGTCCCGCGGCCCGCCCGGACGCGCGACGGCGCCACGGCGCGCGCGAACGCCGCCCCGGCCACGGCACTAGGCCGAGCGCTTACCTCGTCCGGGGGACGCACGGCCGTACGGACCGCGGACGACCACGTCCCGGGGCACCATACGCACGCGTCCCCCACCCCGGCAGGCCACCGGAAGGCAGAGCATGCGCTACCAGTACGACGCCATCGGCGAGCGTTACGCGGAGTCGAAGAGCACGGCCGCCTTCTCGGCGGCCGACACCCACACCCTCCTCGGCGCCCTCGACGAACTCGGCGGGGTCCGCGGGCTCGACACCCTCGACCTGGCCTGCGGACACGGCCACAACACCCGGCTGCTGGCCCGCGGCGGGGCCCGCCGGACCGTCGGCGTGGACATCTCGGAGGAGATGATCAGACTCGCCCGCGCGCACGAGACGGCCGGCCGCGCGACGGACGGGGACCGGTCGGCGATCGAGTACCACGTCGCCGACGCCGCGGGACTCCCGAACCTCGGCCCCTTCGACCTCGCCACCGCCGTCTACCTGTTCAACCACGCACCCGACCGAGGCTCCCTGCACGCGATGTTCCGGTCCGTCCGCGCCAACCTGCGCGCCGGGGCCAAGCTCCTCGCCATCGTCCCCAACGCCGGGGCGTTCCCCCGCGTGGACTGGTCCCCGTACGGCCTGCGCATCCTCGACCGGCTCCCGGAGGGCGACGCGCCCCTGCTCAAGGCACACTTCCTCACCGAGCCGCCGGTGCCCTTCGAGTTCCGCGAATGGGCCCACTCCGACCTCGCCGAGGCGGCCGTCGAGGCGGGCTTCGCCACCGTCGGCTGGCAGCCGACCCGGACCCCGCCCGCCGACCCGGTGCGCGACGAGGAGTACTGGACGGGGTACCGGGCCTGGCCGGTCAGCTCGCTGATGACCTGCACGGCGTAGGCCGGGGACGTGGGAGGCGCGAGGTGGGACGTCAGGCGTCCGCGGTGGCCCGGATCAGCTCCACGATCCGCTCCCGCGCCGCCCGCCCCTCCGGCACCGGCAGCAGCGGGTACCCGTGCGGCAGCCCCGGCTCCTCGTGGAACTCCACGTCGACCTCCGCGGCTAGGGCCCGGCTCAGCAGCTCCCTGCTGTCCGTGGTCAGCACGTCCCGGGTCCCGGTGAACACCGTGATCGGCGCCAGCCCCGCGAAGGACCCGTGCAGCGGGCTCACCCGCGGATCGTCGGCGGAGAGGGTCCCGGCGTACAGCCGCCCGGCCTCCCGCAGTCCGGGGCGGGCCAGCATCGGATCGGCCGCCTCGATCAGCGCCTGGTCGGGATGGCTCATGGACACGTCCAGCCACGGCGAGATCAGTACGATCCGGGAGGGCTGCGCCCCCGTCCGGTCGCGCAGCCGCTGCGCGGCGGCCAGCGCCAGCCCGGCGCCCGCGGAGTCCCCGATGAGCACCGTGCCGCCCGCGCCGCCGCTCTCGATCAGACCGCTGAGCAGGTCCGCGGCGACGGGGACCGTCCGGTCGGCGGTCCCGCGCGGAGCCAGGATGTACGCCGGTACGACCACCCGCGCCCGCGCCTGGGTGACCAGCTGCCGGACCAGCGCCCAGTGCGGGCGGACCAGCTCGTTGATGTACCCGCCGCCGTGCACGTACAGCACCTGTGCCGCCGGCTCGACCCCGAGCGGTGAGACGTCGTACACCGGCCAGGCTCCGACGAACGTCCGCGAGATCTCCGCGACCCGGCCCAACCAGCGGGGCGGAAGGTGCGAAGCGGGCCGCCGCGCGGACTCCGCCACCCGGGTCTGGACCGCCTCGGCGCTCGCGAACCGTCTTCGCCTGCCCGCCGCGATCAGCGCCGCCGACAGCGCCCTGCTGCGCAGACTCGGCACGCCCCTCACCTCCCCTTTTCCCCGAACCGTCGTACCGGTCCGGGACCCTGCCCCGTCACTGGAGGAGCATAGGCGTGAAGCTGCGCTGTCGACCCGCTTAAGAAAGTCTCGATGGACTGATCACCGTGCCGATCGGCAGATTGGTGCCGTCACCGACGCCGTCCGGGCCCGCACGCCCGAGGCGACCCCTTCCGCACGCCTGGAGCCACCCCATGAAGGCACTCGTCAAGCACAAGGCCGAGCCCGGGCTGTGGCTCATGGACGTTCCCGAGCCCGACTACGGTCCGGGCGACGTGCTGATCAAGGTGCTGCGCACCGGCATCTGCGGAACGGACCTGCACATCCGTTCCTGGGACGGCTGGGCGCAGGGCGCGGTCAAGACCCCGCTGATCCTGGGCCACGAGTTCGTGGGCGAGGTCGCGGCGCTCGGCGCGGACGTCCGCGACATCGAGGTCGGCGCGCTCGTCAGCGGCGAGGGCCACCTGGTGTGCGGCAAGTGCCGCAACTGCCTGGCCGGCCGCCGCCACCTGTGCCGCAGCACCATCGGCCTCGGGGTCGGCCGTGACGGAGCGTTCGCCGAGTACGTGGTCCTGCCGGCGCAGAACGTATGGGTGCACCGCACGCAGGTCGATCTGGACGTGGCCGCCATCTTCGACCCCTTCGGCAACGCCGTGCACACGGCGCTGTCGTTCCCGCTCGTCGGCGAGGACGTGCTGATCACCGGTGCCGGTCCGATCGGGATCATGGCGGCGGCCGTGGCCCGGCACGCCGGCGCGCGCAACGTGGTCATCACGGACGTCAGCCCGGAGCGGCTGGAGATCGCCCGCAAGGCGGGCGCCACGCTGGCGGTGAACGTGGCCGAGCGCTCCATCGCGGACGCGCAGGCGCAGCTGGGCCTGCGCGAGGGCTTCGACATCGGCCTGGAGATGTCCGGCCGCGCCGAGGCGATGCGCGACATGATCGACAACATGACGCACGGCGGCCGGATCGCCATGCTGGGCCTGCCCGCGCAGGAGTTCCCGGTGGACTGGGCGAAGGTCGTCACCTCGATGATCACCATCAAGGGCATCTACGGGCGCGAGATGTTCGAGACCTGGTACGCCATGACGGTGCTGCTGGAAGGCGGCCTCGACCTCACCCCGGTCATCACCGGCCGCTACTCGCACCGCGACTTCGAGGCCGCCTTCGACGAGGCGTCCACTGCCCGCAGCGGCAAGATCATCCTGGACTGGACGGCCTGACCCTGCGCCTGGCCGCCCGAGCCCTCCGGGCCACGGCTCCCGGGCCAAGCCCCCCCGGGCCACCGGGCCACGGGCCACGGCCCCCGGCTCGGCGACCCACCGGCTCGGCCCGCCAGGCCAAGGCCCGACCAGGCCGGCCACAGGCCACCGGCACGCCGGGCCGGGTGCCGAGCCAAGATCCGACCGGGTCGGCCGCAGGCCGTCGGTCCCCTGAACCATCTCCCTACGGCCGGACCCCGCACACCCTCCCCCCTCCGCGGGGTCCGGCCCCCTCCCGTCCGCCGGACGGCAAACCGCACAAGGAGAACGCAGTATGTTCGAGACCGTCCGCGAAGACCTCCGCGCCACCCTCGACGAGATCCGCGCCGCCGGCCTGCACAAGCCCGAGCGCGTCATCGGCACCCCGCAGAGCGCCGCCGTCGCCGTGACCGCCGGCGGTGCCCCCGGTGAGGTCCTGAACTTCTGCGCCAACAACTACCTCGGCCTCGCCGACCACCCCGAGGTCGTCGCCGCCGCGAAGGACGCCCTGGACCGCTGGGGCTACGGAATGGCCTCCGTCCGCTTCATCTGCGGTACGCAGGAGGTGCACAAGGAGCTGGAGGCGCGCCTGTCCTCCTTCCTCGGCCAGGAGGACACGATCCTCTACTCCTCCTGCTTCGACGCCAACGGCGGCGTCTTCGAGACCCTGCTCGGCGCCGAGGACGCGGTCATCTCCGACGCCCTCAACCACGCCTCGATCATCGACGGCATCCGGCTGTCCAAGGCCCGCCGCTTCCGCTACGCCAACCGCGACATGGCCGAGCTGGAGGCGCGCCTGAAGGAGGCCACCGAGGGCGGCGCCCGCCGCAAGCTGATCGTCACCGACGGCGTCTTCTCCATGGACGGCTACGTCGCCCCGCTCGCCGAGATCTGCGACCTGGCGGAGCGCTACGACGCCATGGTCATGGTCGACGACTCGCACGCCGTCGGCTTCGTCGGCCCCGGCGGCCGCGGCACCCCCGAGCTGCACGGGGTCATGGACCGCGTCGACATCATCACCGGCACCCTCGGCAAGGCCCTCGGCGGCGCGTCCGGCGGCTACGTCGCGGCCCGCGCCGAGATCGTGGAGCTGCTGCGCCAGCGCTCGCGCCCGTACCTCTTCTCCAACTCCCTCGCCCCGGTCATCGCGGCCGCCTCGCTCAAGGTCCTCGACCTGCTGGAATCCGCCGGTGACCTGCGCGAACACCTCGCCGCCAACACCGCGCTCTTCCGTACGAAGATGACCGAGGCGGGCTTCGAGATCCTGCCCGGCGACCACGCCATCGCCCCCGTGATGATCGGCGACGCGGCGAAGGCGGCCCGGATGGCCGAGCTGCTGCTGGAGCGCGGCGTGTACGTGATCGGCTTCTCGTACCCGGTGGTGCCGATGGGCGCGGCCCGCATCCGCGTCCAGCTCTCGGCGGCCCACTCGACGGCGGACGTCGAGCGCGCGGTGGCGGCGTTCACGGACGCCCGGGCGGCGCTGGAGGGCGAGGAGGCCTGACGGGCCCGAGGGGCCCGCGCGGGCCGGGTGACCTGCGCTGCCTGAGATAATGGCGGGGTGATCGACCCCCGCCGGCTGCGCATCCTGCGGGCCGTGGCGGACCACCGTACGGTGACCGCCGCGGCCGCAGCCCTCTACCTCACTCCTTCCGCGGTCTCCCAGCAGCTCGCGGCACTGGAGCAGGAGACGGGCCACGCGCTGCTCACCCGCAGCGGCCGGGGCGTACGGCTCACGGCGGCCGGCGAGATCCTGCTCGGGCACGCGCACGAGGTACTGGCGCAGCTGGAGCGGGCCGAGGCCGAACTCGCCGCCTACGCGGGCGGCTCCGCGGGCGAGGTCACCGTGGCCGCCTTCGCCACGGGCATCGCGGAGGTGCTGGCCCCGGCCATCGCCCGCCTCGCCCTGGAACACCCCGGGATCCGGCTGCGCGTCCGTGACGCGGAGGGCGACCAGAGCCTGCCGCTGCTGCTGGACGGCGAGGCCGACGTGGCCCTCGCCGTCGAGTACCGGGGCGCGCCGGGAGCGGACGACGGGCGGCTGTCGGTGCTGCCGCTGTACGCGGAACCCTTCGAAGCGGTGCTGCCCTCGGGGCACCCGCTGGCCGATCTCCCGGCGGTGTCCCTGGCGGACCTGTCCGACTCGGACTGGGTGGGCCAGTACCCGGGCAACCCCTGCCACGACGTGACGCTGCTGGCGTGCGAACTGGCGGGCTTCCAGCCCCGGTTCGTGCACTCCTCCGACGACTTCCGCGCGGTCACGGCGCTGGTGGGCGCCGGGGCGGGGGTCGCCCTGGTCCCGCGGTCCGCCCTGCGCGGCATGGACCTCAAGGAGGTCCAGGTCCGCCCGGTGGCACCGGTCGGTGGCCCCGCGTCGGGCCCCGCCGCCACCCGCAGGGTCTTCGCGGCGACCCGCCGCGGCGCGGAGTCCCACCCGCTGATCTCCCCGGTCCTGGCGGCCCTGGTACGGGAGTCGGAGCGGCTGCCGGAGCACTGAGCGGGGTGCCCGACGGCGCGCGTCAGGGCCGGGGGATCTCCAGGTAGGTGAACTCGTCCGCCGGACTCTTGGGGGACGAGTAGCCGTTCGACATGACCGTGATGTCGACGGTCGCCGACTTGCCGACGGCGATGGTCGGATCGGGTACCTCGACGAGCAGCTGCTCGGTTCCGTACCGGAGGAGCTCGGCCGGGTTGTCGCCGAACCAGATCTGGGCGTCCTCGTCGAAGTAGAGGCCGTTGACCTGGACTTGGTCCTTGGCCCGCCCGGTGTCGTTGCTGATGCCGGTGACCACCACGTAGGCCGGGCCGCCGTAGGCGAACTGGCCGCGCGGAACGGCAGGGGAGGTGCCCAGGCTGCTGGTGACCCGGACGTCGACCACGCCGACGCCCTCCGGCACCCAGGCGATCAGCACGTCGTCGCGCATGACGTACGTCTTGGTGGCCGGCACCGTACCGAAGTCGACCACGACACCCTGGCCGGTGAATCCGCTGCCGATGATGTCGATCGGGGCGCCGGCCTTGCCGGCCGGGAGCGCGATGACCACCTCCGGGCCCGACAGCACGTCGGGCGCGCCGAGGAGGCCCAGATAGGTGGAGTTGGCGTGCTGGAAGGCCACCTGGCCCATGAAGTCCTGGGTCGACCTCCTCACCACGTCCGGGTCGTAGGGGTCGTAGCCGTCGTTCAGCGGGTCGTCCTTGCCCGGCTGGACGTAGACGTGGGGGCCGGGGAGGCCGGCGAGGGTCCCGATGACGGCCTTGACGGCGTCGTCCGCCACCGGGCCCGTGTCCTTGGGGTACCACTGCTTGGCGGCCTCGAGGTTGTTCCAGGCCTGCGGCACCAGGTCGTTGACGTTGTAGTGGCGCTCGTTCGCCTGCCACTCCAGGGAGTCGACGTAGGCGGCGAAGTCCGCCCCTCCGGCGGTGGGAGCGGCGAACGTGTGCAGTTCGAAGTTCGGCTTCCCGTCGGGCCAGTCGAGCGTCTGCAGCCAGGGGGCGACCATGGTCGCGATGCAGCCGCCCAGGCTGTGGCCGGTGACGTAGACCGTCGGGTTCGGCTGCGCCCCGCCCAGGGCGGCGGTGAGCGCCTGCGCCAGGGTGACCCCGGCCGTGCTCATGGTGACGACCTCGGTGAACGCCTTCATGGCCCCCTTGGCCACGGGGACCGGGGACGGCATTCCGGCGAGGTTGAGCGGGACCACCGTGCCGACGTCGAGGTCTTCCATCAGGTCGGTCACGTTGCCGACGGTGCCGCGGACCACGACGGCGAAGGAGTTGGAGCCGTCGGTGTTCCGGGCGACGTAGGCCAGGTTGGCGTTGCCCGGACTCATCCCGAGCCAGACCAGGACCCAGGTGCCCCGGGTCGCGAGCGAAGGCTCCGCCAGCTGCTGATTGATGCCGAGGACGATCCGGTTGCCCTGCTCCGCGAGGGTTTCCCCCGAGGGGCGCGGGCACGTGGTCGTGGAGGTACGCGGACGTCGCCTGAACTGGTCTTCCACCCGTCGGGCGGCGTCCCGGCCGGGCCCGCGGCCGCCGGGGTCGGCCGCGGCCGACTGCGCGTCACTCGGGGGGTGGTCGTGAGCGGCCGTGGCGGCCCGGAGCCGCGGCTCGGGCCACCATCGGGTCCGCGGTCCGGGGCCGGATCAGCCCTGCGGGGCAAGCTCCGCCATGGGACCCCACCCGTCCTGGTCGGGAATGGTCACGTTGATGATCTCGGGGGTCTCGGCGATGGCGGTGGCCATGGCGGCGAGTCCGGCGGTGAAGTGGTCGGACTTCACGTGGGCGACGGCGGCGTCGTCATCCGCGAACGCCTCCAGCAGGGTGAACCTGTGCGGGTCCTCGACGCCGCGGGACCAGTCGAAGAAGAGGTTGCCCGGTTCGGCACGGGTCGCCTCGGTGAAGGGGCCCACGAGGGACAGCCACTGGTCGGAGTACTCGGGACGGACGGCGAAACGCACGGCGATGAAGATCATGCCTCTACGATGCGGTACCCCGCCGCCTCGGGCCGGCCGGGGACGGGTTCATTCCGACCCTGCCGGAAACGCGGCCGCGGCCAGCACGAGCAGCGAGCCGATCTCGCCCCGGCGGCGCCGGAAGTCCGCGAGCGGCAGGGAGACGGACAGGGCGTGGTCCGGACGCGAGGGCAGCGGCACGGCCAGACAGGTGTAGGCCGGGTCCGCCTCGCCGACGGAGACCGCGAGGCCCCGGTCGCGGACGCCCGCGAGCTCCGCCTCGAAGCGCTGCTCGTCGGTGATCGTGTGCTCGGTCAGGCGCGCCATGCCGTGGTCGGCGAGGTAGCGCCGCCGCTGGGCCCGCGAGAGCGGGGCGAGCAGCACCTTCCCGTGCGCCGTGGCGTGCGCCCGGGTCTCGGGGCCCGGAGTGAACGGGTCCTTGGAATCGGTCAGCGGCGTGGTGCTGTCGATGACGGTGATGCGCCCGCCGCTGTAGGCGGTGAAGTACGCCTCGGCGCCGGTGACCCGCCGTACGTGCGGCAGCAGCGCGGCGACCGCGCTCCCGGCGCCCAGGTGCCGCTGGAAGGACCGGTGCAGGGAGGGGACCCGCGGCCCCGGCGCGTACCCCTCCGGCCCCCGGACCAGATAGCCGCGCGCCGTCAGCGGGCCCAGCAGGTGGTACGCGGTCGACAGCGAACAGCCCACGCGCCGCGCGAGCGCCTTGGCGGTCAACGGTCCGGGCGCGTCGGCCACCAGGTCCAGGAGGGCCAGCGCGCGGTCCACGGACTGCGGCACGGACATGGCGTCGATCCTTTCGGGGGCGTCGGACCCACGAGCGTACCGCCGCCCGCGGCCCCCCGTGCCGGTGATCGCGGGCGGCTCCGGCGTCACCCCCCCCGGGCCGGGCTCGCGCCAGGGCCCGCCGGGGAGCAGGGCCAGCCGCGGTCCAGGGCGCGCCGCTGATGCCGGTGCCCGGCCGTGGCGGGCCCCGGCATCCTCAGACCCGCACCACTTCCACCCCGGCCTCGGCGAACCGCTCCGCGACCGCGGCCGACAGGCCCGTGTCCGTGACCAGCACGTCCACGGACGAGGTCTCGCAGATGCGGGCGAAGGCGCGCACGCCGAGCTTGCTGGAGTCGGCGGCGATCACCACCCGCCCGGCCCGCTCGCACAGCAGGCGGTTGATCGACGCCTCGTCCTCGTGGCGGGTCGCCGCGCCGTCCGCCGGGTCGAAGCCGTCCACGCCGAGCACGGCGGTGTCCACCGCGAGCCGTCCCAGCACCTGTTCCGCGAGCGGGCCGGTGAGTTCGTACGACTGGGGCCGGGCGACACCCCCCGTCAGCACGATCTTGAACTGCGGGCGGATCACCAGCTCGCTCGCGATGTTGAGGGCGTTGGTGACCACGGTCAGCGCGGGCGAGCCCGAGGCAAGGTCCGGGCGCCCGGCCAGGGCGCGGGCGACCTCGGTGGTCGTGGTGCCCCCCGTCAGTCCGATCACCTCGCCCGGACCGATCAGCGCCGCCACGGCCCGGCTGATCCGCTGCTTCTCGGCGGCCCGCCGTGACGTGCGGTAGCGCAGGGGGAGTTCGTACGAGACGCCGTGCGGGGCGGCCCCGCCGCGCGTGCGGACCAGCAGCTGCTGCTCGGCGAGCTGGTCGAGGTCACGCCGGATGGTCGCCGCGGACACCCCGAGGGCGTCCGCGGCCGGCTCCACCTCCAGCTCGCCCTGCTCCACCAGCAGATCCAGCAGCCTCTGCCAGCGCTCTTTGCGCGTCATCAGCAGCCCCCTTGGTTGTCGCGCCGCCTTCCGGCATGTTCTCCGTTGGCCTACACGCCGACACTAACCCAGCCGATCACCCCTCATGATGCTTGAAGTTGCGTGAAACTCCCGGATACCTTGCAGAAACACGCAAGAATGGCACACCCGCACCCACCCGCTAGGGAGCCCCATGAGTCACGTCGCGTACGAGTTGAGCACTCAGCCCGAATGCTGGGAACGGGCCGCCGAACTGGCCCCGGCGCAGCGGCCGGTGCTGCCGCGGCCCGCCGACCGTGTCGCGATCGTCGGGTGCGGCACCTCGTACTACATGGCGCAGGCGGCCGCCGTGCTGCGCGAGGAGGCCGGGCAGGGGGAGACCGACGCGTTCCCCGCCTCGGAGTTCCCGCGCCACCGCCGCTACGACCGGGTCGTCGCCCTCACCCGCTCCGGCACCACCACCGAAGTGCTCGACCTGCTCGCCGGGCTGCGCGAGGCGGGCGTTCCCACGACCGCCGTCATCGGCGATCCGGAGACGCCCGTGATGACCCTCGCCGACGAGGCCGTGGTCCTCGACTTCGCCGACGAGCGGTCCGTCGTCCAGACCCGCTTCGCCACCACCGCCCTCACCCTGCTGCGCGCACACCTCGGCCTGCACACCGCCTCCGTGGTCGCCGACGCCCGCGCCGCGCTCGCCGAACCGCTGCCGGCCGGGCTGGACAGCCGCGGCCAGTTCACCTTCCTCGGCCGGGGTTGGAGCGTCGGCCTCGCCAACGAAGCCGCGCTGAAGATGCGCGAGGCCTCGCTGTCGTGGGCCGAGTCCTATCCGGCGATGGAGTACAGGCACGGGCCCATCAGCGTCTCCGGGCCCGGCACCGTCACCTGGTCGCTCGACGAGGCCCCCGACGGGCTCGCCGAGCAGGTGCGCGCCACCGGATCCCAGTGGGTGGCCGGGCGGCTCGACCCGCTCGCCGAACTGGTCCGGGTGCACCGCCTCGCCCTCGCCGTCGCCGCCCAGCAGGGGCTCGACCCGGACGCGCCGCGCCACCTCACCCGCTCCGTGATCCTCGCCGCCGGCGAGGAGGCGGTCCGATGAGCCTCGTACCCGCCGGTCCCCTCGTCCAGGAGGCGGCCCGCGCGGGCCGCGCCGTGGCCGCCTTCAACATCATCACCCTGGAGCACGCCGAGGCCGTCGTCGCCGGGGCGGAGGCGGCCGGCCTGCCGGTCATCCTCCAACTCAGCGAGAACGCGGTGAAGTTCCGCGGCGGGCGGCTGCTGCCCATCTCCCGGGCCGCCGCCGCGTGCGCGGAAGCCGCCACGGTCCCCGTCGGCCTGCACCTCGACCACGTCAAGAGTTCCGAACTGCTGCGCCAGGCCTGCGACGCGGGCTACAGCTCGGTCATGTACGACGCCGCCCAACTCCCGTACTCCGAGAACCTGGAGGCGACCCGCTCCGCGGCCGACTGGGCGCACGCCAACGGTCTGTGGATCGAGGCCGAACTGGGCGAGGTCGGCGGCAAGAACGGCGCGGCCCCGCCGGACCCGCACGCCCCCGGCGCCCGTACCGATCCCGACGAGGCCCGCCGGTTCGTCGCCGACTCCGGGGTCGACGCGCTGGCCGTCGCCATCGGCAGCAGCCACGCCATGACCACCCGGACCGCCGCCCTGGACCACGTGCTGCTCGCCCGGCTGGCCAAGAGCGTGGAGGTGCCGCTCGTCCTGCACGGCTCCTCGGGGCTGCCGGACACCGAGCTCGCCGCCGCCGTCGCGGGCGGCATCCGGAAGGTCAACATCGGCACCGCGCTGAACGTGGCCATGACCGGGGCCATCCGCGCCCACCTGACCCCGGCGGACCCCCGGCCGTACCTGACCGCTGCCCGCGCGGCGATGGCGGAGACGGCCGAGGCTATGATCAGCGCCCTGAACTGAGCGGAGGCGGGGGCGGTCGTGGACACGCAGCGGGGGCGCACGAACCGGCGGAGGTTCCTGCTGGTCGCGGGCCTCCCGCTGCTGGCCGCGGGCGGCGGCATGACCTACCTCCTGTGGCCGGAGCCGGACCGCAACCCGGTCCGCACCGACCTCAAACCGCTGAACGATCGGTTCAAGCCCTACCTGGGCGAGCTCGGCGAGGCGCACTGGCTGGGCTACGACATCGACGAGGTCGGCCGGGACAGCCGCACCATCCCGAGCCCGGACTCCCGGATCCGGCTGGTCGGCGTCGCCCACCTGCCGCCGGGAGGCGCGGCCGCGGTCGTCCGCGCCCCCGGCCGCACCTTCGCGCCCGCCGAGCCGTCCGCGTTGCCCGAGCGCCTGAGGACGTACGTGCCCGCCGCCGCGGCCTGGCAGCACAGCTCGGAGTTCGACGCGTACGTGAACGAGAGGACCTTGGACGCGAAGAGCTCGTCGGGCGAGTACCACTTCGACGTGGAGCGCGACCTCGTCCGCTTCGACGTGCTCTACGTCTTCAACTGACGGCCGGACGTCCCACTCAGCGGGAGGACGCCCGCGGCACCGTTGAAGCCGCGCCGCGCACGGTGTTTCGTCGTACGGCAGACCTGCCGAGCCGCACGACGGAAGGGCCCACCCGCGATGCCGCAGCACCTCCTCCCCAGCCGATTCGGAGTCTTCCTCGCCCCCTACCACCGGCCCGACCGCGACCCGTCGCTCCAACTGCGCCGTGACCTCGACCTCGTGGGCGCCCTCGACCGGCTCGGGTACGAGGAGGTGTGGGTCGGGGAGCACCACTCCGCCGGGTACGAGATCATCGCCTCGCCCGAACTGTTCCTCGCGGCGGCGGCCGAACGGACCGGGCGGATCATGCTCGGGACCGGAGTCAACTCGCTCCCGTACCACCAGCCGCTCATCCTCGCCGACCGGATCTGCCAGCTCGACCAGCAGTCGCGCGGCCGGGCCATGCTCGGCGTCGGACCCGGGCAACTGCCCTCCGACGCCTTCATGATGGGCGTCGACCCGCTCCGCTCGCGCGAGATGATGGCCGACTCGCTCGACGCCGTCATGCGGCTGCTGCGCGGGGAGACCGTGACGGCCGCCACCGACTGGTTCGCCCTGGAGGAGGCCCGGCTCCAGCTCGGCCCCTACCGGGGGCGGGAGCCGGATGTGGCCGTCGCCTCGGCGGTCTCGCCCGCCGGGGCCGTACTCGCCGGCCGGCACGGGGTCGGCATGCTCTCGTTGGCCGCCGCCGACCCGGACGGATTCGCCGCGCTCGACGCCAACTGGGCCGCGCACGAACGGGCCTGTGCCGAGGCGGGCCGGGAGGCGGACCGGTCGGGCTGGCGGCTGGTCACCCCCGTGCACCTGGCCGAGACCCGTGAACAGGCCCTGCACGATGCCGAATTCGGGATCCTCGACCTCGTCGAATACATCGAGACGCTCGGCGGCACCCGCCTCGAAGGCTGCGGCACGCCCGCGGGAGCCGTCGAACGCTGGGTCACGGACGGTCTGCCCACCTTCGGCCGGGCCGTCATCGGAACCGCCGACGACGCGATCGAACGCATCGGACAACTCGCCGACAAGACGGGCGGCTTCGGCACCTTCCTCATCCTCCAGCTGGACATCGCCGACCCCACCGCGGCCCTGCGCAGCCTCGAACTCTTCGCCGAGCGCGTGGTGCCGCGCCTCACCGGAACCGCCGACGCCCGCCGTGCAAGCCTCGACTGGGCCGGCCGCAACAGCGAGAGGTTCGTCGGGGCAGTGCGCCGCTCCACCATGGAGGCCATCGCCCGGAAGGGAGAGGTCCGTTGAGGGCCGCGGTGCTGGAAGGCGGACGCTTCCTTGTCCGCGAACACGCAGATCCCGTGCCCGGGCCCGGACAGGCCCTCGTGGAGACCGAGGCCTGCGGGATCTGCGGCTCCGACCTGAGCGCCGTCGCCCACACCGAGGAGTTCCTGCGGGCCTCCCGGGACAGCGGGACCACCAGCTTCCTCTTCGACCCGGACCGGCCGCTGGTCATGGGCCACGAGTTCTCCGGCCGCGTACTCGCCTACGGGCCCGGCGCGAGCGGCCCCGAGCCCGGCACCGGGGTGGTCGGCCTGCCCTGGGCGGTCGACGCCGGGGGAGCGGTCCGTACCGTCGGCTACAGCAACGCCTTCCCCGGCGGCTTCGGCGAGCGGATCGTCGTACAGGCGCAGGCACTGCTGCCCGTACCGGACTCCGTGGACCTGGCACTGGCCTCCCTCACCGAACCGCTCGCCGTCGGCTTCGGCAACGTCGCCCGCACCACGGCCGGCGAGGGCACCCCGGCCGTGGTGATCGGCTGCGGTCCCGTGGGCCTGGGAGCCGTCGCAGCCCTGCTGGAGCGCGGCGCCGGGCCGGTCGTCGCCTCCGACCCCTCGGCGCTGCGCCGCGCGGCGGCGGCCCGGCTGGGCGCGCACGCGGTGCTGGACCCGGGCGCCGGCGACGACCCGGTGGCCCACTGCGCCGAGCTGGCCGGGGCCGGGGCGCGGCCGATGCTCGTCGTCAACTGCGTCGGCGTGCCCGGCATGCTCAACTCACTGCTGCACGACGTTCCGCGCGGGACCGAGATCCTGCAGATCGGCGGGGTGATGACCGAGGACGTGATCCGTCCCGTGGTCGGCATCTACAAGGACGTCACCATCCGGATGTGCCTCACCTACCCGCCGCGGGAGTTCGGCGCGACCCTCGACCGGCTCGCCGACGGGCGCATCGACCCCGCCGCCCTGGTCACCGGCGAGGCCGGGTTCGGCGGCCTGGACGCGGCCTTCGCCTCGCTGCGCCGCCCCGAGGAGCACATCAAGGTCCTGATCAGGCCGGGACTCCAGGGGGACGGGATCAACGCGGTGTGAGCCGGGCCTCGTGGCACTGGATCCCCTGCCACTCGGCCCGGTCCGGGCGGGCGCCCCGGGCCAGGGACCGGGTTCCCTCCGCGACCGTGAGGGTGCGCCCGGTGGAGAGGCAGACGGCCACGAACCAGACGGTCCGTTCGGTCTCGACGGTCTCGTCGTAGTACCAGTCCACGGTGACCTCCTCGCCCCCGGAACGGTCCGACGCGAAGGGCCGTTGCAGGAAGTCCTGCACGTGCAGGGGGAAATGGCCGAGCACCCCCTGCGCCCGCTCGTCCAGGCCGAGCCGCAGGACCGGAGCCCCCGGAGCGCCGGGCGCGGCGGCCCGCCCGTCAGGCGACGGCTTCCCGTCGAAGGACCGGCTGCGCAGCGAGCCGGGCTCCAGGCGGACCCGCTGTCCCCGGAACTCCGGCATGCCGTCCCGCAGTTCCTGCCGGACCCGGCAGAGCCCGCGGTCGCCGGCCACCAGCGCGGAGGGCCGCCCGTCGGAGTCCGGCCCGGCCCACCAGGTCAGGGTCCGGCCCGCCTTCTCCGTCAGCCGGGCCGTGACGTCCCCGGGCAGGCTCTCCCAGTACTCGTGGCGTGCGGGGATGCCGTTGTCCACGGGGAGGGCCCCCGGCTCGTGGATCTGGGTCACCGCCAGGCCGTACTCGGGGTTGTCCCGGCGCCGTGCGTCGTGGTCCATGTCGGTCCACCCCCGGTTCCTTCTGCCCGCTCCGCTCCGCTCCGCTCCGCTCCGCTCCGCTCCGCCCCCGCCCGGTCGCCCGGAAAGCCCGGAAGACCCGGAAGACCCGGAAGACCTGGAAGACCTGGAAGGCGCGGACGGTCCCGACGGCCATTGTGCTGCAGGCCGCCCGGATCCGGGGCCGCCTCGCGCGGATCAGATGCCGATGGCCCCGTCGATCCGCTCCCGGAGCAGGTCGGCGTGGCCGTTGTGCCGGGCGTACTCCTCGACCATGTGGATCAGGACCCAGCGCAGGGACACCTTCCCCCGCCACACGTCATCGCCCTCGACGTCGAGGTCGGGCGCGTCCGCGACGAACCGTTCGGCGAAGGCCACTTCGTCGCGCCACGCCTCCCACGCGGCCGCCACCACCGCCGGGTCGTCGACGGCCCCGTCGAAGCCCCCGTCGGGTTCGTCCGCCGAGGAGAAGAGCGGCTCGGCGTCCTGGCCCGCCAGGACCCTGCGGAACCAACGCCGCTCCACGTCGGCGAGGTGCCGGACCAACCCGAGCAGGGAGAGGGTCGACGGTTCCACCGACCGCCGCGCCAACTCGGCTTCCAATCCGGAGCACTTCAGCTCCAGCGTTGCGCGGTGGTCCGCCAGGAAGCCGGCCAGCATCGGTCGTTCGTCGCCGGTCGCGGGGCCGGTGAAGCGGCGGTCCGGCTCCGGGCCGACGAAGATTTCCGCTCTGCTCTGTTGGGTCGTCATGGTCGAAAGTATGCGCGCACCGCCGAACGGGAGTGCGTGGGTCACGCCGAACTGCCCGCCCCTTCAGGGCCCTTCCGATTTTTTGGAACGAGTTCTAGTCTGACCGCCGCCATCACCGCCGCCGCGGCGAACCGGCTGGACCGCGAGACTCCCGGAGGGGCCGTGCACCTCGAATACACGCCTGAGCAGCAGCAGTTGCGCACCGAACTGCGCGCCTACTTCGCCGAGCTGGTCCCCGAGGACGTCTACTCCCGTTACGAGGACCCGGCCGCCCAGAAGCGGTTCTACCGGGAGACCATCCGCCGGCTCGGGGCGGACGGCTGGCTCGGGGTCGGCTGGCCCAAGGAGTACGGCGGCCGCGGCATGACCCCGATGGACCAGTTCATCTTCTTCGACGAGGCCGCGCAGGCCGTCGTGCCGCTGCCCCTGATGGCGCTCAACACCGTCGGCCCCACCATCATGCAGTTCGGCACCGACGAGCAGAAGGCGTACTTCCTCCCGAAGATCCTCGCGGGCGAGATCGACTTCGCCATCGGCTACAGCGAACCCGACGCCGGCACCGACCTCGCCGCGCTCAAGTGCAAGGCGGTCCGCGAGGGCGACGAGGAGACCGGCACCTACGTGGTCAACGGCCAGAAGATCTGGACCACCAACGGCGACACCGCCGACTGGGTCTGGCTCGCCGTCCGCACCGACCCGGACGCTCCCGCGCACAAGGGCATCACCATGCTCCTCGTGCCCACCTCGGACCCGGGGTACTCCTGCACCCTCATCAACACCCTCGCCTCGCACGACACCACCGCCAGCCACTACGAGAACATCCGCGTCCCGGCCGGCCGCCGCGTCGGGCAGGAGAACAAGGGCTGGCGGCTGATCACCAACCAGCTCAACCACGAACGGGTCACCCTCGCCGCCCACGGCACCATGGCCATCCGCGCCCTCCACGACGTCCAGCGCTGGGCCGCCGCCACCAAACTCGCCGACGGCCGCCGCGTCATCGACCTGAACTGGGTCCGCGGCCGCCTGGCCCGCACCCACGCCCGCCTCGACGCGATGAAGCTCCTCAACTGGCAGATGGTCAACGCCGTCGAGGAGGGGACGCTCACCCCTCAGGACGCCTCCGCCGTCAAGGTGTACGGCTCCGAGGCGCGCAGGGACGCGTACGCCTGGCTGATGGAGGTCGTCGGCGCGGCGGGCTCCCTCAAGGACGGCTCGGCCGGCGCGGTGCTCCACGGTGAACTCGAACGCGGCTACCGCAGCGCCGTCATCTTCACCTTCGGCGGCGGCAACAACGAGATCCAGCGCGAGATCATCTCCTGGATCGGCCTCGGCATGCCCCGCGTACGCCGGTAGCGCCCGCGCGGTGCCCCTCAGCCGGGGGCGTCGTCGGGGTCGCCGCCGGCCGAGAGCCGGCAGTGGACGTCGACGACGCCTTCCACGGAGCGCGCGAGGTGCTCGGCCAAGGGGATCAGGCCCGGGTCCCGGACCCGACCGCTCAGGGTGGCCACACCCTGCTCCACGGTGACCGTCACCGACGCGTGGGAGAGCGGGAACAGGCGCTCGACGACACTCTCGCGGATCTCGGCGGTCAGCTCCTCGTCGGTACGGAGGAAGACCTTCAGGAGGTCGGCGCGGCTGACGATGCCCGTGAGGGTGCCCTCCGCATCGACGACCGGGAGCCGCTTGACGTGCCGGCCCGCCATGAGGCGTGCGGCCTGCGGGAGGGTGGCGTCGGGACGGATCGTGACCGCCGGGGTGGTCATGAGCTGCTCGGCGAGGGTGGAACCGGCCTTGGCGGTGTCGCCGAGGCGGCGCATCTGCTCGACCAGGCCGGGGCGGTGCTCGTGGAACTCCTCCTTGGGCAGGAGGTCGGCCTCGGAGACCACGCCGACGACGCGGCCCTCGCCCTCGATGACGGGGAGCGCCGTCACCTTCCAGCGCTCCAGGGCGGCGGCGATGTCCTTGAAGCCGGTCGACGGCGTGACGGCGACGACATCGGCGGTCATGACGTCGGCGACGGTGTAAGGGCTGGAGGTCATGGCGGGCTCCTCGGCGTGCGGGGGCGAGCGGGGTTCCGCCGGCGCAGGCGGCGTCGTACGGCGGCTCGTCCCGGTTGCGGAGCCGCGGGTCCGCGACACCCTGGAAGAGTCCGTGGCCCTCCTCGCGGGACGGGATCCGGTCATTCCACCGTCTCACCGGCCGGTAGCGCGGGGAGGGGTCCGACCGGTACCCGCCGAGGGGCCGACCGGCCCAAGCGGGCCGACGGGACACGGGCACAGCCTGGCGGTGGACCCCTTTCGCACCGCACACAGAGAGAAGGCCGCGCCATGAAGGCACTCGTCTTCCACGGGCCCGGACAGACCTCCTGGCAGGACGTCCCGGACCCCTCGATCAAGGACGCCGCGGACGCGGTCGTCCGCGTCGACGCCGTCACCATCTGCGGCACCGACCTGCACATCGTCAAGGGCGACGTGCCGGAGGTCACGCCGGGTCGCGTGCTCGGCCACGAGGCCGTCGGCACCGTCGTCGAAACCGGAGGCGACGTCCGCACCGTCCGCCCGGGCGACCGCGTCCTGATCTCCTGCATCTCGGCCTGCGGCCGTTGCCGGTTCTGCCGGGAGGCCCGCTACGGCCAGTGCCGCGGAGGCGGCGGCTGGGTCCTCGGCCACACCATCGACGGCACCCAGGCCGAGTACGTCCGCGTCCCGTTCGCGGACCTCTCCGTCCATCCGCTGCCGAGCGCGCTGGCCGGTCACGAGGCGGTCCTGCTCGCGGACATCTTCCCCACCTCGTACGAGGTGGGCGTACTCAACGGGAACGTCCGCCCCGGCGACACCGTCGTCGTGGTCGGCGCCGGCCCCATCGGTCTCGCGGCCATCGCCACCGCGTCGCTCTACAGCCCGTACCGGACCATCGTCGTGGACCTGGCCGCCTCCCGGCTCGCCGCCGCCCGCGACCTCGGCGCCGATGCCACCGTCAGCGCCCGGGAGGAGCCCGAGCGACTGGTGGAGGACCTGACCGACGGGCTCGGCGCGGACGTGGTCATCGAGGCCGTCGGGGTGCCCGAGGCCTTCGAGCTGTGCACCCGGATGGTCCGTCCCGGCGGCCGGGTCGCCAACATCGGCGTCCACGGCAAACCCGCGACCCTCCACCTCGAAGACCTGTGGATCAAGGACGTCACCCTCACCACCGGCCTCGTCGACACCCACTCGACCCCCATGCTGATGCGGATGATGGCCGCCGGCCGGCTGCCCGGGGCCGCGCTGGTCACCCACCGCTTCGAGCTCGACCAGATGGAAGAGGCGTACGAGGTCTTCTCCGACGCCGCCGACACCGGCGCCCTCAAGGTCGTCCTCGGCGGAGCACAGCACGACGCGGTCGCCGTGCCGCCCCAGGAGCAGTGATCACCGTGAAGAGCAACCCCGGAACCGCGCACCGGCCGTCCGCCGGGGCGGCCGGACACACCGACCTGGGCCGCCGCCTGGCTGCCCGTCGCGAGGCGCTCGGCCTGTCGCGCGAGGAACTGGGCCGGCGGTGCGGAGCGGACGGCAAGTACATCTCGTACCTGGAGGAGCACGCGGCCTCCCCGTCCATCGGCACCCTCGTCCGCCTCGCCGACGTACTCGGAGTCACCGTCGACGACCTGACCGGAGCGAGCGCCGGCCGGGTGCGCGGCCGGTCCACCGCCCGCCGCGACGCCGTACTGACGGAGCTGGACGAGGACGAGTGCCGTGCGCTCCTGGGGACGCACGGAGTCGGCCGCATCGCCGTCTTCACCCCCGAAGGCCCGGCCGTCCTCCCGGTCAACTACCTGATCGCGGGCGACGACATCGCGTTCCGCACCGCCGCGGAAACGGTCGCGGCCAGAGCGGCGGGCACCGAGGTGGCCTTCGAGATCGACAACATCGACGACGTCACGGCCGGCGGCTGGAGCGTCCTGGCCGTGGGCCTGCTGGAAGCCGTCACGACCTCGGACGAGATACGACACCTGACCGCATCGGCCCGGTCCCAGCCGTGGGCCGGGGGCCCCCGCACCCACTGGATGAAGCTCACCCCCGTCCGCCTCACCGGCCGCCGCGTGGCCCACAGGTCATGAGCGGGGTGCGCGCCGTCGTCTTCGACACCGACGGAGTGCTCCTGGCGACGGCCGACCGCCACGCCGCCGCCTGGAAGGAGACCTTCGACGGGTGCCTCGCCCGGTGGGGCGAGCACACCGGACAACGGCCCACCCCCTTCGACGCCGTCCACGACTACCGGGACCTCGTCGACGGAAGGTCCCGGCTCGACGGCGTACGCGCCTTCCTCACCGCGCGCCGCATCGGCCTCCCGGCAGGAACCCCCGAGGACCCGCCGGGATGCGACACCGTGCACGCGGTGGCCGCCCGCAAGGAGGCGGTCTTCTCCGAGATGTTGCGGACCGCGCCGGTCGAGCCCTTCGACGACGTCGGGCCCGCCCTGCGGCGACTGCGGGAGACGGACGTGGGGTGCGCGGCGGTCTCCGCCTCACGACACGCCCGTACCCTCCTGAGGTCCGCCGGCCTCACCGACTTCTTCGGCGCCCTGGTCGACGGCCGGGACGCCGACGCGCTCGACCTCCCCGGCAAACCCGACCCCGCCCTCTTCCTCGAAGCCGCCGCCCGCCTCGGAGCCGGTCCCGGGCGCACGGCCGTGGTGGAGGACGCACTCGTCGGCGTCGAGGCGGGCCGTCGCGGCCGCTTCCACCTGGTCGTCGGAATCGATCGCGGCCGCGACCCGCGCACGGCGGACGCACTGCGCGCCCACGGCGCCCACCTCGTCCTGCCGGACCTCCTCGGACTCCCCGCCGCGATCGACGGACTCGGGCAGTGAACACGTCCTGGCGCTGGGAGTACCGGCACTACGATCCCAGGACCGAGCGGCTCGCCGAGGCGCTCTGCACCCTCGGCAACGGCCGCTTCGCCACCCGGGGATCGGCCCCCGAGACCACCGCCGACGCCGTCCACTACCCGGCCACCTACCTCGCGGGCTGCTACGACCGCCTCAGCTCCGCCGTCGCCGGACGCACCGTTTCCAACGAGGACCTGGTCCGGCTGCCGGACTGGACCGCCCTGCGCTACCGCTGCCTGCCCGACGGCGCCCCGCCCGGCGCATGGCTCACCCCGGACCACCCCTCACTGCGCCGCCACCAGGTGTGGCTCGACCTGCGGGGCGGGACGTTGACGCGCCGCATGTTCTTCCGTGACCCCGAGGGCCGCAGCCTGAGCGTCACCCACACCCGACTCGTCCACATGGGCGACCCGCACCTGGCCGCGCAACGCACCCTCTTCCGCGCGTCCGGCTGGAGCGGCCGGATCGAGGTCGTCTCCGTCCTCGACGGCGACGTCGTCAACGCCGGCGTGGAGCGCTACGCCGCCCTCGCGGGACGCCACCTCGTCGGCCACCGGGCCGGGGCCGATGCGGACGGCACCGCCTGGCTGTCCTGCCGTACGTCCGCCACCGCCGTACGCATCGGGCTCGCCGTGCGCACCTCCACGCGACCCCTGGCGGTCGTCGAACGGGCCTGCACGGCCACCACGGCGACACAGACCTCCGTGCTGCCGATCAGGCGCGGGCGACCGGTCGTCGTCGTCAAGACCGCCGCCCTGTTCAGTTCGCTCGACCGCCCCCGCGCCGACCCCGTACGCAGCGGCGTCGAACGGGCCGCACACGCCCCGGCCTTCCCCGCCCTGCTGGAGTCCCACGAGGCGGCCTGGCGGCGGATCTGGAGTCAGGGAGAGCTGCGGACGACGGGGGAGACCGGCAGGATCCTGCGCCTGCACGCCTTCCACGTACTGCAGACCGTCTCCCCGCACACCGCGGAACTCGACGCCGGCGTACCCGCCCGCGGTCTTCACGGAGAGGCCTACCGGGGCCACGTCTTCTGGGACGAGCTGTTCGTCCTGCCCCATCTCGCCCTGCACTTCCCCGAAACCGCCCGCGCCCTGCTGATGTACCGGCACCGGCGGCTGCCCGCGGCGCGGGAAGCGGCCCGCCGGGCCGGGGCCAGGGGTGCGATGTTCCCCTGGCAGAGCGGCAGTTCCGGAACCGAGGAGACGCAACGGCTGCACCTCAACCCGCGTTCCGGACGGTGGTTGCCCGACCACTCCCGCCTCCAGCACCACGTTGGCTCGGCCATCGCCTGGAACACGTGGCAGTACGGCCTCGCCACCGGCGACACCGGCTTCATGCACGGTCCGGGCGCCGAACTCCTCCTGGACATCGCCCACTTCTGGTCGGGCGCCGCAGTCTGGGACGCCTCCCTCGGCCGCTACCGGATCCAGGGCGTCGTCGGCCCGGACGAATACCACGACGCCTACCCGGACGCCGTCGCACCCGGCATCGACGACAACGCCTACACCAACGTCACCGCGGCCTGGGTGCTCGCCCGCGCCCTCGACCTCTACGCGGAACTCCCGGAAGCCCGAAGGGCGGAGCTCCTGGTGCGCCTCGGCCTCGACGCGGACGACCTCGGGGGCTGGGAGGAGATCTCGCACCGCGTGTACGTGCCCTTCCACCGGGGCGTGATCAGCCAATTCCACGGCTACGGAGACCTCGTCGAGCTCGACTGGGACCGGTACCGTGCCCGCTACCACGACATCCGCCGCCTGGACCGCATCCTGGAGGCCGAAGGCGACACGCCCAACCGCTACCAGGCGTCCAAGCAGGCCGACACCCTCATGCTCGGCTTCCTCTTCCGCCCCGCCGAACTCGCCCGGCTGTTCGCCCGGCTCGGCTACGGCTTCGACGACGAGCTGTGGGCGAGGACGGTGGCGTACTACCTGCGCCGGACGTGCCACGGCTCCACGCTCAGCAGCCTCGTCCACGGCTGGGTGCTCGCCCGGCAGCAGGGCCCGGACGCCTGGCGCTACTGCCGGGAAGCCCTGCTCGGCGACGTCACCGACATCCAGGGCGGCACCACGGGCGAGGGGATCCACCTCGGCGCCATGGCGGGCACCCTGGCTCTCGTCGAACGCGGGATCGTCGGGCTCGACCCCGCCGCCGACGGCCTGCGCGTCGACCCCGTGCCGTTCTCCGGGACGGCGGGCTCGACCCTCTCCTTCTCCTACCTCGGCCACAGGGACGTCCACCTCCGCTTCCGGCCCGGCCGGCTGGGCATCCGAGTCCCGCCTTCGCCGCTCGGCCCGCTGCCCCTGATCCTTCCGGGTGACCGGCACGAGTGGATCGCCGCAGGTCAGGAAAGGTGGTACCGCCTGCCCGAGGGGTGACGCGACCGCCCGTCGCGTGGCGGTGCGCCCGCGCCTCGCACACGCTGGAGAGAGAGCGCCGGAAGGAGTGAAGGACACATGGGCACGCAGCATGAGGCTCCACGCATCGTGGTGGGCGTCGACGGGTCGGCCTCCTCCCAGGCCGCGCTGCGCTGGGCGGTGCGGTACGCCGGCCTCGTAGGCGGGACGGTGGAGGCGGTCACGGCCTGGGAGGTCCCCGGCAGTTCGTCGTGGTCGGCACCGGCCGTCGACGCCACGTTCGACGAGGAGGACGCCGAACGGCGCCTGGTCGAAGAGGTCCGTACGGTGCTCGGCGAGGACGGCGCGTCCTCGGTGCGTCAGCGCCTCGTACACGGGCATCCGGTCGACGTGCTGGTGGACGCGGCCCAGGGAGCGGACGTGCTGGTCGTGGGCAGCCGCGGCCGCGGCGGCTTCAGCAGGGCCCTCCTCGGCTCCGTGAGCCAGCAGGCGGCGCTCCACGCCCCCTGCCCGGTGACCATCGTGCGCCCGGACGCCTCCGGCGAGTAGGTCGAGGGCCGAACCGTCCCCGTCCGGTGGACGGAACCTCGTGCCCCGCCCCGCCGATGGCAGCGTGAGGGGTGCCACCCATCGGCTTCTCGGTCGGGAGACAACGTGGACATCACCATCGGTACCCCGGACGCCGGCTCGGTCGTGGTCGGCGTGGACGGCTCGGATCCGGCACGTTCCGCCGCCCTGTGGGCCGCGGGCGAGGCCGTACGCCGCGACCGCCCCCTGCACGTCGTCCACGGCGCGGACACGGACGGCATGGCCCTCTACCTGTCCGCGAAGACCGTCGAGAGCGTCCGCGTCGCGGGCAGGGAGCTCCTGGACGACACGGCGAAGGCCGTGACCGCCGAGTACCCCGGTCTGCGCGTGACCACCGAGTTCAGCCCCGCGGACGCCGTCACCACCCTGCACCGGACCGGCGGCCTGCACGGCACCGTCGTCGTGGGCAGCCGCGGCCTGGGCGGCTTCCGTTCGCTCATGCTGGGCTCCGTCGGGCTCGGCATCGCGGCCATCGCCGAGAACCCCGTCATCGTGGTGCGCGGCATCGACGACGCGGAGGATCGCGGCAGCGTCCTGACCGCCGTCCGCGACGAGCACGACCTCGTCTGCGCCCGCCACGCCGCCCGGGAGGCCGTGCTGCGCAAGGCGTCCCTGCGCCTGCTGCACGTGTGGAACATGCTCGACTCCGTGGGTAACGTGGTGACCATGCTCGACGGCGTGGACGAGATCGCCGGGGGACACGAAGGGACCCTGCGGGCCCTCACGGAGAAGATCCGTGACGAATTCCCCGGCCTGGAAGTCCAGGGCGACGCCGAGAAGAGCTCCTCGATCGCGGGAGTCCTGGTCGAGGCGTCCCACCGGGCGGACCTGCTGGTCATGGGCGGCCGCCGGGCCCCCACCCCGCTCGGACTCGGCCGCAACCTGGGCCGGGTCACCCACGGGGTCCTGCACCACGCGCACTGCCCGGTCCTGCTCATCCCCCGGTCCGGCAGCCGGTCATGACCGCCGAGTGGGAAGCCGCCCGAGACGTCGTCATGGGGATCGACCCGGCGAGGGACTGGTACCTCCCACTGGCCTGGGCCGCCGACGAGGCCGAGCGCCGCGGGCTGCCCCTGCGGCTCGTGCTGGCGGTGCCGCCGGAACACGACACCCGTCACCCCGGTGAGACCTCGCGGCAGACCGCCCTGCGGCGAGCGGGCGCCGACCGGCTGGACGAGGCCCAGGGCTGGGTCCGGGAGCGGAACCCGGAGTTGGACGTCACCGGCGAACTGGTCGCCGGTTCCCCCGCCCACGCCCTGGTGGCGCAGGCGCGCCACGCCCACCTGGTGGTCCTCGGCTCCCGGCACCTGGGACGCATCGCGGAGTTCTTCAGCGCCGGCTCGACGCTGGTCCCGGTGACGGCCCAGGCCCCGTGCCCGGTCGCCGTGGTGGGCGACGCCGAACACGTGACCCAGCAGCCGCCCTACGTCGTCGTCGGCGTCGACGGCAGCTCCGCCGCCACGGACGCCCTGGCCTTCGCGTTCGACGAGGCCGACCGGCGGGGCGCCGAACTCAGGGTCGTCTGCGTGCGTCAGAGGTCGATGCTGATGCCGGACGACGAAAGGGCCGCCATCGCGGAGCAGCGCATCCTGCTGGTCGAGGCCACCGCAAGCCTGACCGGCAAGTCCCCGGACGTGCGCGTCACCCACGAGGTCCTCTCCGGCCACCCGGTCGAGGAACTGGCCCGTGCGGCCGAGCACGCGCTCGCCGTCGTCGTGGGACGCCGTGGTCGCGGCGGCTACACCGGCATGCGGCTCGGCTCCGTAGCGCACGGACTGCTGCACCGCGCCCACTGCCCGGTGATCACCGTCCCCTCCGGATGAGGAGGGACATGAGCGAGGACGGCAGAGCCCTCGCGGGCGGCGTGCCACGGCTGCGACTGGACGAACTCCTCGACGAGCTCCAGGTACGGATCGACGAGGTGAGGGGCGCCCGGGACCGGCTGAACGGCCTCCTGGAAGCCGTCATGTCCGTCGGCCGGAAACTGGACCTGGCCCAGGTGCTGCGCGGCATCGTCCAGGCCGCCGTCGTCCTCGTGAACGCCGAGTACGGGGCCCTCGGCGTGATCGGCGACCAGAAGAGACTCGCCGAGTTCGTCCCCATCGGCATCAGCGACGAACTCCGGGAACGGATCGGCGACCTCCCCTCCGGCCACGGCATCCTGGGCGAGCTGATCCGCCACCCGGAACCCCTGCGGCTGTCCGAACTGTCCGAGCACCCCGCCTCGTACGGATTCCCGCCGCACCACCCGCCGATGCACTCGTTCCTGGGCGTCCCCATCCGGGTGCGCGAGGAGGTCTTCGGCAACCTCTACCTGACCGAGAAGCGCGGCGGAGCGGAGTTCGACGCCGAGGACGAGGCGGTCCTCTCCACCCTCGCCGTCGCCGCCGGCATCGCCATCGAGAACGCCCGGCTGTACGAGGAAGCACGGCTGCGCCAGCGCTGGCTGACGGCCGGCGCCGACATCACGAGCGCCCTGCTCTCCGGCGCCGGTCGCGACGAGGCCCTCGAAGCCATGCTGGCACGCGCCAAGGACATCACCGGCGCCGACATCGGCGTCTTCTACCTCCTCGGACCGGCGGGCGAGCTGCGCGGCTCCCTCGCCCTCGGCAAGGGGGCCGGAGCACAGCGGGGGATCGTCCTGCCGACCCCCCGGGGCACGCCGGCCGAAGCCGCCCTGGCCCAGGAGGGCCTGCTCACCATCGCGGACATCGAGCACGACCGTCACCTCACCGTTCGGCCCGAACGGTGGAAGGGATTCGGACCCGCCGTCGCCGTCACGGTCGGTACGAAGAAGAAGCCCTGGGGTGTGCTGATGCTCGCCCGTAGTCGGGGACGGCCCGCCTTCGCCACGGCGGAGGTCGCCGCGCTCCCGGGCTTCGCCGACCAGGCGGCGCTGGCCCTGGAGCTGGCGGACCGGCGGCGCGAGGCCGAGCAGACGAGCATGGTCGAGGACCACGACCGCATCGCCCGCGACCTCCACGACCTCGCCATCCAGCGCCTCTTCGCCACCGGGATGACCCTGCAGAGCGCCCGTCGTTTCGTCGACCATCCCGAGGCTTCCGAGCGGCTCGCCCGTGCGATCGACGACCTCGACGCCACGATCAAGATCATCCGCTCCACCATCTTCGGACTCCGTGAGCACGAGTCCCCGGCCACGGGCTCGAAGCTCCGCTCGCGCGCCGTCCAGGCCCTCGACGAAGCCGCCCCCGTCCTCGGTTTCGCCCCGGCGCTGCGCATGGAGGGCCTCGTCGACACCGATGTGCCGCCGGGCGTGGCCGACGAGGCCCTGGCGGTCATCGGCGAAGCCCTCAGCAACGTCGCCCGCCACGCCCACGCCGCCCACGTCGAGGTGGTGATCGCCGCGAGCGGCGGAACCCTGACCGTGGCGGTGACGGACGACGGCGTCGGCATGCCCGCAGGCGGCCGGCGCAGCGGGCTGCGCAACCTCGCCGAGCGCGCCGGAAGGCTCGGCGGCCGGATGACGGTCGCCCCGCGGGACCCGGAGGAGCACGGCACCCGCCTGGAGTGGCGGGTGCCGCTCACCCCCGAGCCGAGGTGACCGCGGCGTCCCGGCGAAGCCGGCGACCGGTTACGCGCGGCCTCCGTGGTCGTGGCCATGGTCGTGCCCGTGTTCCTGGTCGTGGACCTGCGCGGCGATCACCGCCGCCTGGACCCGGCGTTCGACGCCGAGCTTGCCCAGGAGCCGGGAGATGTGGTTCTTGACGGTCTTCTCGGACAGGTAGAGCCGTTTGGCGATCTGCCGGTTGGTGAGACCCTCTCCGATGAGTTCCAGGACCGCCCGCTCCCGCTCCGTGAGAGCCGCCAGGCGGGCGTCCTGCGGTTCCTTCGTCGCCTCCGGGTCGCGCAGCGAGCGCATCAGGCGGGCCGTCGTGGCCGGGTCCAGCATGGACTGCCCGGTCGCGACGGTGCGCACGGCGGAGACGAGGTCGGAGCCGTTGATCTGCTTCAGTACGTATCCGGCCGCGCCCGCCATGATCGAGTCCAGCAGGGCGTCCTCGTCGTCGAACGACGTCAGCATCAGGCAGGCAAGGCCCGGCATGTGGGACCGCAGCTCCCGGCAGACGCCGATGCCGTCGCCGTCGGGCAGCCGGACGTCGAGCACGGCGACGTCCGGGCGCAGCGCCGGTCCGCGGGCCAGGGCCTGCTCGGCCGTGCCCGCCTCGCCCACGACGGTGATGTCCGGCTCCGCGTCGAGGAGGTCCCGCAGTCCGCGCCGGACCACCTCGTGGTCGTCGAGGAGGAACACCTTGATCCGTGCCCCGTCGCTCCGCGCCTCGGGGGAGGCGTTCGGGTCGTACGACATGGTGGCCCCAGGTTCGGTCCGCTCTGTGTTCTTCCACCCGAATTGTCTCAGCTAAGCGGCGGCGCCGAGCGCGCCCGGCGACTCCATGCGGACGTCCACGACGCCCTCGACCGCGCGGATCGCCCGCGCCAGCAGGGGCACGAGCGCCCGGTCCCGTACCGGACCGCGCAGGGTGACGACACCCTCCCGGACGGTGAGGTCCACCGTCCCGTCGGGGGCCAGTTCGGCGAGTACCGCCCGGCGGATCTCCTCTTCGAGCTCCTCGTCGGGCCGCAGGAACACCTTCAGGAGGTCACTGCGGCTGACCACGCCCTCGAGCATGCCGACCTCGTTCACCACCGGCAGGCGCTTGACCTGCCTGCGCGCCATGATCCGGGCCGCCTCGGCGAGAGGAGCGTCCGGATGGACGGTGACGGCCGGGGACGACATGAGCTCCTCGGCCAGCACCCCGCCGGCCTTGGACGCCTCCTCCAACTGGTCGGGAAGTACGGGGTCGGTGCGCCGGAACTCCTCCTTCGGCAGGAGGTCCGCCTCGGAGACGACACCGACGACGCGGCCCTCGCCCTCCAGTACGGGTACCGCGCTGACCTTCCACTGATGCATCAGCTCGACGATCTCCTTGTAGGACGCCTCGCGGCCGATCGCGACGGCGGTGTGGGTCATGACGTCACTGACGGTGTAGCGGGATGCGGGCATGACCTGCTCCTTCGGCGTGCGGCGCCGCGGCGATACGGGTGGGGGAGGGAGTGCCGATGGAGGCCTCCGGTTCGAGTCCGCCTCCAGTCTTCGCCGCCGCGTCCACCCGGGCATGGGCCCTGTGGTCCCCTCCGGGGGCCGACCGGCCCATGCCCGGTCCCGCCCGCGCGGGGATCCTGACAGCAGACGGTCGGACAACCGGTCCGGCCGTGGTCGGGGCTCCACGGCCCACGTGAGGTGTCCGCGATGAACAGCAGCGCAGCCCCGGGGACCGCCGGTCCTCCGCCCGCCGCCCCGCCGGTGCGGCGGGCGGAGGACCTCGGGGCGGCCGAGGCGCTGGAACTGCTCGGCAGCGTCGAGGTGGGTCGGATCGTCTTCACCCTCGGCGCGTTGCCCGCGGTGCGCCCGGTGAACCACGTTCTCGACGCGGGCGACATCGTCATCCGCGTCCAGGACGCCTCGACCCTGACCGCCCTCCTCACCACCCAGGCGGGCACGGGCGTGGTCGTCGCCTACCAGGCCGACGCCATCGACCCCGGTGACCACCTGGGATGGAGCGTGGTCGCCACCGGCTACGCCACCGCCGTGACCGATCCGCACGAGATCGAGCGCTACGCACACCTCCTGCGGCCCTGGGTCGAGGGCGCCGCATCCGGCGCCATCCGGATCAGGCCCGACCTCGTCACCGGGTTCCGGCTGCGGGCGGGCGGCGGCGGATAGCGGCGCCGACCCGCGCCCGCGTGCCGCTCACCCTCTTCGCGAGGTCACCCCGGGCGACGACGGGAGTTCGACGACAGGCCCTACAGTGGGTCCACCGGGCGCCTGCGGCAGGGAGGTACGGGGATGGGCGACACCACGACCGGACGCGCCGGCCCCACAGGCCCCCCGAATCCCACAGGCCCCCCGAATCCCACCGGCCACACGGGCCCCAATGGACCCACCGGGCCCGACCCCGGGCTGTACGGGCCGTCGTCCGTCACCTGGAACTGCCACGGCGACCCCGTCATGTGGATCGCCGGAGTCCGCGCCCTCTACCTCCAGGCGCTCCACCCACGGGCCGTCCGCGGCGTCATGGAGAACTCCGACTTCAGACGCGACGCCTGGGGCCGGCTGCTGCGCACCGCCGACTTCGTCGGCACCCTCACCTACGGCACCACCGAGGCCGCCGAGCGGGCGGGGGCCCGCGTCCGGGCCATCCACCGCAGGCTGTCCGCCACCGACCCGGTCACCGGCGAGCGGTTTGCCGTCGACGACCCCGAGCTGCTGCTCTGGATCCACTGCGCGCAGATCGACAGCTTCCTCCACGTGCTGCGCCGCACCGGCGTCGGTCTCACCCCCGGCCAGGCCGACCGCTACGTCGACGAGAACAGGGTGAACGCCCGCCTCGTCGGCCTCGATCCTGCCGGCGTCCCCGCCGACACCGCAGGCCTCGCCGCGTACTTCGAGCGGGTCCGGCCCGAGCTCGCCGCCGGCCCCGACGCCCAGGACGTGTACGACTTCCTGCAGGGTCCGCCGGTCCCTCCCCTCCTCGTGCCTGGCCGAAACCTGCTGTGGCGCCCCGTCGCCGCCCTCGCGTACGGTTCCCTCCCCGACTGGGCGCACCACCTGTACGGGCGGGCCGCACCGCCCCCGCGCACGGTCACCCGGCGCCTGCGCCTCACGGGTAGCGTGCTGCGCAGCATTCCCGCAGGTCTACGCTGGAAGCTGCCGCCAGGTCACATCTTGAAAGCGATGCGTCGCATGGGCCCCGGGAGCCGCCCCTCGACGCACGGGCTGCGCGCGGCAGCCTCCATACTGGACGGGCCGGGGAGGGCATCGCACGACGACGGGGGCGGCTTTAAGACATGGCGGAGTCCAGACTGATCCAGGGCCGGTACCGGTCGCTCGACCTGATCGGGCGCGGTGGCATGGGCGAGGTATGGCGCGCCCGGGACGAATCCCTGGGCCGTCAGGTCGCCGTGAAATGCCTCAAGCCGATCGGTGCCGACCAGGACGCCCACTTCACCCAGGTCTTGCGCGAACGGTTCCGGCGCGAGGCCCGGGTGGCCGCCTCCCTCCAGCACCGGGGGGTCACCGTCGTCCACGACTTCGGCGACGACAGCGCCGCGGGCGGCTGCCTCTACCTGGTGATGGAGCTCCTGGAAGGCCGCAACCTCAGCCAGCTCCTGGAGGAGAACGAGACCCGCCCGCTCCCCGTGGACGTCGTCGTCGACATCGCGGAACAGATGGCCGCCGCCCTGGGCTACACCCACGACCAGGGCGTCGTCCACCGCGACCTGAAGCCCGCCAACATCATGCGGCTCACCGACGGCACGGTGAAGATCTGCGACTTCGGCATCGCCCGACTCGCCCACGACATCGGCTTCACCGCCAAGCTCACCGGCGGCGGCATGGCCATGGGCACCCCCCACTACATGTCGCCCGAGCAGATCGCGGGCGGCGAGGTCGACCACCGCAGCGACCTCTACTCCCTGGGCTGCGTCCTGTACGAGATCGCCACCGGAGCGCCGCCCTTCGACCTCGGCGACTCCTGGTCCGTGCTGGTCGGCCACCGGGACAACGCGCCCGTGCCGCTCCGGCAGCACCGCCCCGAACTGCCGACCTATTTCGAGGAGCTCGTCCTCGACCTCCTCGCCAAGCGCCCCGAGGACCGGCCGGGCGACGCCCGCCACCTGCACCGCCGGCTCGTCGAGGCACGCCTCGGCCCCGGCGGGCGGCCCGGCACCCAGGCTCCGCTCCCGGCGTGGGCCCGGGGGATGACCGCCGGACGCAAGGCCGGGATCGACGCCCGCCCCGCGAGCGGCGAATGGGCCGTGCTCACCGGCTCCTGGACGGCCGCCCGCGCCGGCGGCGAACAGCACGCCCTCCGCCGCCCCGAACCCGCCGAAGACCCGCGCCTGACCGTGGCGTACGGCGTCGCACGCGTCCCCGGCCCGCGGGAGACCGACCCGGCCGCGCTCACCGCCGGCCACACCCGCGCCTTCGCGCTCAGCCGCTCCGGTCACCCCGAGGAGGCCCTGGCCGCGTACACGGCCGTGGCCGAGGGCCGCACCCGCGCGCTCGGCGCGGACCACCCCGACACGCTCGCCGCGCGCCAGGAGGCGGCGTACGAACTGGGCCGGCTCGGGCGCCACCAGGAAGCGCACGACGTCTACCGCGCCGTGCTCGTCGCCCGCGACCGGACCGTGGGACCGCGCCACCCCGACACCCTGCGCTGCCGCCACAACCTGGCCTGCGCCCTGGGCGCCCTCGGCCGGTACGCGGACGCCCACGCCACCGCCGCCGGGGTCGCCGCCGATCGGGCGGCCGTCCTGGGCGCCGAGCACCCCGACACCCTGCTGACCCGCTACGAGGTGGCGTACGCCCTCGGTCGCCTGGAGCGCTGGCAGGAGGCCCTGGCGGGCTTCCGCGAGGTCGCCGCCGTCCGGGAGCAGGTCCTCGGCCGCGACCACCCCGACACCCTGGCCGCCCGCTACGAGGTCGGCATCGCGCTCGGCCGCACCGGGAACAGCGCCCAGGCCCTCGACCTGTTCCGCGCCCTGATCCGCGACCGCACCCGCGCCTACGGCGCCGCCGACCCCGAGACCCTGCGCGCCCGGCACGTCCTCGGCGTCAACCTGGGCCGGCTGGAGCGGTGGGAGGAAGCGGTGGCCGAGGCCCGGCAGGTGGGGACCGTACGGGCCAAGGTGCTCGGCGCCGAACACCCCGACACCCTGGTCAGCCGTCGAGAACTGGCCGTCGGCCTCGGCCGGCTGGGCCGCTGGGACGAAGCGCTGCCCATCTACCGCGAGCTCTCCGGCATCCGCGAGCGGTCCCTGGGCGACGAGCACCCCGAGACGGTGCTCGCCCACGCCGACGAGGCGTACTGTCTGGAGCGGCTCGGCCAGGTGTGCTACCAAGAGCCATGACGACCTTCGGGCGGGACGTATACGACGACGTGATCGTGGGCGGCGGACACAACGGCCTGGTGGCCGCCGCGTACCTGGCCAGGGCGGGCCGCGCGGTCCTCGTCCTGGAACGGCTCGGCAACACCGGCGGCGCGGCCATCTCCAGCCGCCCCTTCGCCGACGTCGACGCCCGCCTCTCGCGCTACTCCTACCTCGTCTCCCTGCTCCCGTCGAAGATCGTGCGCGACCTCGGCCTGAGCTTCGCCGTCCGACGCCGCACCGTGTCCTCGTACACGCCCGTCGAACGCGGCGGCCGGCCCGGCGGACTCCTCGTCGGCGGCGACGAGCAGCGCACCCGGGAGTCCTTCGCACGGCTGACCGGCTCGGAGCGGGAGTACGCCGGCTGGCGCGCCTTCTACGGCACCACCGGGCACGTGGCCCGCGCGGTGTTCCCGACCCTCACCGAACCCCTGCCCACCCGTGAGGAGCTGCGCTCCCGGATCGACGACGAGGCCGCGTGGCGGATGCTCTTCGAGGAGCCGCT
Source organism: Streptomyces sp. NPDC001717 (assembly GCF_042892775.1). Classification (NCBI taxonomy): domain Bacteria; kingdom Bacillati; phylum Actinomycetota; class Actinomycetes; order Kitasatosporales; family Streptomycetaceae; genus Streptomyces; species Streptomyces sp. NPDC001717. The sequence continues at coordinate 136,833 of NZ_JBIAUK010000004.1, read as the reverse complement.
GGGTCGGGCGGTGGAAGCGCACTTCGACGACGACCTGGTGCGCGGGGTCGTCCTCACCGACGGACTGATCGGCACGTTCGCCGACGCGCACGACCCCTCGCTCGCGCAGAACCGCTGCTTCCTCTACCACGTCATCGGCGGCGGGACCGGGGACTGGGACGTGCCCGTGGGCGGCATGGGCGCCCTGACGGACTCCCTGGCCGCCGCCGCGCGGGCCGCCGGGGCGGAGATCGCCACCGGGCACGAGGTGCTGCGGATCGACACGGACGGGAACTCACCGGCGGAGGTGGTGTTCCGCACGGCCACCGGCGAGGGGCGGGTGGTCGCCCGGACCGTGCTGGTGAACGCCTCGCCCCGGGCGCTGGCCGAACTCCTCGGCGAGACACCGCGGGAGCCGGCCCCCGAGGGCGCCCAGCTCAAGGTCAACATGCTGCTGCGCAGGCTGCCCCGGCTGCGTGACACCACCGTGGACCCGCGCGAGGCCTTCGGCGGCACCTTCCACATCGCCGAGGGCTACGGCGAGCTGGCCCGAGCCTACGCGGAGGCGGCGTCCGGCGAACTGCCGTCCGTGCCGCCCTCGGAGATCTACTGCCACTCGCTGACCGACCCCACGATCCTGGGGCCGGAATTGGTGGAGCAGGGCTACCAGACGCTCACCCTCTTCGGACTGCACACCCCGTCCCGGCTGTTCGAGAAGGACAACCGGCAGGCGCGCGAGGTCCTGCTCGCCGCCACCCTCGCGCAGCTCGACACCCACCTGGCCGAACCGATCACCGACTGCCTCGCCTTCGACGGCGACGGGCGCCCGTGCATCGAGGCGAAGACCCCGCTCGACCTGGAGCGCGAACTGCGCCTGCCCGGAGGCCACATCTTCCACCGCGACCTGTCCTGGCCGTACGCCGATGCCGGCGGTGGTTCCGGTGGCGGCCGGTGGGGAGTGGAGACCGCCCACCGCAACGTCCTGTTGTGCGGTGCGGGGGCGGTCCGAGGCGGTGGCGTCAGCGGCGTCCCGGGCCACAACGCGGCCATGGCCGTGCTGGGGCACTGAGCTCGCCGCCCGCCGCAGGGCTACTCGGTGGGCTCGATCACGACGATCGGGATCTCGCGGTCCGTCTTGGCCTGGTACTCGTCGTACGGGGGCCAGTGACGCAGCATCAGGGGCCAGTACGCGGCGCGTTCCTCGGCCGTGGCGGTACGGGCCGTGCCCTGGAGGATCCTGGGGCCGACCTGAATGCGGACCTCGGGGTGTTCGGTCAGGTTGCGGTACCAGAGCGGGTGCGCGGGGTCGCCGCCCTTGGAGGCGACGACGAGGTAACGGCCCTCGTCCTCGCCGTAGATGAGGGGCGTGCGCACCGGATCGCCGGAAACCCTGCCCACGGTGGTGAGCAGCAGGGTCTGCGTGCCGTTCCAGTACTGGCCCTCGGTCCCCTTCGAGTCCACGTACAGCTTGACGTGGTCGAGCTGCCAGCTGCCCGGCCGCGGGTCGGTGGGGTGGTCCCAGTCGATGTCGGTCGTCACGGTATTCAGCCTGCCTTCGCGCGTTGAACGGTCAACGAACCTCAACAACGAGTGTCAACACGGTGGGACACGCGGTTTATGCCGGGCGTGCCGGGCGTGCCGGGGCCGGGCGGGGCGTCAGGGGAGTTCGAAGCCGTCGACGATCCCGTCCATCGCACGGTTCGTGGCGAAGGCCGGGGTGGCGCGGACCGCGAGGTCGCGCAGGGCGACCGCGAACGGGTGGGTGAGCGCGGCGACCCGGCCCATGCGGCGGGCCCGGACCCGGATGGCGTCGGTGCGCGCGCAGCGGGCCGCGCTGTACGCGGCGAGCGCGGCCGGCACGGCCGCGGTGTCCCCGGCGCCCAGGAGGTGGGCGAGGACGGCGGCGTCCTCGACGGCCTGGCAGCCGCCCTGGCCGAGGTTGGGGGTCATCGCGTGGGCGGCGTCGCCGAGCCAGGCGAGGCGGCCGTGGTGGAAGCGGGGGAGCGGGGCGGCCAGGTCGTGGAGGTCGTGCTGGAGCACGGCGGCCGGGTCGATCCGTTCCAGCAGGGCGGGGATCGGGTCGTGCCAGCTGCCGAAGCGGCGCAGGAGCTCGGCGTGGACGTCGTCCGGGCGGTACCCCTCGGGGGCGACGGCGGTGGCGTAGACGTAGACGCGGCCGTCGGCGAGCGGGACGGTACCGAAGCGCTCCCCGCGCCCCCAGGTCTCGGTCGTGTCGACGCCGCCACCGACCGCGGCGGCGGCGGAGGCGGGCAGTACGGTGCGCCAGGCGGTCTCCCCGCTGTAGTGGAGGCCGGGGTGGTCCGGGAAGTGTCGGCGGCGGAGCGGGCTGTGGATGCCGTCGGCGGCGAGGACGAGGTCGGCTTCGAGGTCGCCCGCCGAGGTGCGGGCCACGGGGCGGCCGGGGGGGTCGTCCACGGCGGAGACGGTGGTGGAGTACCGGATCGTGCCCGCGGGGAGCGCCGCGGCCAGGGCGTCGGCGAGGGCCGAGCGGTGCAGGGCGAGCGGCGGCCGGCCGTAGCGCGCGATGAGCGCGGCGGTGTCGGCCCGCGTGAGCCATCTCCCGTCCGAGCGCCGCAGGCCCATCGCGGCGGGGACCGTGCGGCCCCCGGCCCTGGTGGCGTCGAACCCGATGGTGTCGAAGGCGCGCAGGGCGTTCGGGGCGAGGACGATGCCGGCACCGACGGCGGTCGGCCCGGAAGCCCGCTCGCAGACGGTGATCCTCCAGCCGCGCCGGTGCAGGGCGAGTGCCGCGCTGAGGCCCCCGATTCCCGCACCCGCCACGACCGCATGACGCCGGACTACCGACATGGCAAGCCCTCCCCATCCTCGTCTTCCATGAGCCTCTACATCCGTAGAGGCTCATGCCCGCACTCTACAGCTGTAGAGTGCGGGCATGTCAACGGAGCGCAGAACCCTGATCGCCGACGCCGCGATCGACCTCGTGGCCGCCGCCGGTCTCCGGGGTATCACCCACCGGGCGGTCGACGGAGCGGCGCGGCTGCCGGCGGGCAGCACTTCGTACTACTTCCGTACGAGGACGGCCCTGATCGGCGCCTGCTACCAACGGCTGGCGGAGCTGGACCTGGACGACCTGGCCGAGGACGGCCCGTCCGCCTCCACCCCGTCCGCCTCCACCCCGTTCGGCCGGGACGAGGCCGCGGCGGCGCTCGGTGGCCTGCTGCTGCGCTGGCTGACGGTGGGGCGCGCGCGCCAACTGGCCCGTTTCGAGCTCAGCCTGGAGGCCGCCCGCAATCCCGAACTGGAGGCCGACCTCCACCGTGCGGGCCAGGGGGCCCGGTCCCGCGCGGCCGCGATGCTCGCCGGGCTCGGGGCCGACCGCCCCCGGGAGGCCGCCGAGCTCCTCGCCGCCTGGACCGACGGACTGCTCTACGACCGGCTGGCGGGCGCCCTCGCCCGCTCCCGCCCGACCCCGGATCCGGCCGAACTCACCGTCGTGGCCCGCCGCATGATCGACGCGGTACTGGCGCCGGAGGCGGACTGACGGGCTCGCGACGTCCTCGCTGGTGACGGGGGCGGTTCTCCCGGACCGCGTCACCCCTGGAGGCGCCGGTCTGCCGGTCTGCCTGTCTGCCGGTCCGCCGGTTCGCCGGTTCGCCGGTCCGTACCGGATGCGCTCAGCGGTGCGGCCGCAGGCCGTCGAAGACCACCGCGAAGATCCGTTCCCTGGGTGCCGGATCGGGCCCCAGCTGCTCCAACGCCACGCCCGTTCCGGCGAGAAGGGCGATGAACTCCGCCAGTCCCACATCCGGGCGGACCGCCCCGGCCCGCTGCGCCCCGGCCAGCAGATCGGCCAGGCGGGCCTGGATCTCCGCCGTCGGCCCTTGCAGGGACGCGTGTGCGTCCACCCCGGCGGCGGCGAGCGCCCGGGTGAACTCGCTCTTGCCGGTGGACTCCTCCACCACCAGGCGGAAGCACGCGAAGAAGGCCTCGGCGGGCCCGGTCTCGGCGGCCAACCGCGCCGTGCGCGCGGCCATCTCCTCGAGCCTGCGCACCATCACGGCTTCCAGGAGTGCCTCCTTGGTCGGGAAGTGCCGGAAGAGCGTACCGACTCCGACCCCGGCGGCGCGGGCGATCTCCTCGGTCGGCACGCCGACGCCGCGGGTGGTGAACACCTGCGTGGCGGTGTCGAGCAGCCGGGCCCGGTTGCGGGCCGCGTCCGCGCGCAGCGGGCGCTCCTGTGCGCCACCCATGTGTCTCCCACCCTTCGTCGGCGACGACGATCCCACCCTGGACAACCGGAGTGCCCAGTCCGTATCGTTGAAACGGAGTCGTCAGTCCGATTCTAGTCACGGTCTCATCGGAGGTTGGGCATGTCCGAAACGCTGTCGCCGCGCGAGGTCTTCGGGAAGCTGATCGAGAACATCGGCGCGGGCCGGTACGAGGAGTTGGCCGCGCTCTACGCCGAGGACGCGGTGGTGGAGACCGTCTTCGAACCGGTCGGTCCGCGCCGGGTCGAGGGGCGGGCCGCGCTGGAGGAGCGGTTCGCCCAGGTCGCCGCGCATTCGCCGGTGGAGCTGACGCCGGCGAACGTGGTCGTCCGGGAGACCGACGATCCGGAGGTGATCGTCGCCGAGTTCGACTACCGGGTGCGTCACCGCGTGACCGGCCGGAGCTTCGAGGCGGCCAACATCCAGGTGCTCCGCGTCCGCGACGGCCTGATCGTCGGCAGCCGGGACTACCACGACCACCTCGCCCTCGTCGTGGCCGGCGGGAACCTCCCCCAGCTGGTGGCGGCGCTCGACGGCGCCTAGTGCCGGGCAGCGCGACGCGGTGAACGCTTCCGGTCACGGAACTAGTCGGCGGACCGGGTCCAGCCGATCGCCACGAGGCGGGACGCGTCGGACGGGCGGTCCTCCGCGAAGAGGAGGCGGGACGGCTCCGCGACGCGGATGACGTCCACGTAGACGCCGCGGCCGACATAGCGGCCGGTCGCGGAGTGGCGCAGGCGCAGCCGGACCTCGCGGCCCGCCCAGGTGGCGGTGAGGGGCGCTTCGAGGCGGTGCCAGATGCGGCCCGACCAGCCGGTCACGGAGCCGCGGGGCCACTCCTCGGGGGCGCCGCCGGTGGTGCGGAGCGTGGTGAAGGGAAGCGGTTCCCAGTGCTCCCCGTCGGCCGAGGCCTCCAGGTGGAGGGCGCCCTCGCCCGGCACGGTGTCCCACCACACGGCGCAGCGCAGCCGGGCGGCCGCCGTGGCCGGGGTGAGCGGGGGCAGGTTGAGGGTGCCCGAGGCGCCGGGCTGGATGCCGGAGAACCAAGCCGGGCCGCCGTGCTTCGTACGGACCGGGACGGCGCGCGCGAAGCGGTTGCCCACGGCGACCCGCGGCGCGCTGCCGGCCCGCCAGGTGCGGACGGGGTGCACCGAGTTGCCGAGCAGGATCAGGAAGGAGTCGGTGGAGGGATCCAGGACGAGTGAGGTGCCGGTGAAGCCGGTGTGCCCGGCGGAGTGCGGGGTGGCCATCGCGCCCATGTACCAGTGCTGGTAGAGCTCGAAGCCGAGTCCGTGGTCGTCGCCGGGGAAGGCGGTGTTGTAGTCGGTGAAGAGCAGCTCGACGGAGGCGGGGGACAGGATGCGCCTGCCCGCGTAGGCCCCGCCGTCGAGCAGGGTGCGGGCGAGGACGGCCAGGTCCCAGGCGGTGCCGAAGACCCCCGCGTGGCCCGCGACGCCGCCGAGCGCGTACGCGTTCTCGTCGTGGACCTCGCCCCAGACCAGCCCGCGGTCCAGGCCGGACCAGGGCGGTCGCTGCACCTCGGTGGCGGCGGTGATCCGGCGCCAGGAGAGCGGCGGGTTGTACCGGGTGCGGTGCATCCCGAGCGGAGCGGTGATCTCGTCGTGGAGCAGGACATCCAACGTGCGGCCGGTGATCCGTTCCAGGAGCAGTTGGAGGGAGATCAGGTTCAGGTCGGAATAGCGGTAGACCGTTCCGGGGGTGTCCTGCGGCCGGACCGACCAGAGGAGTCGCAGCTGCCCCTCACGGCTGGACTCCCGGTAGAAGGGGGCCCAGGAACGCAGCCCCGAGGTGTGGGTGAGCAACTGGCGGACCGTGATCAGCTCCTTGCCGCCGCCCGTGTACTCCGGCAGGTAATGCCGCACCGGGGCCTCCAGCGCCAGGCGCCCCCGCTCCATCTGCTGCACGGCCAGGATCGACGTGAACAGCTTCGTCAACGAGGCCAGGTCGAAGACCGTGTCCTCGGCCATCGCGATCCGCTCGGCCGCCGGGAACTCCCGGACCCGGTCGGTCCGCCCGTCGTAGTCCGCGTACCGCACGGCGTCGCCCATCGCGCGGTGCAGTGCGATCGTGCGGCCCCGCCCCGCGAGGACCACGGCCCCCGCGTAGTAGGGGTGTTCGGGGGAGGGGCCGAGGAACCGGCGTGCCTCTTCCGCCACGCCTTCGAGGTGACGCTCCACCAGGCCGGCCTGGCGGGCGGAGCCGTAGCGCAGGCGGAGGCCCTGGAGGGCGCGGCGTTCGGCCGGGCTGCCGGACGCGGCCGCGCCGGGGCCTCCCGGCAGGGCGGCGTGGAGCACCAGTACGCCGCCGAGTGCGAGGAGGCGTGCGCCCAGCCTGCGGCGGTTGAATCCGTGGCCCTCGGCTGCGCCCCCGGCGCCCGCCTTCCCATCGGCCTCCGTGGAGGCTCCTTCGGCCGCCGTCCCGCCGGCCCCCGTCGTTCCTGCCATGTCCGGCCCTCCTGTCTCCTGCTTTTCTGTCCGAGTCGGCCTGCGGCGCCGTCTCCCGGGGCTCCGCCCCGGACCCCGCGCCTCAAACGCCGGCTAGGCGGGGTTTGCCCCTGCGGCGGTCCGCGCCGGCGAGGCCGGCCAGGCCCCGCCACCTCGGCGACGGCGAGAGGTCCGGCCCCGCCACCGTCGGTGACGGCGAGAGGTCCGGCCCCGCCACCGTCGGTGACGGCGGGGCGGGCTCGGCCCCGCTGCCATCGGCGAAGGCAAGAGGTTCGGCCCCCGCCGCCGTGGGTGGCGGCGAGGCCGGCTCGGCCCCGCAGCCGTCCGCGAAGGCGAGGGGTTCGGCTCCCGCCCCGTGGGGCGGGGAGGCCGGTCGTGGCCCCTGCCCCGGACGCCGACGCGGCCGAGCGCACCGCACGTTAGTGGGTATGTGCCCGCCCCGTGCGCGACCTCCGCATCGACGGGCCCGTAAAGAATCTGACACTGCATCAGAAAATCTCTTCCCTCGATGACCGGGCTGCGGCATCCTGCCGCCCATGGAGACGGAGCTGAGCAAGAAACTGGGAGTCGAGCACGCCATCTTCGGCTTCACGCCCTTCCCGGCGGTCGCCGCTGCCATCACCCGCGCGGGCGGTTTCGGCGTGCTCGGAGCGGTCCGCTACACCGCTCCCGACGACCTCAAGCGGGACCTCGACTGGATGCAGGAGCACACCGACGGCAAGCCCTACGGACTCGACGTCGTCATGCCCGCGAAGAAGGCCGTCGACGGCATCGGTGAAGCCGACATCGAGGCGATGATCCCGGCCGCCCACCGCGCCTTCGTCCGCGACACCCTCGCCAAGCACCACGTGCCCGAGCTCGCCGAAGGCGAGGCCTCCGGCTGGCGGATCACCGGATGGATGGAACAGGTCGCCCGCAACCAGCTCGACGTCGCCTTCGACTACCCCATCAAACTCCTGGCGAACGCCCTCGGTTCCCCGCCCGCCGACGTCATCGCCCGCGCCCACGACCACGGGGTCCTCGTCGCCGCCCTGGCCGGCAGCGCCAAGCACGCCCGCCGCCACGCCGAAGCCGGCATCGACATCGTCGTCGCCCAGGGCTACGAGGCCGGCGGCCACACCGGTGACATCGCCACCATGGTCCTGGTCCCCGAGATCGTCGAAGCCGTCGCCCCGCTCCCGGTCCTCGCCGCCGGCGGCATCGGGAGCGGCGAGCAGATCGCCGCCGGACTCGTCCTCGGCGCCCAAGGGGCGTGGCTCGGCTCCCTCTGGCTCACCACCACCGAGGCCGAACTGCACTCCCGCGCCCTCACCGAGAAGCTGCTCGCCGCCGGCTCCGGCGACACCGTCCGCTCCCGTGCGCTCACCGGCAAGCCCGCCCGCCAGCTGCGCACCGAGTGGACCGACGCCTGGGACGACCCGCAGGGCCCGGGAGCCCTTCCCATGCCCCTCCAGGGGCTGCTCGTCGCCGAAGCCGTCTCGCGGATCCAGAAGTACGAGGTGCGGCCGCTGCTCGGCACCCCCGTCGGCCAGATCGTCGGCCGGATGAACGAAGAACGCAGCGTCCAGGCCGTCTTCGACGACCTCACCAGTGGCTTCGAGCGAGCCATCGACCGCATCAACCGCATCGCAGGCCGAGTCCGAGAGGCGTGATCAGCGTGACCGACCAGCCCCCCAACGGTTTTTGGGCCCAGGCCGCAGCAGACCCCGGGCGGATCGTACTCGTCACCCCCGAGGGCGAGGAGTGGACCGCCGCCCGGCTGCACGCCGACGTCAACCGACTCGTCCACGGCCTGCGCGCCGCGGGGATGGAGCACGGCGACGTCTTCGCGGTCGTCCTGCCCAACGGCGTCGAGTTCCTCACCGCCTACCTCGCCGCCGCCCAGGCGGGTTTCTACCTCGTCCCCGTCAACCACCACCTCGTCGGCCCCGAGATCGCCTGGATCGTCTCCGACTCCGGCGCCAAGGTCCTCGTCGCCCACGAGCGCTTCGCCGACGCCGCCACCGCCGCGGCCGACGAGGCCGGCCTGCCCACGAGCCACCGCTACGCCGTCGGAGCCGTCCCGGGCTTCCGCCCGTACGCGGAACTCCTGGAGGGGCAGCCCGCCACGCCCCCGGCCGACCGCACCCTCGGCTGGGTCATGAACTACACCTCCGGCACCACCGGCCGCCCCCGCGGGATCCGCCGCCCGCTGCCCGGCAAGCTCCCCGAGGAGACGTACCTCGGCGGCTTCCTCGGCATCTTCGGCATCCGCCCCTTCGACGACAACGTCCACCTGGTCTGCTCGCCGCTCTACCACACGGCGGTGCTCCAGTTCGCGGGCGCGGCCCTGCACATCGGGCACCCTCTGGTCCTGATGGACAAGTGGACCCCCGAGGAGATGCTGCGCCTGATCGACCGGCGGGCCTGCACGCACACCCACATGGTCCCGACCCAGTTCCACCGCCTCCTCGCGCTCCCGCAGGCCACGAAGGACGCGTACGACGTCTCCTCGATGCGGCACGCCATCCACGGCGCCGCGCCCTGTCCCGACCACGTCAAGCGGGCCATGATCGACTGGTGGGGCACCTGCGTCGAGGAGTACTACGCCGCGAGCGAGGGCGGCGGCGCCTTCGCCACCGCCGAGGACTGGCTGAAGAAGCCCGGAACCGTCGGCAAGGCCTGGCCCATCAGCGAACTCGCCGTCTTCGACGACGACGGCAACCGGCTGCCCCCCGGCGAACTGGGCACCGTCTACATGCAGATGAAGACCGGCGGCTTCAGCTACCACAAGGACGAGGGGAAGACGAAGAAGAACCGCATCGGCGACTTCTTCACCGTCGGCGACCTCGGGCTGATGGACGAGGAGGGCTACCTCTTCCTCCGCGACCGCAAGATCGACATGATCATCTCCGGCGGGGTCAACATCTACCCGGCCGAGATCGAGTCCGCCCTGCTCTCCCACCCGGCCGTCGCGGACGCCGCGGCCTTCGGGATCCCGCACGCGGACTGGGGCGAGGAGGTCAAGGCCGTCATCGAACCGGCCGAGGGCTTCGAGGCGAGCGACGCGCTGGCCGCGGAGATCCTGCGGCACTGCGAGCGGCAGCTCGCCGGCTACAAGCGTCCCAAGACCGTCGACTTCATCGCGACGATGCCCCGCGACCCCAACGGCAAGCTGTACAAGCGGCGGCTGCGCGACCCGTACTGGGAGGGCCACGACCGGGCCATGTGACACGACCCCGCGTCACCAGTGGGTGAAGTCGTGCACCGAGGCGCAGTACGGATCCGGCGCCTCGGTACGCGTCCACCCCAGCTCGTCCCGCACGAGGGAGTCCAGCGCGGCCATCAGCCCGGTGTGGCCGCCCTTGACCCGGCCGTCGCGGTCGCGGAGCGAAACGTCCAGGCCGACCCGCGCGCCCCCGTCCTCGGGGTCCGCGTACAGGCGCACCGTGTCCGCGTCGATGTGGAGGAATCCGCCGAGCCGCGGCCCCTCCTTCCGGCCCCCGTCGAACGACCGGAACATCGACACCGCGGAGTGGAGCGCGTCGCCGAGGTCGTACGAGGGCTCCTCGCAGAAGCGGAGCGTCGCGTCGCGGGCGTCGACCACGGGGATGCCCAGGCCGTCCCGTGCGCGGCCCGGCCCGTCAGTGGGGCCGGGCCCGACGGCCAGGCTCCGCAGCACCGCGACGAGAACGCTCCACGGGATGTTGCCGCCGGCCGGGTGCACCAGCGGCAGGTCGTACGCCACCGAGCCCGCCGTGTCCGCGCCGTCCCACAGGACGACCCGGGTGATGTCCGGGCGCCCCGGCGGGGTCAGCACGCCCCGCACCGGCCACCCGTCGGTACCGCCAGGCGGCCGTGAGACGTGGCGCAGCATCGCCCAGACCACGATGCGGTGGAGGTCGTCCAGATCGTCCTCGGTGTATCCGGCGGATCCGGTGTGTCCGGTGTACGCGGGATCGGGCTCCTCGGAGGTCATGGCCCAGTCTGCGGCGGACCAGGGGCCGGGCCGCTCCGCCACGCCCGGCGGAACCGTGAGAAGGGACACGTCGGGGCCCTGGAGGGGCTCCTTGCACCGCAGCGGGGGGATGGTTCTGGCAAGTTGGCGTATATGAGTACGGCAACCCGCAAATCGCCCCTGACCGACTGGACCGTCCTGGTCCCCGTGGTGGCGCTCGTCGCCCTCGTCTTCAGCTGGGGACGCGAGCTGCCCTCGCTCGGGGTGGCCCTGGTCGCGCTCTGCCTCGCGGGCGCGGTGCTGGCGGCCGTCCACCACGCCGAGGTCGTGGCCCACCGGGTCGGCGAACCCTTCGGATCCCTCGTGCTCGCCGTCGCCGTCACCGTCATCGAAGTGGCGCTGATCGTCACCCTGATGATCGACGGCGGCGACAAGACCGCCTCGCTCGCCAGGGACACGGTCTTCGCCGCCGTCATGATCACCTGCAACGGCATCGTCGGCCTGTCCCTGTTCGTGGGCGCCCTGCGCAACCGGGTCGCCGTCTTCAACCCCGAGGGCTCCGGCGCCGCCCTCGCCACCGTCGCGACCCTCGCCACGCTCAGCCTGGTGCTGCCGACCTTCACGACCAGCAAGCCCGGACCGGAGTTCTCCACCGCCCAGCTGACCTTCGCGGCCGTCGCCTCGCTCGCCCTGTACGGCCTGTTCATCGCCGTCCAGACGGTCCGCCACCGGTCCTACTTCCTGCCCGTGGAGTCCGCGAGGCCCACCGGCTCGGCGGGCGCGGACGGGGGCGCGGACGGGGACGGTGACGGTGACCACGAGGCGGAGCGGCCCACCCCCCGCGCCGCCCTGATCAGCGTCGGCCTGCTGCTCGTCGCGCTCGTCGCGGTGGTCGGCGACGCCAAGTCCGTCTCCCCGACCATCGAGAAGGGCGTCGCGGAGGCCGGCCTGCCGAACGCCGTCGTCGGTGTGATCATCGCCTTGCTCGTGCTGCTGCCCGAGACCCTGGCCGCCGTCCGGGCCGCGCGCCGCGACCGCGTCCAGACCAGCCTCAACCTGGCCTACGGATCCTCCATCGCGAGCATCGGACTGACCATCCCCGCCATCGCGCTGGCCTCGATCTGGCTCTCGGGCCCGCTGCTGCTGGGCCTCGGCCCGACCCACATGGTGCTGCTCGCCCTCACCGTCGTGGTCAGCGCCCTCACCATCGCCCCGGGCCGCGCCACCCTGCTCCAGGGCGGAGTCCACCTCGTGGTGCTGGCCGCGTACCTCTTCCTGGCCGTGAGCCCGTAGACGGCACGACCGGGAAGAGGGACCGGCGGGCGTCAGCGCCGCTCGCGCGGCCACACCACCTTGAGCTTCGGCGAGGTGAGGATGTCCCGCTCGCAGAACCGCGAGGTCACCCAGCGCTCCGCCGAGAACAACCGGGTCTGGTCGGCGTGGTACGGCGAGTCCGGGTTCGAGGACTGGCTGTACGTCAGCAGGGTGCGGGCCACCGGGCAGCGGCCGCCGTCCCAGCCGACCGCCTGGATGTGGCTGGAGCCGTGAACGACCTCGGGATAGCCGCCGGCCGCCGCGTTCCAGGGCGCCTCGATCTTGTTCCAGACGCCGAGGGCCTCCGTGCCGCCGCCCACCGGGAGCCGCCGGCCGTCGCGGACCACGAACTGGTGCTCGCCCAACGGCGCGTCCAGCGCGATCCCGGCCGCCTTCAGCTCCACCACCGTGTCCGCGAGCGCCCGCCCGATGCCCGGCGCCGCCTGGTTGAGCGTGCGGGGCGTGCGCACGGGATCGGCCGGCGAGAACGGCACCAGCCACAGGTCCTTGGGCGCGGTCGACGCCGTCAGCCTGCGCCAGAACCGGTCGAAGAGCAGGGCGCCCCGGCTGGAGGAGTCCGCCGTACGGTCCCACGCGGCCAGTACCCCGCAAGCCGCCGAGACGTCCACAGCCGTGCCGTCGCCCGCCGTCGCCGAACCCCCGGGGAGCGCGGCGCACGCCTTCGCCGCGTCGGCCGCCGCCAGGTCACCGGCCGGCACCCGGTTCGCGAACTGCTGCCGCTCCAGGTCGGCCGGCTTCAGCCCGCCCTTGGCGGCCATCGCCGACACGTCCTCGACCGCGCCGCGCGTACGCATCGACCGCGGGGTGGAGACATTGCCCCAGATCCGCTCGTAGCCGGTCAGCGGCCGATCGGCATTGGCCAGCCAGGCACTGTCATTGGAGTTCTCGGCGTACGGGGCGTCCCGCAACGTCGGTGCCTTCGCCGGGCCGAACACGCCCGGCTGCACCGCGTCGGGATCCGTGCCGAGCGCGCAGTCGGTGCGCGAACCGTCCAGCACGGCCAGCCCCGAGGCGGGGTACGTGGCCCGGCCCAGCGGGGTGGAGCAGCGTGCGGCCAGCTCGTCCGTGATCCGGGGGAGCACCTGGGACTGCGTGAAGAGGGTGCCGCCCGCGGAGTCCGCGGCGACCGTGTTCACCCAGGGCAGCCCCTGGGTGGTGGCCAGGGCCTCCTGGATCCCGGCCACCGAACGGGCCTTGCCCATGGCCAGGGCGGTGTCGGAGCCCCGCAGGTTCACCGCGTTCGGGTCGTTCAGCGCGTACGCCGTCTGCGCGGTCCAGGGCAGTGGCAGGCCCGGGCCCAGACCCGTGATCACCGGGCCGTAACGGGTCCACCACTGGGTGCGGGTGACCGGATCGCCGCCCGCCACCGGGACGGTGACGGTGCGCCGGGTCATCGCCTCCGGCTTGCCGTCGACCAGGTAGGCCGTCGGATCGGACGGGTCGAGGGCGAGCTGGTGGAGGTTGACGGGGGTGCCGGTGGCCACCGTGTGGCTCCAGGCCACCTTCTCGTTGAAGCCGATGTTGACCACGGGGGTGCCCAGGAGGGAGCCGCCCGAGACGTTCAGCTCGCCCGGGATGGTCTGCTGCGACTGCCAGAAGCGGCGGCCGCCCTGCCACGGGTAGTGCGGGTTCCCGAGCAGCAGACCGCGGCCGTTCGCGGTGGTGGAGCCGTTGAAGGCCACCGCGTTGGAGCCCATGTCGTACCGGGAGGTGTCGAAGAACTCCCGCGCGGCCTCCGCCGCTGCCACCGGATCCGTCTGCTGCGGGGCAGCGGTACGGGCGCCGGGCGCGGGCGCGGCCGGGGGCTGCGCGGCCGTGACGGCGTCGATCCCGCGCCCCTGGCCCCCGAGGACCGAGACGGCGAAGCCGCGGGCCGCCACGTCCGTGGCGGTGACCGGACGGACCCAGCCGGCGCCCTTGCAGGCCGGGTCGGTGATCTTGTTCTGGGCGAGCCAGGCGTTGTACCCGGCGGCCCAGCCGCGCATCAGCTCCTTGAGGTCCTTGCCGGGACCGGCCGGAGCGGGCGTCGCGAGGAGCTTCTCCACCGTGCCGGATTCCCGGACGCCCTTGAAGTACAGGTCACTGGAGAGGTTCCGGGTGGCGGAGGAGAGGGATCCGTCGGGCGCGGCGTCCGGGCCGAACCAGCGCGAGCGCTCCCCGGCGAGGGTCACGAACCCGTCGGCCAGCACGCACACCTGGTCGGCGGCCTGCGCCCAGCCGGTGCCGAAACCGAGGTGCGCGTAGTCCTGGGCGAGGATGTGCGGGATGCCGTTCTCGGTGTACCGGATGACGGCGGACAGGCCGCCGCCGGACGGCATCCGCTCCCCGGTCGCCGCCGAGGCCGGTGGCGCCGCGGCAGCGGCGGCGAGCAGCGCGGCACCCGCAAGGGCGACGCGCCGGAGTATCGGACGTGTGCTGAGGTGCAACATGCCTCCCAAGTAGCCTGCGGATGTGCGTGATTGCCGTTGCGACGGGCGGTGCGTCAGTGCCCCCACACTCATGCAGTCGGTCCGATGATCTGTCAACATCCCGTTCGGTATCCCGGTTATTGACCTTGGGCGTACGGGGCATGAGGATCGCGCCATGACGCCAGAGCAGGCAGTGCGGGCAGAGCGGTCAGGGCAGGCGGAGCGGGCGGAGGGCGCTGACGGCGCCGACGGCGCGGAGCGGGCCGTGCGGGACCGGACGGTCGACGGACTCGTGCGCCACAGCGCGCGCCGGGTGCCCGACCGGGTCGCCGTCCGCTACCGCGAGCGGACCTGGACCTATACGGAACTCGACGCCGCCGCCACCACGGGCGCCGCCCTCCTGCGGGAGCGGTACGGGCTCTCCGAGGGCGACCGGGTCGCGACCTTCGCCCACAACTCCGACGCCTACCTCCTCGCCTTCCTCGCCTGCGCCCGCGCCGGGCTCACGCACGTCCCCGTCAACCAGAACCTCACCGGCGAGGACCTGGCGTACATCCTGGACAACAGCGCCGCCGCCCTGGTCCTGGCCGATCCGGACCTCGCCGGGCGGATCCCCGACGGGTACCGGGTACGGCCGCTGCGCGACGCCGACGGATCCTTCCTGGCGGAACTGGCCGAGCCGCTGCCCTTTGACGGCCGGAGCGAACCGGACGGGCTGGCGCAGCTGCTGTACACCTCCGGGACCACGGCCCTGCCCAAGGGCGCGATGATGACGCACCGGGCGCTCGCGCACGAGTACGAGAGCGCGATCGAGGCGCTGGACCTGGCCGAGGAGGACCGGCCGGTGCACTCGCTGCCGCTGTACCACTCGGCGCAGATGCACGTCTTCCTGCTGCCGTACCTCGCGGTGGGGGCGAGCAACACCATCCTGGACGCGCCGGTCGCCGAGCAGGTCTTCGACCTCGTGGAAGCGGGGGAGGCGGACAGCCTCTTCGCCCCGCCGACCGTGTGGATCGGCCTGGCGAACCACCCCGACTTCGGGCGGCGCGAGCTCGGAGCGCTGAGCAAGGCGTACTACGGGGCGTCGATCATGCCGGTGCCGGTCCTGGAGCGGCTGCGCGAGCGGCTGCCCGGGCTCGGCTTCTACAACTGCTTCGGCCAGAGCGAGATCGGCCCGCTGGCCACGGTGCTGGGGCCGGACGAGCACGAGGGGCGGATGGACTCCTGCGGGCGGACGGTACGGCACGTGGAGGCGAAGGTCGTCGACGAGGACGGCAAGGACGTGCCGGCCGGTACGGCGGGCGAGGTGGTCTACCGCTCGCCGCAGCTGTGCCGCGGTTACTGGAACGACCCGGAGGCGACGGAGAAGGCCTTCCGGGACGGCTGGTTCCGCTCGGGCGACCTCGCGGTGCGGGACGCCGAGGGCTACTTCACGGTCGTGGACCGGGTCAAGGACGTCATCAACTCGGGCGGAGTGCTGGTGGCCTCCCGGCAGGTCGAAGACGTGCTCTACACACACCGCGGGGTGGCCGAGGCGGCGGTGGTCGGGCTGCCGGACGAGCGGTGGATCGAGGCGGTGACGGCCGTGGTGGTACCGCGCGGGGAGGTGACCGAGGCGGAGCTGATGGCGTACGCGCGGGAGAAGCTGGCCCACTTCAAGGCCCCGAAGCGGGTCCTGTTCGTGGACGCCCTCCCGCGCAACGCCAGCGGCAAGATCCTCAAGCGCGAGCTCCGCGACCGCCTCGCCGAACGCCCGGCGCCCGGCTCGGCCTGACGCGTACGCGTACCGCGGCCTGCCAGGGCTCGGTTCCCGGACCGGTGCTCCGGCCGGACCCCGGACCCGGGACCCCGGACCCCGGGCCCGGGACCCCGGACCCCGGACCCGGGACCCGGCACCGCCCCCGGCCTCGGACCGGCGCCCGGGCGCGGGATGCGGGCTCGGGCCGGTGTCACGGGGGCTGTCCGGTACGAGGGGGTGTCGGGGTCAGGAGTCGAAGTCCGTCCCGCGGCTGGTGGGTTCCCAGGCCAGGGCCTCCGCGCGAGCGGCATCCGCGTGGGACAGGATCGCGTCCAGCGCGTCGTTGCCCAGCGCCAGCCGCAGCGGCGTCTGCTCGGCGTCCAGCGCGGCCAGGATCGCCGCGGCCGCCTTGACGGGGTCGCCGGGCTGCTTGCCGTCGCTGTCCGGCAGGCCCCTGCGCACGCCGCCCACCGTGTCCGCGTAGGCCGCCAGCTCGGTGGCGGTCTGCTGCAGCGCGGCCCCGCCCGCGAAGCCCGTACGGAACGCCCCCGGCTCCACGATCAGGGCCTTGATGCCGAAGGCCGCGACCTCTCCGGCGAGCGCCTCGGTCAGCCCCTCCAGGGCGAACTTCGTCGCCGAGTACGCCCCGACCCCGGGGAACGACAGCCGTCCGCCCATGCTGCTCATCTGGACGACGGCACCGGACTTGCGGGCCCGCATGTGGGGCAGCACGGCGCGGGTGAGCGCCGCCGGGCCGAAGAAGTGCAGGTCCATCAGGTCCCGGAGTTCGGCGTCCGAGGTCTCCTCCACGGCCCCGATCAGGCCCCGGCCGGCGTTGTTGACCAGGACGTCGATCCGGCCGAAGCGGTCCACGACCTCCGCCACGGCCGCCTCCGCGCGCGCGACGTCCGAGACGTCCACGGCGAGCGGCACGAGCCGCTCCGGGTGCTCGGCCGCCAGAGCTTCGAGCGACTGGGTGCGGCGGGCCGCCGCGACCACGGTGTCACCGGCCGCGAGCGCGGCCTCGGTGAGGGTCCGGCCGAAGCCGGACGAGGCCCCGGTGATCAGCCAGACCCGGCCGGCCGCTTCACCCGCGGCATGCTGCGTTGTCATCAATCCCCCTGTGAATCAAGCATGTTGACGGCGGTGCGGACCGATCCTGCCATCAGTGGAGCGGTGCGGTCAGCCTGTTTCCGGATCATGAGGAGGTCCCCCGGAGGAGAGGGGTCCCTCGCGCCGCAGGCGCGTCAGCGTGAGGTGCTCGTGGACGAGACGGCCGACGAGCGCCCCGCCGTAGACCACGAAGCCCACCCCGACCAGCCAGGACTGCACGACCAGCAGGGTGCCGAAGGGGCCGTACGTCACGGCGTTCGACGCGATCAGCGGGGAGAACACCAACTGCGAGAAGACCCGCAGACCCAGCAGCCCGAGGCTCGTCGCCAGCGCGCCCGGTACCAGCGCCCGCCAGCGGACCCGCCCGCAGAGCAGCAGCCGCTGCGAGGCGACGAAGAACAGGCAGGTGCCGACCAGGTCGCTCAGGGTGCCCACGACCGTGCCGTACACACTGTGCGACGGCGCCGGGATCCCCACCAGCAGGCCGAGGTAGCAGACCAGCAGGGCCAGCCAGACGACGTGCCGCCACATGGTGTGCCAGCGCGCGGTCGGCAGGTCCCAGACCTTCTCGTAGCCGGTCTGCACGGCGGAGCCGAAGGTCAGGCCGAAGACGGCCAGCGCCGCGAGACCGAAGGCGGTGGTCCGCTCCAGCGCCAGGTCCGCCGCGCCGAACAGCAGCTCGACCCGGTTGCGGGAGGCCCGCGTCACCCCGAGCGCCTGGCCGAGCCAACGGCCGAACCCGGAACCGCTGCCGGGTGCGGCGGCGGCCACGACGATCAGCAGCGGCACCAGGGTGAGGAAGCCGAGGGCCGCGAAGCCCATCGCCCGGTGCATGAGCTCCATCTCCCGGCCTCGGCTCCAGGCCAGACCGGCAGGGGAGCCCTGGAGCCGGTCGTAGAGCTGCCGGATGATCGAGGTCACGCCTCATGCCCTACCCGCGCGGACGACCCCCCTCCCGGAAGGGACCCCGAAGTGGGCCCGAAAGGGTGGTTTCCCCCGGCCGCGGGCGCGTGTCACTCCGCCGCGGAACGCCGCAGGTCCACCAGTCGCTTGATCTTCCCCACCGAACGCTCCAGGGTCTCCGGGTCGACGACCTCCACCCGGACGGAGACCCCGACGCCCTCCTTGACGGCCCGCACGACCTCGGCGGCCGCGGCGGTCCTCCGGTCGGAGTCCGTCTCACGGCGGGCCTCCACCCGCACCGTCAGCGCGTCCAGCCGGCCCTCCCGGGTCAGCCGCAGCTGGAAGTGCGGAGCGAGTCCGGCCGTCCGCAGCAGGATCTCCTCGACCTGGGTCGGATACAGGTTGACCCCGCGCAGGATGATCATGTCGTCGCTGCGGCCCGTGATCTTCTCCATCCGGCGGAAGGCGGGCCGGGCCGTACCGGGCAGCAGCCGGGTCAGATCCCGGGTGCGGTAGCGGATCACCGGCATGGCCTCCTTGGTGAGGGAGGTGAACACCAGCTCGCCCGGCTCCCCGTCCGGCAGCACGTCGCCCGTCAGCGGGTCGACCACCTCGGGGTAGAAGTGGTCCTCCCATATGTGGAGCCCGTCCTTGGTGGACGCGAACTCCTGGGCCACGCCCGGGCCCATGACCTCGGACAGCCCGTATATGTCCACCGCGTCGATGCCGAGCCGTTCCTCGATCTCCCGGCGCATCTCCTCCGTCCACGGTTCCGCGCCGAAGATGCCGGTCCGCAGGGAGGTGGCGCGGGGATCGATGCCCTGGCGCTCCATCTCGTCCAGCAGGGTCAGCATGTAGGAGGGCGTCACCATGATCACCTCCGGTTTGAAGTCCTCGATGAGCCGGACCTGCCGGTCCGTCATCCCGCCCGAGGCGGGCACGACGGTGCAGCCGAGGCGCTCGGCACCGTAGTGCGCGCCGAGGCCGCCGGTGAACAACCCGTAGCCGTAGGCGATGTGCACGACCTGGCCGGGCCGGCCGCCCGCCGCCCGTATGGACCGGGCCACCACGTCCGCCCAGGTGGAGAGGTCCCCTTCGGTGTACCCGACCACGGTGGGGCGCCCCGTGGTGCCGCTGGAGGCGTGGATGCGGCGGACCTCGGAACGCGGTACGGCGAACATGCCGAACGGGTAGTTGTCACGGAGGTCGGTCTTGGCGGTGAAGGGGAACAGGGCGAGGTCGGCGAGGGAGCGGCAGTCGTGGGGATGCACGCCCGCCTTGTCGAAGGCCTGGCGGTAGAACGGCACGCGCTCGTAGGCGTGGAGCAGCGTCGCACGCAGCCGTCGCAACTGGAGGGCGGCCAGCTCGTCGCGGCTCAGCCGCTCGCCTTCGTCGTGGAGATCCGCGTGCACCGCCATGTCGTCACCTCATCCTGAACGAACCGAACGATCATTCGGTAGATTGCCAGGTCCGCCCGAGCCAAATCAATGACTCGAACGAGTGATCGTCTGTTGTGATGGTCCGCATGCCTACCTTCACCACGTATGACGGAACCGAACTCGCCTACCACTTCAAGGGTGGGGGTGAACCGTTGGTCTGCCTCCCGGGCGGCGCCATGCGGGCATCGGCCTACCTGGGTGACCTCGGCGGACTGGGCGCCGGACGGCGGCTGATCCTGCTCGACCTGCGCGGCACGGGCGACTCCGCCGTGCCCGCGGACGAGTCGACGTACCGGGTCGACCACCAGGTGGCGGACGTCGAGGCGCTGCGGGCCCATCTCGGGCTGGAGCGCATGGACCTCCTCGCCCACTCCGCGGGAGGCAACCTCGCCCTGCTCTACGCGGCCGCGCACCCCGACCGGGTGCGCCGGATCGTCCTGGTCACCCCCACCGCCTGGGCCGTGGACCTCCCGGTCACCGCGGAGCACCGGCTGGAGGCGGCCCGGCTGCGGGCCGGCACCGAGCTGTACGACCGGGCCATCGAGGCGTACGAGGGGATCCTCGGCGGCGGCGCCGACGGTGACGAGGCCTGGGAGGCGGCCGCGCCGCTGTTCTACAGCCGGTGGGACGATGCGGCCCGGGCCGACTGGGCGGCGGGTGCGGAGGATCAGAACGAGAAGGCGGCCGGGGCCTACGCGGGGCCGGGCGCCTTCGACCCGCCGGCCACCAGGGCGGGGCTGCGGCGGGTCGAGGGGGAGGTCCTGGTGCTGGCCGGCGGGCTGGACGGGAACCCGCGGCCGGCCCTCGCCGGGCAGGTCGCGGAGCTGTTCGCGCGGGGGGTGGTGGACGTGCAGGCGGACGCGGTGCACTTTCCGTGGCTGGACGACGCGGGGTGGTTCTCGGCCCGGGTGGAGCGGTTCCTGGCCTCCGGCCGCTGAGTCTGGCGGAGCCGGTGCCGGTGCCGGTGCCGGTGCCGGGGTCGGGGTCGGTGCGCGGCGGGCCGGGTCGGGCGGGGCGGTACCGGTGCGCGGCGGGCTTGGCGGGGCCGGGTCGGGCGGGCGGTGCCTGTGCGGGGCGGGGTGCCGCTGCGCGGAGCAGCTCCCCGCCCCGCCCTTCCACCGTTCCCCGGGGCTCCGCCCCGGACCCCGCGCCTCAAACGCCGGCGGGGCTGGGGTGTGCCCGGGCGGGTGGGCGGCGTCGGGCATTCCCCTGCTGCGGAATCCACGCGAAGTCGTCAGCGGCCTGGCCGCCCCCCCCCCCCCCAACCCCGGGGGGGGGGGGGGGGGGGGGGGGGGGGGGGGGGGGGCCGGCGGCGCCGTTGCCGGGTGCTGCCCCGGGCCCGCGGCAAAGCGCCGGCGGGGCTGGGGTGTGCCCGGCCGGGTGGGTGGGTGCGGCGCCCCTGCAGGCGCTGCGCCGGGCCCCGTGGCGAAGCGTCGGCGGGGCTGGGGTGTGTTCGTCGGGGTGGGTGGGTGCGGGGCTCTTGCCGGGGCCCCGCACCGGAGCCCGCGCCTCAAGCGCCGGTGGGTGAACGGATTGCCGGTCAGTCGGTCGTGTCGGCTTGCGTGGCTATCGATTTCGCCCAGCGGTAGTCCGCCTTGCCGCTCGGGGAGCGTTGGATGGCCGGGGCGATCACCAGTTGGCGGGGGATCTTGTAGCCCGCCAGCTTCGTGCGGCAGTGCGACTGGATCTCGTCGAGGGTCGGCTCCGGGGCGCCCGCCCGGATCTGGACCACCGCCGCCACGTGGTTGCCCCACTTCGGGTCCGCGACGCCCGCGACCAGCGCGTCGTACACGTCCGGGTGGGACTTCAGCGCCTGCTCGACCTCCTCCGGATAGACCTTCTCGCCGCCCGTGTTGATGCACTGCGAGCCACGGCCGAGCACCGTCACGATGCCGTCCTCGTCGACGGTCGCCATGTCGCCGAGCAGGACCCAGCGTTCCGAACCCCGCCGGAAGAAGGTCTCGGCCGTCTTCGCCGGGTCGTTGTAGTAGCCGAGCGGTACGTAGCCGCGCTGCGCCAGGCGCCCGGGAACGCCCACCTCCACCGGCTCGTGCGTGACCGGGTCCACCACCTGCGTACGCTCGTTGACCTCCAGCCGGAAGCCCTTCTCCGGGCCCGAGTCGTCCGTCGCGCGCCCGTTGGAGCCGGATTCGGAGGATCCGAAGTTGTTCAGGAGGAGCACGTTCGGCGCCAGCCGCTGGAACTCCGCCTTCACCGTGTCCGACATGATGGCGCCGGACGAGGAGACGCTGAAGAGGGAGGAGAGGTCCGTGCCCTTCAGCGGCCCGTTCAGGGCGTCGATGAGCGGCCGCAGCATCGCGTCGCCGACGAGGGAGACGCTGGAGACCTTTTCCTTCTCGATCGTGCGCAGCACCTCCTCCGGCGCGTACTTGCGGTGGATGACGATCCGCTGGCCGTAGTTGAAGGCCACGAACGACGTCAGGGTCGAAGTGCCGTGCATCAGCGGCGGCGCGGGGAAGAAGGTGAGACCGGCGCCGCGCGCCGCGACCCGCTCGGCCAGTTCCTCGGGCCGCTTCACCGGCTCGCCCGACGGCTCGCCACCGAACAGCCCCGCGAAGAAGAGGTCCTCGGCCCGCCACATCACGCCCTTGGGCATGCCCGTGGTGCCGCCCGTGTAGATGATGAACAGGTCGTCGGGGCTGCGCGGCGGGAACCCCCGCTCGGGTGAACCGGCGGCCTCGGCGTCCTCGTACGGGACGGGGGCGATCGCGGGCTCCGGTGCGCCCTCGGGGGTGGCGCCGACCCGGATCAGGTGGCGGAGCTTCGTGGTCTGCGGGAGCGCCGCCGCGACCCGCTCGGTGAACTCTCCCTCGAAGACGAGCGCCGCGAGATCGGCGTCGTTGTAGAGGTAGACCAGCTCCTCCTCCACGTACCGGTAGTTGACGTTCACCGGTACCAACCGGGCCTTCAGGCAGGCCAGTACGGTCTGCAGGTACTCGACCCCGTTGTAGAGGTGCAGGCCCAGGTGTTCGCCGGCCTTCAGGCCGCTGTCGAGCAGGTGGTGCGCGATCCGGTTCGCCGCCATGTCCAGTTCGGAGTACGTCAGACGGCGCTCGGCGCCGGTGCCGGGGTGGTCCACGTACACGAGGGCCTCGCGGTCCGGGACCACGTCCACGACCGACTCGAACAGGTCGGCAAGGTTGTACTCCACCGTTCCTCCTGACGCGTGACGCGCATGGCTGGTCTGCTCGGCGGTCATTAGAGCGCCGTCGAAGACAACTGGGAAGGGCGCCGCCCAAGAAATCTGACTGGGTGTCAGAAAACTATTGAACTGCACCCGCCCCTACTGCAACCTGTTCTAGGTCTTGAGACGGGAGGACGGCAATGGGTGGGACGGAACACCTGACCGTGGAGCGGCACGGTGCCACGCTGGTGCTGACCATGAACAGGCCCGAGGCGAAGAACGCGCTCTCGCTGCCGCTTCTGGTGGGCCTGTACGACGGCTGGCTCGAAGCGGACGCGGACGACGAGATCCGCTCGGTGGTGCTGACCGGCGCGGGCGGGGACTTCTGCGCCGGCATGGACCTCAAGGCGCTCGCCGGCAAGGGCATGGCGGGCGACTCGTACCGCGACCGCCTCAAGGCCGACCCCGACCTGCACTGGAAGGCGATGCTGCGCCACCACCGGCCGCGCAAGCCGGTGATCGCGGCGGTCGAGGGGTACTGCGTGGCCGGCGGGACGGAGATCCTCCAGGGCACCGACATCCGGGTGGCGGGGGAGGGGGCGACCTTCGGACTGTTCGAGGTCAAGCGGGGGCTCTTCCCGATCGGCGGCTCCACGGTGCGGCTGCCGCGCCAGATCCCGCGCACCCACGCCCTGGAGATGCTGCTGACCGGGCGCCCGTACTCCGCCGAGGAGGCGGCCCGGATCGGACTGGTCGGGCGGGTGGTGCCGGCCGGCACGGCGCTCGATGCCGCGCTGGAGATCGCGGAGCAGATCAACGCGTGCGGGCCGCTGGCCGTGGAGGCCGTGAAGGCCTCCGTGTACGAGTCCGCCGAGCTGACGGAGACGGAGGGCCTGGCGGCGGAACTGCTGCGGGGGTGGCCGATCTTCGACACGGCGGACGCGAAGGAGGGGGCGCGGGCGTTCGCGGAGAAGCGGCCGCCGCTGTACCGCCGCGAGTAGCCTCTTGCGGCGCTGCCGCCGCGGTGCGCGGGCCGCCGTGCCGTGCCGTGCCGTGGCGTGTGAGGGTGCGGCGCCGCTGCCGGGGCTCTGCCCCGGGCCCCGCGCCTCAATCGCCGGCGGGGCTGGGTTCTGCCCCGGCGGGGCGTGCGCATGGCCCGGCGGGGCCGAGGGATCGGGACTCTGCCCCGGGACCCCGCGCCTCAAACGCCGGCGAGGCTGAAGCGGGCCCGGCGAAGCCGGAGTTGGCCGCCGGGGCGGGGACCGTGCAAGACGTCAGACGGGGGAGTGGGCCCGCCCGGGCCCGTGTGCATCGACCGCCCGTACCGGAATCAAACGCATCGGAGAGCCACCATGACAGCTGCCTCCCCACCGGAGGTGCTCCGCGCGCCCCTCGTCGTCGAGTTCCCCTTCACCCGGTCGCTCGGGCCCGTCCAGAGCGCCTTCCTGACCGGACTGCGCGAAGGCGTCGTACTCGGCGTCAAGACCACCGGCGGCGCGGTGATGGTGCCGCCCGTCGAGTACGACCCCGCCACCGCCGAGGAGATCCGCGAGCTCGTGGAGGTCGCGGACACCGGCACCGTCACCACCTGGGCCTGGAACGGCCACCCCCGGCCGAACCAGCCCCTGGACACCCCCTTCGCCTGGGTGCTGGTCAAGCTCGACGGCGCCGACACCGCCCTCCTCCACGCCCTCGACGCACCCGGCCCCGACTCCGTGCGCACCGGCATGCGGGTCCGGATCCGCTGGGCCGCGGACCGCATCGGGGCGATCACCGACATCGCCTGCTTCGAGCCGTACGAGGGACTCGACGTCGGCGAGGGCACCCCGCACGACGGGGCCTTCGACGACGCCGTCCACGGCATCGTCGCCCGCGCCCGCCTCGACTACACCTACAGCCCGGGCCGCGCCCAGACCGCCTACATCGCCGCCCTCTCCGAGCAGAAGACCGTCGGCGAGCGCTGCCCCTCCTGCCACAAGGTGTACGTCCCGCCGCGCGGCGCCTGCCCCACCTGCGGAGTGGCCACCACCGACCAGGTGGAGGTCGGACCGGCGGGCACCGTCACCACCTTCTGCATCGTCAACATCAAGGCCAAGAACCTCGACATCGAGGTCCCCTACGTCTACGCCCACATCGCCCTCGACGGCGCCGGCCTCGCCCTGCACGGCCGGATCGGCGGAATCCCGTACGACCAGGTCCGCATGGGCCTGCGGGTCGAACCGGTCTGGACCGAAGGCGGCCGCTACCCCGACCACTACCGACCCACCGGCGAACCGGACGCGGACTACGACGCGTACAAGGAGCTCATCTGATGCCGAAGACGCCGTCGAGGTACGCCCGCGAGGTCGCCGTCGTCGCCTTCGCGCAGAGCGACCACCGCCGCGACACCTCCGAACTCAGCGAAGTCGAGATGGTCATGCCGGTCCTGCACCAGGTGCTGGCCGCCACCGGCCTGAAGGCCGGGGAGATCGGCTTCACCTGCTCCGGCTCCAGCGACTACCTGGCCGGCCGGGCCTTCTCCTTCACCATGACCCTCGACGGGGTGGGCGCCTGGCCGCCCATCTCCGAGTCGCACGTCGAGATGGACGGTGCCTGGGCCCTGTACGAGGCCTGGGTCAAGATCCAGACAGGCGAGGCCGACACCGCGCTCGTCTACTCGTACGGGAAGTCCTCGCCCGGCTCGGTGCGCGACGTGCTGACGCGCCAGCTCGACCCGTACTACGTGGCTCCCCTCTGGCCCGACTCGGTGGCCCTCGCCGCCCTCCAGGCCCAGGCACTGATCGACGCGGGCGAGACCGACGAACCCGCCCTCGCCGCGATCGGCGCCCGCAGCCGGGCCGACGCCGAGGCCAACGCGCACGCCCAGCTGCGCGGCGCCGTCCCGCAGGGCGACTACCAGGTCGCGCCGCTGCGCACCGGGGACTGCCCGCCGATCGGCGACGGCGCCGTCGCCGTCGTCCTCGCGGCCGGCGACACCGCGCGCCGACTGTGCGAACGCCCCGCCTGGATCACCGGCATCGACCACCGCATCGAGGCCCACAGCCTGGGCGTGCGCGACCTCACCGACTCTCCGTCCACCCGCATCGCCGCAGAACGCGCCGGCGTCTTCGAGGCGGCGGTGGACACGGCGGAGCTGCACGCGCCGTTCTCCTCCCAGGAGGTCGTGCTCCGCAAGGCGCTCGGCCTCGGCGAAGAAGTCGCCGTCAACCCCTCCGGCGGGGCCCTCGCCGCCAACCCGATGATGGCCGCCGGCCTGATCCGGATCGGCGAGGCGGCCGCCCGCATCCACCGCGGCGAGTCCGACCGGGCCGTCGCCCACGCCACCTCCGGCCCCTGCCTCCAGCAGAACCTGGTCGCCGTCCTGGAAGGGGACGCTCGGTGAGCACTACGGGTAAAGAACCGGTCGCCGTCGTCGGGATCGGCCAGACCAAGCACGTCGCGGCCCGCCACGACGTCTCCATCGCCGGACTGGTCCGCGAGGCCGCGACCCGCGCCCTCGCCGACGCCGAACTGACCTGGGCGGACATCGACGCGGTCGTCATCGGCAAGGCCCCCGACTTCTTCGAGGGGGTGATGATGCCCGAGCTCTACCTGGCGGACGCGCTCGGCGCCGTCGGCAAGCCGATGCTGCGCGTGCACACGGCGGGCTCGGTCGGCGGCTCCACGGCGCTCGTCGCCTCCAACCTGGTGGCGGCCCGCGTCCACCGCACCGTCCTCACCCTCGCGTTCGAGAAGCAGTCCGAGTCGAACGCCATGTGGGGGCTGTCCCTCCCCGTGCCCTTCCAGCAGCCGCTGCTGGCGGGCGCGGGCGGGTTCTTCGCCCCGCACGTGCGCGCGTACATGCGGCGCACCGGCGCGCCCGACACGGTGGGCTCGCTCGTCGCCTACAAGGACCGCCGCAACGCCCTGAAGAACCCGTACGCGCACCTGCACGAGCACGACATCACCCTGGAGAAGGTCCAGGCGTCGCCGATGCTGTGGGACCCGATCCGGTACTCCGAGACCTGCCCCTCCTCGGACGGGGCCTGTGCGATGATCCTCACCGACCGCGCGGGCGCGGCCCGTTCGCCGAAGCCGCCCGCCTGGGTGCACGGCGGGGCGATGCGCAGCGAGCCGACCCTCTTCGCGGGCAAGGACTTCGTCTCCCCACAGGCCGGAAAGGACTGCGCGGCCGACGTCTACCGGCAGGCCGGGATCACCGATCCGCGCCGGGAGATCGACGCGGTCGAGATGTACGTGCCGTTCTCCTGGTACGAGCCGATGTGGCTGGAGAACCTCGGCTTCGCGGAGGAGGGCGAGGGCTGGAAGCTCACCGAGGCCGGCGTCACCGAACTCGACGGGGACCTTCCGGTCAACCCGTCGGGGGGCGTGCTCTCCACCAACCCGATCGGCGCCTCCGGCATGATCCGCTTCGCGGAGGCCGCCCTCCAGGTCCGCGGCCAGGCCGGGGAACACCAGGTCCCGGGAGCCCGCCGGGCCATGGGACACGCGTACGGCGGCGGCGCGCAGTTCTTCGCGATGTGGCTGGTGGGGGCGGAGGAGCCCACCGGCTGACAGGCCGCGGGGGGTGCCGGACCGGTCAGGGTGACCCACCGTGGCCTGTGCGGCACCCGCTGCGGTGGTTAACCTTGGCCCCGGACGACGTACCGGGAGGAGCACGCACGTGGCAGAGAGCATGACTTCACAGCCCCTCGCTGGCTGGGGGAAGCCGGACCTCGATCTCACCGAGGCGGACTGGCAGTCGAGCAGCCGGGGAGCGGGCGACGTCCAGATCGCCTTCGTGGACGGCTTCATCGCGATGCGCAACAGCGAGCGCCCCGAGAGCCCTTCGCTGATCTTCGCGCCGGACGAGTGGCGCAAGTTCGTACTGGGCGCGCGGGGCGGGGAGTTCGACCTCACGTAGGCGTCGCCCGCCCCGCCGTGACCCGCCGTCCGGCCGCTGGGCAGCGGGTCGCGGCGCATAAAGCCGTTGCCCGGCGATCGGTCGGCCCGCCACGATGGGCGCGTGACGATCAACCGCCGAAAGGGCGATGCCGCGTAGACGGCCGGGCGCGCTGCGCGCCGCACGAGGAGATTTCGAGGGCCGCCGGCCGTCCGCCTGGGCGCGGGAACTGCCGCCCGTGGACCGGCTGTCGCCCGCCGCGAGCGCGGAAGTCCACTGGGCGCTACGGGGCCGGGCCGACGAGGTCGAGACCCTGCTGAGCACGTACCGGGACTTCCTGCGCCGCCCGGGGAACGGACTCCGGCTCGCCCCGTCCCTGTGCGAGTCCTGCCCGGGCTGCGCGCGCGACGACGTCGCCCTGGTCCGGGACGAACTGGCCGAACTGTACCGAGGGCTCCCGCCCGGGGCCCGGCGCGCGCTGGGCCGCGTACTGCGCGCACTGGACGCGGAGTTCCGCCGCCGCACGATGCCGGCGTCCGTCCCCTTCCGCATCGGGCCCGACCGGCAAGGCCGCCCCTACGCCTGGTGGCACCGTCGCGTCTACGAGGGCACGTGATCGGCACCGCCTAGGCTGACGGCCATGAGCGGCGAGAGCGATCTGCGGAAACTGCTGAGCGGCATGCGGCCCGAACTGAACGACGGCGTCTACGTGTTCTGCACCGTCCCCGGCACCGCCGTCCCGGCCGGGACGGCGCCCGTGGCCACGATCCGGGAGCGCGAGGGGCTCACTCTCGTCCTGCGGCAGGAGGAGGCCGACGCGGCCGGGCTCGCCTACGACTACACCGCCGGCTGGATCACCCTGCGCGTCCACTCCGCGCTGGACGCCGTCGGCCTCACCGCCGCCTTCGCCGCCGAGCTCGGCGCACACGGCCTGAGCTGCAACGTCATCGCCGGCTACCACCACGACCACCTCTTCGTGACAGCCGACCGCGCCGCCGAGGCCGTCGCCGTTCTGGAGGGCCTCGCGGAGCGCTCCGCGAACAGCTGAAAAGAAGATCGGAAACTTTCCGACAGCAGGCTCCCTCCCGCTGTGCGCGGGCGTACGCTGATGCCCCCGAACAGGCCTGGGGGGTACCAGCCATGACGGAACGCCGGACCCGCATGCGGCGCACACTGGTCGAACGCGAGACCGAACTCGCCATCGTCGACGAGGCCCTCGACCTGCTCGCCGGCCCCGCACCGGACGGCGGCGGCGCACTCCTCGCCTTCTCCGGACCCGCCGGCCTCGGCAAGACCACCCTCCTCGCCGAACTGCGCCGCCGCGCCCACGCACGCTCCTGCACCGTCCTCGCGGCGCGCGGCGGCGAGCAGGAGCAGAGCCAGCCCTTCCACGTGGCCCGCCAACTCATCCAGCCCCAGCTCGCCGGGAACTCCGAACGGGAACTGCGCGCCGCCCTCGGCAGCTGGTACTCCATCGTCGGCCCGGCCCTCGGCCTCTGCGCCCCCGAACAGGGCTCACCGCCCGACCCCCAGGGCCTGCGCGACGGACTCGACTGGGTGCTCACCCACCTCGTCGTCAAGCGCGCCCCCGTGGCCCTCGTCGTCGACGACGCCCACTGGGCCGACCCCGAATCCCTCGAATGGCTCGCCGCGTACGCGCCCCGCGCCGAGCACCTCCCGCTGCTCCTCGTCGTCGCGTACCGCCCCGACGAACTGCCCGCGCACGCCGACGCCTTCCGTACGCTGCCCGGCCGCGCGGGACAGCGCCCGCTCTCCCTCTCGCCGCTCACCGAGCCCGCTGTGGCCGCCCTGGTCCGCGAGGCGATCGGCGACCACGCCGACGACGCCTTCTGCAAGGAGGCCTGGGCCGTCACCACCGGCAACCCCTTCGAGGCCGTCGAACTCACCGCCAAGATCCAGGACAAGGGGCTCGCCCCGGTCGAGGCCAGCGCCCCGCTGCTGCGCGACCTCGCCGCCGCACAGCGCGGCAGTGGCCTCGTCGAACGCCTCGAACGCCTCGGCCCCTCCACCGTCCGCTTCGCCTGGGCCTGCGCCGTCCTCGGCACCGCCATCCCGCAGGACCTCGCGGCCCGGGTCGCCGCCCTCGGAGCCGAGGAGGCCGTGGACGCCACGCGACGGCTGCGGGACGCCCGCATCCTGTCCGCCGCCGCCACCGAATCGTCCGTCTCCGAAAAGCGTGACGCGGGGCTGGAGTTCGTCCACCCGCTCATCGCCACCGCCCTGTACCGCGCCATCCCCGACGCGCTGCGCGTCGCCCTGCACGGCAAGGCCGCCGTGGCGGTCATCGACGCCGGACTCGGCCCCTCCGCGGCGGCCCGCCACCTCCTGGAGACCCACCCCGAGAACGACCCCTGGGTGGTGCGCATCCTGCGCGAGGCCGCAGGCGAGAACCTCCGGGCCGGGGCCCCCGAAGCGGCCCGCCGCCAGCTCGCCCGCGCCCTGCTCGAACCCCCCGACTTCGA
Source organism: Streptomyces sp. NPDC001717 (assembly GCF_042892775.1). NCBI lineage: Bacteria > Bacillati > Actinomycetota > Actinomycetes > Kitasatosporales > Streptomycetaceae > Streptomyces > Streptomyces sp. NPDC001717. Next base: position 106,756 of record NZ_JBIAUK010000004.1, on the reverse strand, counting down.
CGAACGCGCCGCCGTGCTCTACGAACTCGGCTGTGCCTCCTTGCTCACCGAACCGGCCAACACCGTCAACCACCTGCGGGCGGCCCTCGCCGAGCCCGTGGACGACCCCGCCCTGCGCCAGGGCATCGTCATCCGGCTCGCCCAGGTCCTCGCCCACAGCGACCGCCTCGCCGAGGCATCCGAATCCCTCGCGCGGGAGATCCCGAACACCCACGACGCACGCGCCCGGCTGCGCCTGCAGTCCGAGCAGTTCATGTGGGACGCCTTCAACGCCGCCGAGACCGACTCCCCGGCCCGCTCCCGCCGCCTGGCCCGGCTCGCCGACCGGCTGACCGGCCGCGACCTCACCGAGCGGTACGTCATCGGGCTGCGCGCCTGGGACGCCTGCCTGCGCGGCGAACCGGTGGACGTGGTCCTGCACCACGCCGGGCGGGTCCTGGAAAAGGGCTTCAGCTGGGCGTACGAGGACCGCGGCTTCGAGGTCCCCGTGCTCGTGGCCATGGCTCACATGTACGCCGACCGCCCCGGCCGGGCCGAAGATCTGTTCGAAGCGGGCACGGCCGAGTTCGAGCGGCAGGGCTGGCGCGGGGCACACCTCTCCTTCGGGTACAGCCTGCGCGCCTACATCCGCTTCCGGCGCGGTCGGCTCGCGGAGGCCGAGGAACTGGCCCGGGCCGGGCTGCAGCTCGCCGAGCGCGTGGGCCGCGGAACGCCCGTGCACTGGTACACCATCGCCATCCTGATCACGACACTGCTCGCCCGCGGCCGGACCGACGAGGCCTGGCAGCTGGCGCATGAGCACGAGTTCGGCCGGCCCTTCCCGGCGGCCGTGGTCTTCCCGGACTCCCAGACCGTGTACGCCGAACTGCTGCTGGCCCGGGGCGACGCGAAGGCCGCCGCGGCCGAGCTGGAGGAGGTCGACCGCCGGCTGACCCCGCGCGGCATCCAGAACCCGGCGTGGTGCCCGTGGCAGCTGCACCTCGCCCGGGCCGTGGCGGGCGAGGACCCGGAGCGGGCCCGTGCCCTGGCCGGCGACGCCCTGCGGCGGGCCCGCGCCTTCGGCGCCCCGTCGGCGATCGGCCAGGCCCTGCGCGTGGCGGCCGAGGTGGCGGCTCCCGCCGACCGGGCGGAGCTGCTGCGCGAGGCGGTGGCCCGGCTCGCCACGTCCCCGGCGGGATACGAACTGGCCCGGGCGCTCGCCGCCCTCGGCACGGAGCTGCGGGACGAGGAGCTGCTGGGGCGGGCCGTGGTGACGGCGCGGGAATGCGGAGCCGACGGCCTGGCGGCCGAGGCGGCCGGCATCCTGGCGGGCCCGGGCGGCGGTCCGTCGCTCGTCCCGCTCGGGGAGGACCGCCTCACGGAGGACGAGCTCCGGGCGGCGGAACGCGCGGTGCGGAGCGAGGCGGTGCCGGAGGCGCACGTGTCCGCGCACCCGACCGGGGAACCGGCGGCCGACCCGCATCCGGACCCGCACCCGGACCCGCACTCGGACGGGGCCGCGGACTGGGAGCTCTCCACGGCCTGCCGCAAGCTCGGCACCGACCTCACCGGCCTCCCGGCCGCCCTGGCGGCCTACGCGAGGTAGGCCGCCGCCCGCGGGGCGCACCCCGGTGCGCGCGTCCGGGGCTCGGGAGGGCTGCCGGAGCCGGCCGGCTTCGCCGCGCGGGGCGGCTGCCCCGGCCTCCGCGGCGGGGGTGGCGATCACCGCCGGTGGCGGTACACCGGCCCGCCCATCGCATTGAACGTGTTCACAGTGGGCGTGGTCGGATCACGCCCCGCCCGCGTCGAGGTCGCGCGACGCGCGCCACCGGTGACGGGCGGCCGGGATGAGGGGCCCCGGGCGGGAAAAGCCGCGCGGCCACGTACCATGGCGGCATGTCCTTCCTCCGCCGCCACCGCGCCGCCACACCCGCCGGCCCGGACTTCGACGTCCTGGCCATGGACCCGGGGGACTGGCCGGGCAATCTCGGGGCCGGGCTGCTGCCCGCGCCCGACGGCAGCTGCCAGGGTGTCTTCCTCCGCTACGACCTGTTCGGCGGACGCGGCCCCGCAATGATCATCGGCAACCTCCCCGAGGGTTCCCCCGCGAGGGACCTCGCCGAGGGAGAGATCCCCTTCGAGGTGGCCCAGCTCCTCGACGCGCTCGAGAACGACGAGGACGTCGAGGTCACCGGCATCGAGGACTGCCCCGTCATGCAGGGCGACAACCTCCTGATCGTCCGGAAGATCAAGCTGTCGGAGTCCCGCATCTCCTGCGTCCAGTTCGACCGCAGCGACAACGTGCTGGTCACCATCGCCAGCTGGGACCGCCCGATCACCGATGACCTCTACGCGCTCCTGAAGCCGCTCCCCGCCGAGCTCTTCCAGCAGGGCTAGCAGCCGCTACACCACGACGTCACGCGTCCGCGATGTCGTTCGCCGCCACATAGCCGAACGTCATCGCGGGTCCGATCGTCGACCCGGCCCCCGCATAGCTGTGGCCCATCACCGCCGCGCTGGCGTTGCCCGCCGCGTACAGGCCCCTGATCACCGAGCCGTCCGCCCGCAGCGCCCGCGCGCGGGCGTCCGTGACGATCCCGCCCTTCGTGCCGAGGTCCCCCGGCACGATCTTGAAGGCGTAGAACGGCGGAGCCCATATCGGAGCCAGACACGAGTTCGGCGTCACCCCCGGGTCCGTGTAGTAGTGGTCGTACGCCGTGTCCCCCCGGTGGAAGTCGGAATCGTTGCCGCTCCACGCCTGCGCGTTGAACCGGTTGAGCGTCGCCCGCAGCGCCGCCGCCGGAACGCCGATCTGGCCGGCCAGCGCGTCCCAGCTCCACGCCTTCTTCGCCGCCCCCGCCTCGTACCAGGAGTCCGGGAAGACGATCGTCGGCAGGATGTCCTTGAACAGGTACTTGTTGCGGTAGTTCTGATCCACGATCAGCCACGCCGGGATGTGCGAGCCGACCGCGCCCCGGTCCTTCTCGTACATCACGTGCACCACATCGCTGTACGGGGCCGCCTCGTTGACGAACCGAGCCCCGTTCGCGTTCACGATCAGCCCGCCCGGCAGGGTCCGCTCGGCGAGGCAGAAGTACGGCTCCCCGGGCAGCGGGATCGACGGCCCCCACCACGCGTCCTCCATCAGGGCCAACGCGGCGCCCGCCCGCTGCCCCGCCCGGATCCCGTCACCGGTGTTCTCCTTCGCACCCACCGACCACTGGGTGCCGATCGGCTGCTGCTGGTACTGCGCCCGCATCTCCGCGTTGTGCTCGAAACCGCCCGAGCCGATGATCACCCCGCGCCGCGCCCGCACGGTGCCCCGCACGCCCGCCTTCTCGACGACCACCCCGGTGACCGCGCCGCCCTCCTGGACCAGGTCGACCAGCGGACTGTTCAGCCACACCGGCACCCCGGCCCGCATGAGCCCGGCCCGCAGACCGGCGGCGAGGGCCTGGCCCATCGTCAGCGGCTTCTCCCCGCACAACGCCGCCTTCGTGCCGCGTGCCAGACACTCCGTCGACACGGCGAGTCCCTTCGCGTTCACCGCGGCGAGGTTCAGCCACTTGTAGTCCTGACTGAACACCACCATCCCGGCCGGGACCGGCATGTACGCAGGGTTCAGACGGGCCAGTTCGGAGCCCAGGATGTTGCCGTCGATGTAGTCCGGCTCGATGGATCGGCCGTTCGGAAGGCCGCCCGGCAGGTTGGGGTAGTAGTCGCTGTAGCCCTCCATGTAGCGGAACTTCAGCGGGCTGTTGGCCATCACGAAGTCCAGCATCCGCGGCCCGTTGGACAGGAAGGCCGCCTGGCGGTCGGCAGGCACCTCGCTCCCCACGACCGCCGCGAGGTACGTCGCCGCCTTCTGCGGGGTGTCCGGCACCCCCGCGCCGAGGATCACCGAGTTGTTCGGCAGCCAGATTCCGGCCCCGGAGCGGGCGGCCGATCCGCCGAAGGTGGGGGCCTTCTCGACGACCAGCACGCTCAGCCCCCGCTTGGCGGCGGTGAGCGCGGCCGTCATCCCGGAGGCCCCGGAACCGACCACCACGACGTCGTACTCGCCGAGCGGGGGACCGTCCGCGGCCCGCGCGGCGGCGGACGGCAGCACGGCGGCGGCGAGGACCCCGACTCCCGCGCCGGCGATGACCGTACGTCTCGAGGGGAGGGCTTCCGACGGCGTGCGTGAAGCGCTTTCGGACATGGGCAGGCTCCAGCGAAGTGGGAAGGCGAGGGTGGCTCCAGCATGTCTGATGCTGAGTCAGAAAAGGTGTTCGGGGGATCATGTGATGTCAAGGCATGTGGCGCCGCCTCCTCCAGTACGCCACCGTCACTACGCCCAGCAGCGGCCCCCACAGCATCAGAGGGGCGTAGCAGACGTAGAACCAAACGGAGCTCCAGCCGCCCGCCTCGCTCGGGAAGTCGGCCGGTAGCGGATCGCCTTGGATGGTGGTCCCGGCCACCTGGGTCACCGCCGTGAGCACCGTCCACAGGGCGGTCAGCGCCAGGGCGCCCAGCGCCGCGGGGACGACCACGGCGGCCACCGGTATCCGTCGCCCGCCCAGGAACGGGATCCGGCGCGGGACCACCTCGCCCCACGCGGCGACCAACCCCAGCGCGGTCAGAGCCAGGAGCTCGGAAAAGACCGACAGGACCACGATGTACACGTCGAGCGGGAGCCACCCCGGCAGCGTCCCGCTGTCCGCGGCGGAATGGTCGACGAAGAGCACCCCGAGGCGCCAGACGCACGACGGGAGGACGGTGAAGGGGATCGCGGCCGCGGCGATCCGCGCGTGGCGCGGGACCCCCGCGACCGGGGTGTGCGCGGCCTTCCAGGCGGCGCGCACACCCCCACGGCGCGGGCGCCCGCCGGGGGGGCGCGTCGTCGGCATGCGTGGTCATCGGGACCTCCGGAGTGGCCGCGGGCACCTGTTGCCCACTCTTCTCCGAAGATCGCAGCCACCCCGGTTCGCGCGGATCCCCCGCGAGGGGGGTCCGCTCCCCCCGTACGGGGGAGAGGCGTCAGACCAGGGGCTTACCGGGCCGCCGCCCGCACACGAGCGAAGTCCCGCGGCGGTGGGAGCCACGGGACTTCGCGTCTGGGGGGCGGGGGACGGATCGGGGCCGGGGCCGGGGTGGCGGAGCCTGCGGAGGACCTACCGGGTGCCGACCGCCGCCCGGACCGCTCTGCGCGCCATGCCCGCGTCGTCGTGCAGGCGGCGCAGCAGCAGGCGCTGCTCCTCACCCGAGGACAGGGAGCCCGCCGGGAGCGGCTGGGTCGGGGCGGTGGACAGCATGGAGCGCTGCACCGCCGTCTCGCACATCCGGATCTCCCTGGTCAGCACGAGCATCAGGTTGACCAGGAAGGCGTCCCGAGCCGCCGGACCGGCAGCCTGGGCGAGCCGGCTGATCTGCGCCCGGGCGGCCGGAGCGTCGCCCAGCACCGTCCACAGCGTGGCCAGGTCGTAGCCGGGCAGGTACCAACCCGCGTGCTCCCAGTCGAGCAGCACCGGCCCCGCAGGGGACAGCAACAGGTTCGACAGCAGCGCGTCACCGTGGTTGAACTGCAGGGCCGTACCCGACAGTTTCACGCCGTGCAGCAGCTTCTGCAGGTCGCCGAGGTCCCGGTCGGTCAGCAGCCCCAACTCGTAGTCGCGGGCGATCCGCCGCCCGTAGTTCACCGGGGTCCCGAACAACTCCGTGGGCGGACGCCACTGGTTGACCCGGCACACGGCCCCCAGGGCGGCCCGCAGGTCCACCCGCGGCGGCGGCTCCACCGGGTGCCGCTGGAGCGCCGCGACCCGGCCGGCCATCCGCTCGACCACCAGCGTGCAGTTCTCCGGGTCGGCCGCGATCAACCGCGGTACGCGGACCGGAGGGCGGTGCCGGACGAACGTCCGGTACGCCGCTATTTCGTGCCGGTAGCGCTCGCGCCACTCCGGCGAATGGTCCAGTAAAACCTTCGCGACGGCGGTCATCCGTCCGGTCGTGCCCACCAGCAGGACCGAGCGGCCGCTGCGCCGCAGCACCTGCACCGGCGCGAACTCCGGACAGATCCGCTGCACCGAGGCGAGCGCGGTGCGCAGTTGCGCCCCCTGCGGCCCCGAGAGGTCGATCCTTCCGCTCAGCGGCTGCGACCCGGCTCCCGGCAGCCGCCGCGCCCGAGCGGCGCCCTGCGCCGCCGACGCGGGCCGGCCGGGGTCGAGGTAGGGGCCGCCGCCCGCCGGGAGCGTGCGGTAGGGCCGGACAGGTGCGGACACGGAGGACGTTGCTGCGTACATGGCTTTACGGATCCCTTCGTGCGCCGACTGGGTTCGTACGCCACCCCGCCGGATCCCGTACTTCACCCTGGGGAGTTCCGCCGGTGAACCGGGTCGGGGAGGCGCATTCCTACCTGACACCCGGCGGTAGGTGGCGAACCATCGGGCGTGCCCTGGCGAAGCCTGGCGAATATGCCGTGGGGGCGTGGCGGGGGGTTACTGTCAACTCAGCCGAGAACCTGGGGGCTTGACGTGAGCAAGGGTCCAAACACCCGCTTGAACGACCTGTTCGGCCTGGCCGGCTGGTCGAAGGGCGAACTGGCGAGGATGGTCAATCGGCAGGCGGCGGCCATGGGCCACCCCCAGCTGGCCACCGACACCTCGCGGGTGCGGCGCTGGATCGACATGGGGGAGACCCCGCGCGAACCGGTGCCCACGGTACTGGCAGCACTGTTCACCGAGCGGCTCGGTCGTGTCGTGACCAACGAGGACCTCGGGTTCGTACGGCAGCGGCGCACCACACGACGGCAACCGGACGGGGATCGGCAGAACCCCGACGGAATGCCCTGGGCGCCCGAACGCACAGCCGCGGTCCTCACCGAATTCACGGGAATGGACCTCATGCTCAACCGTCGCGGTCTGATGGGCGCGGGTGCCGCGCTCACCGCCGGCTCCGCCCTCAGCAATGCCATGTACGACTGGCTCCACACCGACCCCGCCCTCGCCAAGGAGGCGCAGCACTTCGGGGACGCCTTCCAGGCCGACCCGGCGGGCTTCGACCGCTACGAGGCCGCCCCGATCGGCTCGCAGGAGATCGAGGCACTGGAACGCTCGGTCGAGGTGTTCCGAGCCTGGGACGCCTCCAGAGGCGGAGGGCTCCAGCGCAAGGCCGTCGTCGGCCAGCTGAACGAGGTCGGCGGGATGCTGGCCTACCACCACCCCGACCACCTCCAGCGCAGGCTGTGGGGGGTGGCGGCCAACCTGGCGGTGCTCGCCGGCTGGATGTCCCACGACGTGGGCCTCGAACCCACGGCGCAGAAGTACTTCGTCATCGCCGCCCACGCGGCCCGTGAAGGCGGCGACCGGCCGCGCGCCGGCGAGGCCCTGTCCCGCGCCGCCCGCCAGATGGTCCACCTCGGCCGGCCGAACGAGGCCCTGGACCTCATGAAGCTCGCGCAGTCCGGCTCCGGGGAGCGGACGCTGCCCCGCACCCGCGCCATGCTGCACACCATCGAGGCCTGGGCACAGGCCGCCATGGGCAAGGGCCAGGCCATGCGCCGCACCCTGGGCGAGGCGGAGGAGCTGTTCGTGTCCGACAAGGGCGACGTCCCGCCGCCGAGCTGGATGCAGCACTTCGACGAGGCGGACCTGCACGGCATGCAGGCCCTCGCGTACCGCACCCTCGCCGACCACGACGCCACGGCGGCGCCGATCGCGGCACGCCACGCGAGGGAGGCCCTGCGGCTGCGCGGGGACGGCTACCAGCGCTCGCAGATCTTCGACTACATCTCGATGGCCTCGGCCTGCTTCATCGCCGACGATCCCGAACAGGCGGACCGCTACGCCCGCTTGGCCCTGGTGTCGATGAACGAGACCTCCTCGCACCGGACGTGGGACCGGCTGCGCGAGATGTACCGGCTCACCGGCCAGTACTCCGGGTACTCGCGCATCGAGGACCTCCGCGAGGAGATCGAGATGGCCCTCCCCGACAGCCCCGCGCCGACGCGCGGGCCACGCGTGACGGGAGCGTAGGGGCGGGCGTGGCCGGGCACCGGCCGCCCGTACGTCCACGGCCCACGGGCGGCATCCCACGACGGAGACGAGAAAGGCCGCGCCTGGCGGCGCGGCCCCGATGAACGGCAGCGGCTATCCGCCGACACGGGCGACCAGCACGCACGCGTCGTCCTCGCGCTCGCTCTCGCCGAACTCCTCGATCACCATCCGCACGCAGTCCTGCGCCGACCGCGCCGCCGAGAACCGGGGCGCGAGGGCCAGCAGCCGCTCGGTACCGTCCGCCCGGCTGAACTCGATGCTGCGCGGGGTCAGTCCGTCCGTGCGCAGGACGAGTACGTCGCCCAGTTCCAGCCGCTCCTCGGCCTGTCCGTAGACCGCCCCCGAGGTCGCGCCCAGCAGCACGCCCTCCGGCGGCAGCAGGGACCGGCCCGATCCGTGGCGGATCAGCAGGGGGGCCGGGTGGCCGGCCTGTGCCCAGGTCAGGACCTGGCGGTCGGCGTCGTAGCGGCAGCACACGGCCGAGCCGAGCGCGGGCTGGACGGAGGTCTCCAGGAGCTGGTTGAGCCAGCCCATCAGGGGGCCCGGCTCGATCCCGGCCATGGCCATGCCCCGCAGGGCGCCCAGCATCATCGCCATCCCGGAGGTGGCGGTCACCCCGTGCCCGGTCAGGTCGCCGACGGTCAGCATCGAGCTGCCGTCGGAGAGTTCGAGCGCGTCGTACCAGTCGCCGCCGATCAGCGCGCTGGTCGCGGAGGGAAGGTAGTGCGCGGCCACGTCCAGCGTGCCCGCGTTGCCGTGCGGGAGCCGCAGGGAGCCGCGCCACGGGGGGAGCACGGCTTCCTGCAGCTCGACCGCCAGCCGGTGCTCGGTCTGCGCGATCTCCCGCCGGCGCTGCAGCGAGTCCCGTGACTCGCGCACCGCCCGCTGGCTGCGGCGCAGTTCACTCACGTCCCGCAGCACGGCCCACATGGAGGCCGTGCATCCGTCGGAGTCGAGTACCGGCTCGCCTCTCATGTGCAACGTCCGGACGCGGCCGTCGGCCCGGACGATGCGGAACTCGCCGTCGATCGGCTTGCCGTCGACGAGACAGGCCGTCACCCACGCGGTCAGCAGCGGCTGGTCCTCGGAGAACAGGGTGGAGCCCAGTTCGTCGAGGGGCAGCGGGCCCGCCTCGGGGGAACGGCCGAAGATCTGGAAGAGCTCGTCGGACCAGCTGACCTCGTCGGTCAGCAGGTTCCACTCGGCGCTGCCGACCCGGGTCTGGGCCTCGGGGCCGGTCTCGGGCGCCGCCTGGGGGAGCTCGATGGCCTCGGGCGCCGGCGGCAGACCCTCTTTGAGCTGGCCGAGGTGCTCGCCGAGGTCGTCGAGGTGGTGCACGGCGAGGTCGCACAGAGCTCGCTGCCAGCGGCCCTGGGCATCGTCGTCGTCGACGACCGTGTCGCGGCGCACCGCGTCCACTTCTCCCCGCAGCCGTCGGGTCTGTGAGATCAGTGCGTCCACCGATCCCGGCTCGGGCGGCTGCGCGGGACGGTCCGCGAACAGGTGGGACGGCATGAGAACTCCGATACAGGCGCGGCACGGCCAAGTCTGAAGGAAGGACCGGTAACGACTGTTGCACAGGCCGCGACTGCGTGTAAGGCGTTTGGCAACATCCGCAACGGTCTTGCTTCTGGCATATGCCCTAGGCCTCTCGGCCGTCCCACCGGAAGGCGTTCGTGTGCGAACGAATCCAGTCAGGGAGCCGTCAGGTGACCATCACCGGAACCGGAAGGATCGAGTCCGCCGGGTGTCCCGTGCGCTCGTGGATCCGCCGGACCGCATCGGCCGAAGGGCCCTCGGAGAGGCAGTAGACCGTGCCGGACTCCGGGTCCGCCCACGCCTGCTTGAAGTGGACGCCTTCCTCCTTCTCGATCGCCAGGTCCGCCTTGTGGGCGGCCATCAGCTGCTCGCTCGTGATGCCCTTCATGCCCGTGTGGACATCCATGAATGTGGCCATAGCCGGGCACCTCCTTCTCGTCCCTTCCATCGTCCGCCCGCGTCCGGAAAAAGGCCCTCCGGAACGGCCGGCTCGTTCGTACGGCCGAGACGTACGAGGGCCCGTACCGCATTCACCCCGTCTCGGACCCCGATCAAGCCGCCGCGCCAGGCGTCCCCCGAACGAGGGATCGGCGCCGGGTCGGTCCCCCCTTCCCACCGCACCCCCTGATGGCTACTCTACGTGCCGGTAATGATCAGGAGCCGGTCCGCGGGGGCCGACCCGTGCGGGGTGGGGACGACGAAATGACCGGGCAGAGCCGTCGCTCCTTCCTCACCCACCTGGTCGCCGCACCGACCCTGGCCCTGGTGACGCGCGCGGGCCTCGACGCGGTCGCCCCGCAGCCCGCCCACGCCGTGGTGCCGAGCCTGCCCGCCATCGCCGACGTCATCGACCTCGGTGACCTGTTCATCCTGGCCGGTGCGCCCACCTCGGCCCTGCTGGCGCTCGCCGTGGAGGCGGACGGGACCATCCGCTTCCGGTTGCCCCGGGAGGAGGTCGGCCAGGGTCTCACCACCGCCGTGGCCATGCTCGTCGCGGAGGAGCTCGACGCACCGCTGGCGAACGTACGGGTGGAGCTGGACGACGCACGACCCGAGCTGCTGTTCAACCAGCTCACCGGCTCCTCCAACTCCATCCGCTCCCTCTACGGTCCGGTCCGCCAGTGCGCCGCCACCGCACGGGCCCGGCTCGTCGCGGCCGCCGCCCTGCGCTGGAGCCTGTCCGCCGCCACGCTGACCACCGCGAACGGCGCCGTCCGCGCCCCCGACGGCCGCACCGCCGACTACGGCGGTCTCGCCGCGGCCGCCGCCGACCCCGCGCTCGTGGTCCTCGGCGCCACCCCGAAGAAGACCGCGAAACACAGCCTGATCGGCAGGCCCACCAGCCGGGTCGACGCCCGCGCGATGGTCACCGGGGCCCAGAAGTACACCCTCGACCTCGACGTGCCCGGGGCCAAGCCCTGCGTGGTGCGCCGCCCGCCCACCCTGGGCGCCGCCGTGCGCTCCGTCGCCAACCTCGCCGCCGTCCAGGCCATGCCCGGCGTCCTGCACGTGGTCACCGTCCCGACCGGGGTGGCCGTCGTCGCCGAGACGTTCGGGCAGGCCCTCACCGCCAAGGCCGCCCTCGAGGTCACCTGGGGACCCGGCCCCGCCGACGGACTCTCCGACGCCGAGGTCCGTACGAAGCTGCGCGCGGCCACCCCTCCGTTGCTCGTGCCGCCGCTGCTGACCCCGTACGTGGACGCCGAGTTCGACTTCGCCTTCGTCAGCCACGCCCCGATGGAGACCAACTGCGCCATCGCGGACGTCCGCGAGGACCGCGCGGAGATCTGGTCCGGGCTCAAGTCCCCGATCGTGGCCCGCGAGACGATCGCCGCCGAACTCGGCCTTCCACTGGGCAAGGTGCAGGTGCACGTGGTGCAGGCGGGCGGGTCCTTCGGCCGGCGCCTCTTCTTCGACGCCGCACTGGAGGCCGCGCGGGTCTCCAAGGCCTGCCGCCGCCCGGTCAAGCTGATGTGGACCCGCGTCGACGACACCCGCCACGGCCGGATGCGCCCCGCCACCCACCACAAGATCCGCGCCACCCACCTCCTCGGCGAGGTCCTCACCTTCGAGCACCGCGTCGCGGCCGCCGAGACCGACTTCCGGCACGGACTCGGCGAGATCATCACCGCGACGGCCGCGCACCTGCCGCTCGGCATCGGCAACGCCACCCTCGCCCAGACCCTCTTCCTGACCACCGTGAAGTCCCCCTACAACTTCGGGGTCACCACGCAGGCGCTGACCGAGGTGCCGACCGGAGTGCCCACCGCCTCCTGGCGTTCGGTGTACTCCGCCAACACGCGCGGCGCGGAGGAGATCGTCGTCGACGAACTCGCCGCCAAGACGGGCCGGGACCCGTACCGGTTCCGCCGACTCTTCCTGAAGACCGACGCCCAGCGCGCCGTACTCGACAAGGTGGCCTCCGAAGGGGAGTGGGGACGCCCGATGGGCGCGGGCCGCGCGCAGGGCATCGCCTTCCACGAGGAGTACAAGTCCCGCACCGCCTGCCTCGTGGAGATCGACACCCGCGACCCGGAGCACGTCCGCGTCACCAAGGCCGTCATCGCCGTGGACGTGGGCCTGCCCGTCAACCCGCGCGGACTGGAGGCCCAGATGATCGGCGGCCTCACCGACGCGATCTCCACCACGCTGCGCGCCGGCATCCACCTGGACAAGGGGCTGCCGATGGAGGGCAGTTACAGCCAGTTCCACTGGGCGCGGCAGCGCGACACCCCGCTCGACGTGCGGGTCTTCGTGCTCCCGGCCACCGGCGAGGAGCCGGGCGGCGCCGGCGAGCTCGGGGTTCCCGCGGCGGTCGGTGCCATCGCCAACGCCTGGGCCCGGGCCACCGGTTCCAAGCCGCGCAGCTTCCCCCTCGACTTCGACGTCGACTTCACCCCCTACCCGCGCTGACCGCAGGAGTACGCCGTGCCCTCGCACACCTTCACCGTCAACGGGCGCAGCGTCACCGTGGACGCCCCCGACGACCTGCCCCTGCTGTGGGTGCTCCGCGACATGCTGGGCGTCCACGGACCCAAGTACGGCTGCGGCGTCGACGTCTGCAAGGCCTGCACCAGCCATCTCGACGGCGTCGACGTCCGGCCCTGCGTGGTGCCCGTCTCCGCCTGCGCGGGGAAGTCGGTGACCACCATCGAGGGGCTGGCCGACGGGGACGTACTGCACCCGGTGCAGGAGGCCTGGCTCGAACAGGACGTCGCGCAGTGCGGTTTCTGTCAGCCCGGTCAGATCATGGCCGCCGTCGCGCTGCTGCGGCGCACCGCCGAACCGACCGACGCGGACATCGACGCCATCGCCAACATCTGCCGCTGCGGCACCTACGTCCGCATCCGTGAGGCCATCCGCAGCGCGGCCGCCAGGATGTGACGATCCGTCGCCGATGCCGCCGCCGGCACGAGCGAGAAGGACCCCGACGTTCCCCCGTTGCGATATTCCGCTTCGCGTCGGGGTCCGACCGCTCATGGGCAAACCTAGGCGGGATCCCACCCGAACACAGGGTTCGCCCTGCCCAGTGACCCGGCGAGACGGGTATCACAGCGCACAGTGGGCGCAGGGTGGTTGAATGCGCCGGTGTCCCGCTCCGACGACGTCCTGAGGCTGCACCGGCTCGCCCACACCGGGGGATCGGCGGGCCTGCTCGCATGGCTCACCATCCGGCTCGGAGGATGGGTCGGAGTGGTGGACGCCGAGCGGGCGCACGGTTCCGGATCCGGCCTGGCCGCCGGTGTCGGCCGTGCCGCAAACGTCGGCCAGGCCCCCGCCCCCGCCCCCGCCACCGATCGCGCCTCCGCCACCGGTCACGCCCCCGATCACGCCCCCGCCACCGGTCACGCCCTCGAAGCCGGCCGTGCCCCCGGGGCCGCGCAGGTGCCGGCGTCCGCCCTGCGCGGCGCCGCCGAGATGGGCGCCCGCGGCCTGCGCTCTGCCGTCCTGGAGGGCGAGGGCTCCGCGACGCTGCTGTTCGCGCTGGACGACCGCCGCGCGCTGGCCGCCGTACTGCCGTTGCCGCATCCCCCCGAAGCGGCCACGCTGCTCGCCGACGCCGCCGTACCCCTGGCTCTCGTCCTGGGCGCCGAGGAGGGCACGCGGCGCGAGGAACGGGCCCGGATCGCCGAATCGAGGGCCCGCGAGGCGGTGCTGCACCTGCTGATGAACGGCCGGCTCTCCATCGCCCGGCAGATCGCGGAGGCGCTGGGGCCCTCGCTCCCCGATCCGATGCGGATGTACGTCGTGGAATGCCGGACCGGGCAGCGCGGCGAAGTGGCCCGGCTGTGCGCGGAGCTGACGGGTGGCCGGGCCTGGACCGTGCGCTGCCCCGTGTACGTACGCCATCTCATCGTGCTCGTCCCGACCGGACCTGCCGCGGCGGACGACGATCCGCTGGCCGGGGCATTGGTGGGGGTCGCCCGGGACGCCGTGGTCGGGGTCAGTGCCGAGGCGGCCCTGCGGGAGGCCCCGGCCGCCTACACCCAGGCCTTCCACGCCCTGGCCGTCGCCCGCGGACGCCGGGAGCGGCACGCCCGGTTCGGGCCGGGCCCCGAGCTGGCGCTCGCCGCGCACGCGGCCGGGGCCGGCTGGGCCGGGGACCTGCTCGCCCCGCTGCACGGTCACGAACCGAAGCGGGCCCAGGACCCGGGAGCGCAGGAGCTGCGCGCGACCGCGCACGCCTGGCTGAACTTCACCTCGCACGCCACCCGCCTGCTGAAGATCCACCGCAACACCCTGGCGGGCCGGCTCAAGCTCGTCGAGGCGCTGCTCGGGCTGGACCTCGCGCGCCTCGCCGACCAGTCCGCGCTGTCGCTCGCCCTGCGCCTCACTCCGGGCGGGAGCGGCCCGGGCGCGGGCGCGGAGCGGGAGAGCGACCTCGACGGGGTGCTGCGCGATCCCCGGCTGACCGACTGGGCCCGTGCCCACCTCGGCCCGCTGACCGGACCCGACGCCCCGCCGGGGGCACGCGCCACCGTTCGCGTCTGGCTGGAGCACGACGCCCAACTCGTCCCGACCGCCGCCGCGCTGGGCATCTCCGTACCGGGCGCCCGCAAGCGGCTGACCCGCGTCGAGGCGCTGCTGGAGCGCTCGCTGCTCCAGTCGCCGAGCGCCCGGCACGACCTGTGGCTGGCGCACCGGGCGGAGGAGCTCGCCGGGTGACACCCTCCCCAAAAGGGAGGAATCATGCGAAACATGCACGATCATGCCTGAATGAGGCGTATCAATGCGAAGCGCGTGCTGGTCGGTGAACCCCTCGACACCGCACGCCTGGGCGAGACCCTGCTGCCGAAGCGGCTCGCCCTGCCGATCTTCTGCAGCGACCCGCTCTCGTCGGTGGCGTACGCCACCGAGGAGATCCTGCTGATCCTCGCCCTCGGCGGGGTCGCCCTGCTCCACCTCGCCTGGTACGCGGCCGCCGCCATCGTCTTCCTCCTCGTGGTGGTCGTCGCCTCCTACCGGCAGACCTGCCACGCCTATCCCAGCGGAGGCGGCGCGTACGTCGTCAGCAAGGAAAACCTCGGACCGACCGCAGCGCTGACCGCCGCGAGCGCCCTGCTCGTCGACTACGTGATGACCGTCGCCGTCTCCGTCGTCTCCGGGGTCTCGGCCATCACTTCCGCCATCCCCGCGCTGAGCGACCACGAAGTGGTCCTGTCGGTCGGCTTCGTGGTGCTGCTCACCGTGATGAACCTGCGCGGCGTCCGCGAATCGGGCCGGATCTTCGCCATCCCCACCTACGGGTTCGTCCTCGTCATCTACCTCATGTTCGCCTTCGCCGCGGTACGGCTGGCCACCGGCGAGACCATCCGCGCCGAGTCCGCCGACCTGCCGATCACCGCGACCGGCACCTACACCGGGATCGCCCTGGTGTTCCTCGCGATGCGCGCCTTCGCCTCCGGCTGCACCGCCCTGACCGGCGTCGAGGCGATCAGCAACGGCGTACCCGCCTTCCAGAAGCCCAAGGCCAAGAACGCGGCGACCACCCTCGCCGCGATGGGCTTCCTCTCCGTGACCATGTTCGTGGGCATCACCGCCCTCGCCATGACGTACCAGGTGCACGTCGCCGAGGACCCCACCGAACTGGGCCTGCCGCCCGGTACCCCGATGTCCACCGCCCTCGCCCAGATCGGACGCGCCACCTTCGGCGACTGGCACTTCCTGTTCTACCTGCTCCAGGCCGTCACCGCCGGTGTGCTGATCCTCGCCGCGAACACGGCCTTCAACGGCTTCCCGATGCTCGCCTCGATCCTGGCCAAGGACCGGTACGCGCCCCGGCAGCTCTACAACCGCGGCGACCGGCTCGTCTACTCCAACGGCATCGTGCTGCTCGCACTCGTCGCGATCGGGCTCATCGTCGCCTTCGACGCCAACCTGACCCGCCTCATCCAGCTCTACATCATCGGCGTGTTCGTCTCCTTCACCCTCTCCCAGGCCGGCATGGTCCGGCACTGGGACAGGGAACTGGCCTCCGCCGAGACCCCGCGCGAGGAGCGCGTCCACATCCACCGCCGGCGCGCCATCAACGCCGTCGGCGCCGTCCTCACCGCCCTGGTCCTGGTCATCGTCCTCATCACCAAGTTCACGCACGGCGCCTGGCTGGTCGTCATCGCCATGCCGGTGCTGTTCTTCGGGATGCTGGGCGTACGGCGCCACTACGACCAGGTCGCGCAGCAGGTCGCCGTCGCCCCCGACGCGAAGCCGCGCAAACCCGCCCGCCACCACGTCCTGGTGCTGGTCGCCAGTGTGCACGCCCCCACGCTGAAGGCCCTCGGCTACGCGCAGGGCCTGCGCCCCGACACCCTGACCGCCGTCACCGTCGCCGCCGACGAGCAGGACGCGAACCGGCTGCGCGAGGCCTGGACCGCGCACGACCCCGGCGTCCCCCTGAAGATCCTGCACTCCCCGTACCGCGAGGTGGTGGGCCCGATCCAGGCCCATGTGGAGGAACTGGCGCGGGACTCGGCGACGGACGTCCTGTCGGTGGTCATCCCGGAGTACGTCGTGGGGAACTGGTGGGAGCACCCCCTGCACAACCAGAACGCCCTGCGCCTGAAGGCGCGGCTGCTCTTCACACCCGGGGTCGCGGTCATCGACGTGCCCTACCTGCTGGAGTCGGCGCGCAAGGAGCACTAGGGCCTGTCCTTCGGATCAGGCCCCGGGCCGGCTCTTCCGGGCGGACCGGACCGGTACCATCCGCTACCGTGAGCGAAGCACTGCATGTGCAGTGCTCACCTCGTGTGCCACACCCACCCCGATCCGAGGACCGTCCATGCGCCAGAATCCGCAGCGCCGCGCCGCCCTGCTCGACGCCGCCATCGAAGTCCTGGCGCGCGAGGGCTCGCGCGGGCTGACGCTGCGCGCCGTGGACGCGGAGGCGGGAGTGCCCACGGGCACCGCCTCGAACTACTTCGCCAACCGGGCCCAACTCCTCGTGCAGATCCTCCACCGCACCCGCGAGCGGCTCGCACCGGACCCCCAGGACCTGGCCGGACCCCTGGACACCAAGGTGCTGCTCGACCGGCTCCTGGAACGGATGCGGCGCGAACGCAGCGTGCACATCGCGATGCTGGAGCTGCGCCTGGAAGGCACCCGCCGCCCCGAACTCCAGACGGAACTGGCCGGCTTCCAGGCCGCCGAGCTGGAGGCGAACATCGACTGGCACCTGCAGTCGGGCCTCCCGGGAGACCGGCAGGGCGTGGCGCTGCTGTACCTCGCCATGCTCGGCCTGATCGTGGACGACCTGACCGCCCCGGCCACCCTGCGGGCGCACCCCGTGGAAGGCCTCATCGAAACGATGGTCGAACGGCTGCTCCCGGACGGGGAGTAGCCGGGAGGCGCGCGCGGATCACCCGAGGATGGAGGGACGCGGCGTCGGGGCCGCGGTCGGACCGGGGTGTGGTGATCCGACGCGCGGGTTCAAGCGAGTCAGCCGGGTTTGGGGCCGGTGAGCGACTTTGATGGGTCTGCCAGGACTCGTACCGGAGGAGGGGGACCACGCATGGGTGCCGAGCAGGACCGGAAGGACAGCACGCCCACGCTGATCGGTTCCGTGCAGCGCGCGCTGCGTCTCGTGGAGGCGATGCACGCCGAGGGCGGGGCGACCGCGAAGAGGCTCTCCCGGATCACCGGGATTCCCTTGCCCAGCGTTTACCACCTGCTGCGCACCCTTACCCACGAGGGTTACGTCCGGCGCGAGGGCGGCGCCTTTCGACTTGCGGACGATCTACCGCTCGCATCTTGATCAAAAGTCGAAGCGAACCGGCCAAGGTCGGTTGTGCTTTGGCGCATGTTCCAGCGGAAAATGCCAGAACCCCCTTCCGCAGTGTGGAACTTGAGTAAGTTCCCTCCTGTCGCGCCGCAGACCGTGCACTCAGCACGTCCGGCCGGGAGGGGAGCCCGCGTGCCCGGGATCGACGAATGCCTGCTCGAAGCCATGGCCCTGCCTGGTGCGCGGGGGGCCGCGCTCGTCGACTGGAGCAGCGGACTGGCCCTCGGCACCGCGGGGGAATCGCCCGTGGGCGACCACGAGACCACCGCCGCCGAGACCGCCGAGCTGGCCCGGGCGGCCGCCGAGTACGAGTCCTTCGCCCCGGCGGCCACCGCGGCCCTGGGCGGCGAGGCGGCCGGCCCGCCCGTGGAGGACCTGATCGTCACCACCCGTACCGGCTACCACGTACTGCGCTTCGTCGAGACGAGCTTCGACAGCAGCGTGTTCCTGCACCTCTGGCTCGACCGCACCGACGGAAACCTCGCCCTCGCCCGCCACAGACTCCGGGCCCTGGCGGAGGGGCTGGTGCTCAGATGACCGCCACCGCCACCGCCGTCTCCCCCCTCCTCACCCGGCTCGCCGCCGAGCGGGCCACCGGCGCCCTGCTCCGCGACCGCGGCACCCTCTTCCTGGAGGACGGCCGCATCGTGCACGCGGAGAGTCCGGCCACCCCCGGCCTCGACGTACTGCTCACCACCGGCGGCGGCCTCGCCCCCGAGCGCTGGCGCGAGGCCGTCGACCGGGCCGGTGCCCGCCGCCAGGTCGCCCGCTTCCTCGTGGACAGCGGCGGACTCGCCGGCGGAGAGCTGGAGATATGCCACCTCGCCGCCATGTTCGACGCCGCGTTCTTCGCGCTCTCACCGGGCAGCGGCCCCTCCCGGTTCCGCCGCGGGGCCACCCACTGGATCGGCTCCGTCCGCTCCGTCCCCGCCGCCGCCGTCGAGCGCGAGACCTGCCGGCGCAGGGAACTGCTCGACGCGGTCTGGCCCTACCCGCAGCTGGACACCGCCCCGGTGGTGCCCCGGCCCGCCGCCCCCGGCCAGACGGTCACCTCCCGGCAGCGGATCCTGCTGCACCACGCCGACGGCGTGCGCACACCGGCCGACCTCGCCTGGGTGCTGGGCCGTCCGGCCTTCCACACACTGCTCGACGTACGGCGCCTCGCGGCGGCCGGACTGGTCGAGACGCCGCACGCGCCGGCCCCGCAGCCGCCCGCGGCCCCCCTGCCCGACTGGATGACCCAGGACCAATCCCCGGACGTGGCGCTGCTCCGCCGGTTACGCGACGCACTGGAGGCAAGTCTGTGAGGCTCCCGCTGCGACCGGTCCTGCGCACCGACCGCTCCGAGCGGAGGCAGCCCGAATCGAGGGATGCCGAGAGGAGGAAGTCCGACATGAGTACGGTGCCCCCGGAGACGGAAGCCGAGATACTCGCCGAGCTCCGCAGGCTGCGGTCCCGAGTGCCCCAGCTCACCGGCGCCTTCGCCGCGAGCACCGACGGCCTGGTCCTCGCCCAGGACAGCGCCGCCACCGAGGCCGAGTCCGTCGCGGCACTGACCGCGGCCGCCCTCGGGGTGGCCCAACGGCTCAGCGACTGCACCGGCCAGGGTCTCTTCCGCGAGCTGCTGGTACGCGGCGAACAGGGCTACGTGGCGACCTACGCCGCGGGCGACGCCGCCGTGCTGACCCTGACCGCGGAACCGCGGGTCAACGTCGGGCGGCTCCACCTGGAGGCCCGCCGCTCCAGCGTCCGCATAGCCGAACTCGTCGAACCCGCCCTCGGGCGCCGCCGGGGCCCGGGCGCCGCACCCGCGTGAACCCGTACCACTGTCGGGGCCGCGCGGTCCCGTACCGCTCCGTCCCGTACCACCACACCTGACAGAGACACCGAGACAGACACCACCAGCGACATCACACAGCGAACGAGAAAGAGGAACGACTCATGGCCAACGTGGAGACAGCGCTCAAGGAAGCCACCACCCTCATCGAGGGCGCCGTCGGCGCCGCACTCGTCGACTACGGCAGCGGCATGGCCCTCGGTACCATCGGCGGCGGCAAGGACCTCGACCTCACGGTCGCCGCGGCCGGCAACACGGACGTGGTGCGGGCCAAGGTCCGCACGATGGAGATGCTCGGGATCAAGGACGAGATCGAGGACATCCTCATCACCCTCGGCACCCAGTACCACCTGATCCGCCTGATGCGCGCCCGGGGATCCGCCGCGGGCTTCTTCCTCTACCTGGTGCTCGACAAGGGCCGGGCCAACCTCGCGATGGCCCGACACCAGCTGAAGAAGATCGAGTCGGACCTGGAGATCTGACGTAGGACGGCGTCGTCGACGTGGCGGACGGTTTAATTCTTGCCGTCCGCCCGGCGATCGGCTTCGTTTGCCCCATATGGGTGGAGTTTATGATTCTGTTACAGAGTAGGATGCTGTGAGCAGCTGATCATCGATAAAGCATAAAACGCTGGAGAACCCGCCACCTATGCCCCCGCGCCTGAGCATCGTCGTCCCCGTTTACAACGTCGAGCTTTATCTCGACGAGTGCCTGGAATCCATCGCCGCTCAGACCTTCGAGGACTTCGAGGTCATCCTCGTGGACGACGGGTCCACGGACACCAGCGCAGTCATAGCCAAGGCGTTCGCCGCCAAGGACAAGCGCTTCCGCGTCGTGATGCAGGAGAACGCGGGCCTCGGCGCCGCGCGCAACGTCGGTGCCCGGCACGCCGACAAGGATGCGGAGTACCTGGCCTTCGTCGACAGTGACGACACGATGCCGGACTACGCCTACGAGCGCATGATCGCCGCGCTCGACGAGACCGGCTCCGACTTCGCCGGCGGCAACGTGAAGCGTTTCCGCTCCGTCGGCATGCAGCAGTCCTGGGGCCACCGGGCCGCCTTCGCCCGGACGCAGCTGAAGACCCACATCTCCAAGTTCCCGGCGCTGGTCACCGACCGCACCGCGTGGAACAAGGTCTACCGCCGCTCCTTCTGGGACCGCCACGGCTTCCAGTACCCGGAAGGCATCCTCTACGAGGACGCCCCGGTCAGCATCCCCGCGCACTACTTCGCCGCCAGCGTCGACATCATCAGCGACTGCGTCTACCACTGGCGCGTCCGCGAGACCGGCGAGCGCTCGATCACCCAGCGCTCCACCGACCCGATCTCGCTCATCGACCGCGTGAAGTCCGTCCGCCTCGTCCGCGAGTCCCTCAAGGCCAAGCAGGGCGCGAAGTACGAGCGCTACCTGCGCGACTACGACTACAACGTGCTGAGCGAGGAGCTGCCGCTCATCTACAAGTACGTCGGTGAGGGCGGCCCGGACTTCCGCGCCGCGTTCGTCAAGGAGGTCGGCGGCCTCGTCCGCGAGATCGGCACCGGCCCCTGGCCCAACCTGACCGTCGCGGACCGCCTCAAGGCCTACCTCGCCGGCGAGGGCCGCGTCGAGGACTTCATCGCCCTCCAGAAGCACCAGTCCGACTACCACTACAGCGTGCCGGTCAAGGGACTCGCCCGCCCGCAGGCGGACTACCCCTTCCTGCACGGTCGCCCGCCGGTCCCCGCCAAGATCCTCACCCTCGGCCAGCGCGAGCGCCGCGTCGTCAGCCGTCTGGAGCAGGCGTCCTGGGTCGACGGCAAGCTGATGCTGCGCGGCTACGCCCTCCCCGGCCACCTCGGTGCGGAAAGCCGCCTCGGCTCCCGCAAGATGCTGATCTTCCGCGAGGGCGGCAAGCGCCGTCGCTCCGTCGTCAGCACCCGCACGGTCGCCTCCCCGATGGCCTCCGTGATGTCCCCGCACCTCGCCCTGCGGCACGCCGGCTGGGCCGGCTTCACCGCCGCCGTCGACCCCTCGGTCTTCCAGTCCGGCGGCGAGTGGCGCGACGGGACGTGGACGACCTCCGTCGCCGTCACCGGCGCCGGCGGCCTGCACCGCGCCCGCCTGCGCGGCGGTGAGCACGACACCGGCCAGAACCCGCCCCCGCACTGGGTGGCCCCGAACGTCCGCATCCTGCCCACCGTCTCCGGAGCCCTCACCATCCAGGTCGAGGTCGTCGGAGCCCGCGGCCTGGACGTGCGTCCCGCCGGCGACGACGCCGTGGAGATCATCGGCGAGCTGTCGGCCTCGGTCGGAGTTCCCTCCGTCCTCCAGGCCGTGCACGTCACCACCGGCACCACCGCCACCTTCCCGGTGGAGACGGGCGAGGCCGACGGCGGCCGCGTCCCCTTCACCGCCCGCGTCGCGCTGGCCGAGCTGGCCGCCGTACCGGACACCGAGTGCGAGCCCGGCGAGTGGACCCCGGAGCCCTGGAGCCTTTCCGTGCTCGGGGCCGACGGCACCGAGCACCGCCTGGCCCACGACGAGCGCGGCGGCTTCAACGGCCTGATCGTTCCGCTGCCCGGCGCCGACAAGGGCCGCGCGCTCTTCGCGAAGCGCGGCAACACCGGACACCTCACGCTCTCCGTGCAGCCCTCGCCGCCGCTGATCGACGAGGTCACCGCCGGGGAGGGCAAGGTCGCCCTGCGGGGTCGCTTCATCGCGCCCACCGACGAGCCGTACGAGCTCGTCCTGCACAACGCGCACGGCGTCGAGTTCAGCTACCCCGTCACCCGTGACGGCGACACCTTCACCGCCGAGTTCGAGCCGATGCTGCCCGAGGCGTACGCCGGCCGCACCACGCTCCCCGAGGGCCGCTGGTGGCCCACCATGCGCCCGGTCGCCCAGGGCGGAACCACCGCCGGCCTGCTCGGCGTCGACCGCGGCGCGCCCGTGCAGATGGGCACCGGCATGCTGTTCTCCGGCCCGCACCCGTTCACGGTCCAGGGCCGCCGGATGCGGGTCGAGACCCGCTTCCACGACCGCATGGTGCTGGTGGCCGACCCGCTGCTCAGCCCGCACGACCGCTCCAACTACGCCCAGCGCGTCGCCCGCTTCGAGACCTACCCGGCGCAGCGTGCCCTGCCGGTCAAGGACATCGTCGTCTACGACACCTTCCAGGGGAACGGCGCGGGTGACGCGCCCCGCGCCATCCACGAGGAACTGCTGCGCCGCGGCGAGAAGCTGGAGCACATCTGGCTGGTCCGCGACGGCCGCGCCGAGGTCCCCGCGACCGCCCGCGCCGTGCAGTACGACAGCGTGGAGTCCTGGGACGTCCTGGCCCGTGCCCGCTACTTCGTGACCAACGACAACGTCCCGCGCCGCTTCCTGCGTCGCCCCGGACAGACCGTCGTACAGACCTGGCACGGCACGCCGATCAAGCAGATCGGGCACGACTTCGTGCACGACTACTACACGAGCCCGTGGATCCTGGAGGGCCTGGAGCACGACAGCGCCCAGTGGTCGCTGCTCGCCTCCCCGAGCTCGTACGCCACCCCGCTGCTCAAGCGGGCCCTCGGCTACGACGGCGAGGTCATCGAGGTCGGCAGCCCGCGCACGGACGCGCTCGTGCGCCCCGACGCGGAGCGCATCGCCGAGGTCCGGCGGAGGCTCGGCCTGCCCGAGGGCAAGAAGGTCGTCCTCTACATGCCGACCTGGCGCGAGAACTGCGAGGGCTTCTCCGGCGGCTACAAGCTGGACCTCCGGATCGACCTGGACGCGGCCCGCCGCGAGCTGGGCGAGGACCACGTCCTGCTGATCCGCGGTCACCACCACGTGACCGAGCAGGTCCGCGACGGCGTCCGCGACGGTTTCGTCATCGACGTGTCCCGCTGGGCCGACGCGACCGACCTGCTGCTCGTGGCCGACGTGCTGATCTCGGACTACTCCTCCGCGATCTTCGACTTCGCGCTGACCGACCGGCCGATCCTGCTCTTCACGTACGACCTGGCCCACTACAAGGGCACGCTCCGCGGCTTCAACTTCGATCTGGAGGCCAAGGCCCCCGGCCCGCTGCTCGCGGACTCGGCGAGCCTGATCGAGGCCGTGCGGGCCGCGGACGCGGTCGGTGCGGAGTACGCCGCTGCGCGGGCCGCGTTCCGCGAGGAGTTCTGCGACCTGGACGAGGGCCACGCCGCCGAGCGGGTCGTCGACCGGATGCTCGCGATGAACCAGGCCGGCGAGAAGTAGGCCGTACGAGTCGATTCAGGACCGGACACGGACCGGCCCCGGGCCCACCGATGAATTTCGGGCCCGGGGCCGGTCCGTATGTGAGGACGTGCACGCGCACGCACTCACCCACTCGCCTGGAGGCAGTCATGAGCGGCAACGGGTTCACCACGTGCCTGTGGTTCGACGGCAACGCGGAAGCGGCGGCCGACTACTACCTGTCCGTGTTCAAGGACGGCAAGCGCGGCCGGACCGCCCGCTACAACGAGGCGGGACCCGGGCCGACCGGATCGGTGATGATCGTCGAGTTCGAGATCAACGGGCAGAAGTTCGTCGGCCTCAACGGGGGACCGCAGTTCCATTTCTCCGAGGCGATCTCCTTCCAGATCCACTGCGCCGACGAGGCCGAGGCGGACCACTACTACGACGCGCTCACGCGGGACGGCGGTGAGGAGTCGGCCTGCGGTTGGGTCAAGGACCGGTTCGGGCTGTCCTGGCAGGTCATCCCGCCGGGCGCCATCGACCTGGTCTCCGACCCGGACCCGGAGCGGGCCGCCCGGGCCACCGCCGCCATGATGAAGATGAAGAAGCTGGACGTGGCGGCGATGCGCCGGGCGGCCGACGGGGAGTAGGCGGCCCGGAGCTCAGCCGGCGATCCGGGCCAGCAGCGCCGGGAGGGCGGTACCGATCGGCTCGCGCAGGACCTCGTCGGCGAGGGAGTCGTACGGGGTCTCCTCCGCGTTCACGATGATCAGCCGGGCCCCCGCCTCCGCGGCCATCCCGGCGAGCGAGGCCGCCGGTTGCACCTGGAGGGTGGATCCGGCGGCGATGAACACCTGGCAGCCCTTGGCCACGGCCATCGCCTGCCCCAGTACCTCCGGGTCGAGCCGTTCCCCGAACATCACCGTCGCGGCCTTGAGGATCCCGCCGCACGCCCGGCAGGCGGGATCCGGCTCCCCGGCGGCGACCCGGGCCAGCGCCTCGTCCATCCCCGACCGGGCGTGGCAGGCCGTGCACACCACTTCGCGGGCGGTGCCGTGCAGCTCGAACACCTTGCGGGCCGGCATCCCGGCGAGCTGGTGCAGCCCGTCCACGTTCTGCGTGAGGACCCGGACCGGGGTGCCGCCGCGCTCCAGTGCGGCGATGGCCAGGTGCGCCGCGTTGGGCCGCGCCCCGATCGCCCCGAGTTCGGCCCGCATCAGCCAGGAGCGGCGCCGGATCTCCGGGTCGGCCATGTAGTACTCGTACGTCACGAGCTTCTCGGCGTCGGGCTCCCGGCGCCACAGGCCCTGCGGCCCCCGGTAGTCCGGAATCCCGGAATCGGTGGACATTCCTGCCCCACTGAACACTGCGACGAGCGGCTTTCCCATGCGCCGACCCTACGGACCGGCAGCCCGCGCCCGCGACCGGATTTGGCACCGCCGGCCCGCACGCGTGGGCCCGCCACCGCGTCCACCATCCGGAGTACGCCCTTCCCCCGGCTCTCGTCTGCCTTCTCCGATCGATCCGCTCGACGGACCGTCCGGGCCGGAGCCTGCGGAATCCCGGGTGGGGAACGGCCCTCGAAGAGTCGTTTCTGCGGTGAATCGAGCCCTCCACGAGAGTGGGACACGCGACACGCCGGGGCGCGCCGACAGGAGCCGAGGGTTACATATCGGATATGAAGCTCATGCCGTACAGCCTCGGCGTCCTGCCGCTGACCCTGCTCGCCCTGCTGGCCCCGACGCCCGGCCACGCCGCCCCCGGGGGCGGGGACGGAGCCGTCCTCGCCCCCGCCGCCCGGGGCGGGCACACCGCCGCCGAGATCACCCGCTTCCTCCGCGACTTCTACGGTGACCACGGCCCCTCCGACGACGGCCGCGAGAACCAGGTCTCACAAGTCCTCAAGGACAAGCAGAAGGAGAACACGGACACCGACGTGCTCCTCTGCGCCGAGAACGAACCCGAGGGCATCTCCATCGGCCCGGTCACCGTCGCCCAGGCGGCCGGCGTCGGCTGGGCGACCGTCACCACGCAATGGGGCTCCGAGACCACCGACACCTTCACCGCGTACGTCCGGCTGGACTCCCAGCCGATCCGGCTCGACGACGTGATCTGCGCGGGCTGAACGCCTGACGAGGGGCGCCGCGAACACGCCCCGGAGGGCTCCCTAGGCTGGTGGTCATGACCATGGCCACCACGCCCGCCACGACCGTCCTGTACTGCGCCGACCCGCTGGGCGGGCGCCGCGTCGACCCGCACTTCGCGGCGGAGGCCCGGGCATTGCGCGCCCAGGGCGCGACGGTCGCCCTCGTCGACCACGACGCGCTGCTCGCCGGGGACGCCGAGCGGGCCGTGGCCCGCGTCCCCACGGCGGCGGGCGGTGTCCGCTACCGGGGCTGGATGGTTCCCGCCGCCCGGTACGCCGAGCTGGACGAGGCCCTGCGGCGGCGCGGGGGCGAACTGGGCACCGGCCCCGAGGCGTACCGCCGCGCGCACGAACTCCCGGGCTGGTACGACACGTTCGCCGCCCTCACCCCGGCCAGTGTGTGGCTGCCCACGGCTCCGGGGGCGATCCCGGACCGGAAGCGGCTCGCCGCCCTCGCCGCAGCACTGCCGCCCGGCGCCGGCGTGGTCAAGGACTACGTGAAGTCCCGCAAGCACGAGTGGCACGAGGCCTGTCACATCCCCGATCTGGGTGACCCGGAGGCCCTGCACCGCGTGGTGAGCCGATTCGTCGAACTCCAGGACGAGTTCCTGACCGGCGGGGTGGTACTGAGGGCCTTCGAGCACTTCGTCGCGCCCGAGGGTGCGGCCACGGAAGTCAGGATCTGGTGGCGGGACGGGGAGCCCCGGTTGTTCACCGCCCACCCCGACAGCCCGCTCCCGGAGGCCGCCGAGATCCCGGCGCGGGATCTCGAACCGGTACGAGCCGCCGTACGGGCGCTGGACTGTCCCTTCGTGACCACGGACCTCGCGCTGCGGACGGACGGGGCGTGGCGGGTGGTGGAGGTCGGCGACGGACAGGTCAGCGACCTGCACCGCGAGGTCGATCCGAGCCTGCTCACCGCACTCTTGACGGATGATCAGTCCACTGCCGGATCCTGACGGTCTGGTACAACACGGGGCATGACGACATTCGAGATCACCGGCGCGAGCGCCGCCGACATGGAAATGATCCGTGGCTGGGCCGACGAGGAGGGCTGGAACCCGGGGGACTCGGACCGGTTCGCGTTCGCCGTCGCCGACCCGGAGGGCTTCCTCGTCGGCCGGCTCGACGGCGAGCCGGTGGCCTGCGTCTCCGCCGTCCGTTACGGGGTCGGCTTCGGCTTCCTCGGTTTCTACATCGCCCGCCCCGCCCACCGCGGCCAGGGCTACGGCATCCGCATGTGGGACGCCGCCATGCGAAGGCTCGACGGACGGCTCGTCGGCCTGGACGGGGTCGTCGCCCAGCAGGACAACTACCGCAAATCCGGGTTCCGTCACGCCTGGAACAACATGCGCTACGAGGGCGTGCCCCGGGGTGGCGGCGAGGGCGGGGCCGACGGCCGGGTCGAGATCGTGGACGCGGCCTCGCTGCCCTTCGCCCGGCTCGCCGCCTACGATCGGAGGTTCTTCCCCGAGCCCCGGGACGCCTTCCTGTCCGCCTGGACCTCCCTGCCCGGCCGTACGGCGCTCGCCGCGGTCCGCGACGGCCGCGTCGAGGGCCTCGGCGTGATCCGTCCGAGCAGCGGCGCCCACCGGATCGGCCCGCTCTACGCCGCCGACCCGGCGGTCGCGGACGCGCTGCTGCACGGCCTCGCGCGGTCCGCGCCCGGCGAGGCGGTCGCCGTGGACGTGCCCGACGCCAACCCGCATGCCGCCGGGCTGTTCGAGGCGTTGGGCCTGGAGCCCACCTTCGAGACCGCCCGCATGTACACCGGCCCGACCCCCGAACTGTCGTCGGCGGAGCTGTTCGGGGTGACCAGTCTCGAACTCGGCTGAGCGGCCGAGCGGCAGCGGCCGAGCGGTCGAGCGGGGAACGGCCGGCCTGACGGCGGTCGCACGGCGCCGCCAGGCCGGTCCCTCCCGCGCACGGTCAGAAGTCGAACAGCACGCTCTCGGTGCTCCGCAGGCCGCACGCGTTGGCGAAGACGTGCGTGTAGTTCAGCCGCCGGCCGTCCAGCACCCCGTCGACCGTCACCGTCATCGGCTTCCACTCCCTGGTACACGCGGTGTCGGCGGCCGGGGCGGTCAGTGCGTCCAACCGGGTGCCGCTGCGCCGTAGTTCGCCGCACGCCGCGACGGGGTCCGGGTGCGTGCCGCCCGGCGCCGGCGCGCATACGAGGGTCACCGCCCGCAGCACCGTACCCCTGTGGGCGTCGTCCCCGGCGGTGACACCGAGCACGAGCGCCGAAGGCGCGTACAGGCTCGTGGTGCCGGCCGGAGCGGCGGGGGCGGCACCGGCCGCCCCGGGCCAGGCCAGCGCGGACAGCGCCGTGAGCGCCATGGCGGCGGATCCGAGCCCGAGACTCCTTGCGATGGACCGCATTTCGAACACTCCCTTGGGTCGTTGTTTCGGATAGCGGACGCAGTCTTGCCCAAGCGGGACGTGAACGCCCGTTCGCACCCCCATTTTTCGTCACCGATCGTGTGCGAATGAGTGCAGACAGCAGCGCTGGCCAAAGCTCTGACCTGTGCGGGAGCACGCCGACGAATCGGCCGAACACCGATGGGGAAACACCCCTGAAACCATCCGAGGGCGTCCGAGGGGTACGGCATGCCGTACCCCTCGGACGCCCTCGGGCCCCGCCCGCTAGCCGGCGGCCATGCGCGGGGCGTACAGGTCGAGGAGACGCGTACGGGTCTGCTGGAGCCGGAGCGCGAGGACCCGGCCGACCCAGTGCCCGATGGCCGACCCGAAGGCGGGGTCGGAGTCCATGAGCATCCGTACGGTCACCCCGTCGAACTCGTACGCGCGCACCGGGGTCATCGCCTCCGCGCTCAGCTGCCACACATAGGGCGGGAAGAGCCAGGACCAGCCCACCAGCTCACCCGGTCCCAGGCTCTCCACCGAAGCGGGCCGCCGGACGCCGGGCATGGGGATCTGCAGGGTCACGGTGCCGGAGCGCACGATCCAGAAGGACTCCGCGCGTGCGCCCTCCTCGAAGATCCGCGCACCCTCTTCGAAATTGACCTCACGGGCCTGGGACATCAGCCGGCCGCGGTGCTCCGAGGACAGCACGGCAGCGATCCGGATGGGGGAAGGTGTGCTCACGACGGCCTCCGATCACGACCCCCCACGACGCTCCTGCTCTCCCCAGTGTCGCCGACACCCGCCCGATGCCAAGCCGATCGCGCGCGGCATCTTCGGTGGTGTCCGCGCCGGCCCGCGTCCGGCCCAGGCCGGGCCCGGTCAGTCGTCGGCGTTGGCCTCCAGACAGGCCAGCTCCATCGCGTCCAGCACGGCCTCGTGACTGCGCCCGCTGAGCTCGGCGACGTTCTCGATCTGCGCCGTCGCCCAGGCGGCCAGGGTCATCGCGAGCACGCGGAGCCCGTCGGTGCCGTGCCGGGCCAGGATCGCGTCGGCGACCTCCATGGCGTCCTCGGGCACCTGCTCGGGTGGCTCCAGGCCCACCAGGCCGCGCAGCATCGTCAGGGCGCGCAGCGAGATCTCCGGGGTCATCCCCGCCAGTCGCATGTCTTCCTCGTCGTTCATTGGACCCATCCCCTCTGGTTGCCGCGCCCATTGCCTGAGGGCACGGTAGAGGGACGTGGCGTCGCGCGGGGCGGTTTCGCACGGGTGACCCCGCGTGATCGGGCTGCGGCGGCCGGTTCCCGTCGGCGCGGATGCGCCCCCGATCCGCCCCGTCCGGGCGGGAACCGGGGTCGGGCCCCGGGCGGCGCGGGGCCGTGGCATGCTCGGCGCATGCCCGAAGAGATGATCGAAGCGAGCCCCCCGGACATGCCCGAGGCCACGCCCGAGGACGTGCCCGACCGTCGAGAAGGACTCGCGTTGAACCGCGCCCTGTGGGACACCCGCGCCCGCATCCACGGCTCGACCTCCACCGACAGGTTCTACGACGTCGAATCCTTCGTCGCCGGGCGACAGACGCTCTACGGGCTCGAACGCGAACTGGCGGGTGACGTCGCGGACAAGGACCTGCTCCACCTCCAGTGCCACTTCGGGATGGACACGCTGAACTGGGCCCGGCTCGGCGCCCGGGTCACCGGTGTCGACTTCTCCCCGGCGGCCGTCGAGCGGGCCCGCGCGCTCGCCGAACGGACCGGCCTGGCCGCCGCCTTCGTGGAGGCGGACACCCAGCGACTGCCCGAACACCTGGCGGACGGCTTCGACCTCGTCGTCGCCACCTACGGGGTCCTGTGCTGGATCGCCGACGTCAAGGCCTGGGCCCGGGGCGCCGCCATGGCGCTGAAACCCGGGGGCAGCCTGGTCATGGTGGACCTGCACCCCGCCTTCCAGACGATCGCCACCGTCGACCCGCTCGTCGCCGACTGGCCCTACGGCGGAGGAGAGCCGCAGCGCGAGACGGTCACCGGGACCTACGCCGAACCGGGGATGCCCGTGCCCGCGCACGACAGCGTCCAGTACCCGCACTCCCTCGGCGACATCGTCAGCGCGATCGCCGACGCCGGGCTCACCGTGAAGCACCTGGGCGAGCACACCGCCGCCGAGTTCGACCCCCGGGGCATCCTGAGCCGAAGTCAGGACGGCCTGTACCGGCTTCCCTTCGGAGACACCCACCTGCCCGTCCTGTACTCGCTGCGCGCGTCGCGGAGCTGACGGAGAGCGCCCCTGATGCCCACCCCAGGCAAGCAACCGAACACCGCCCTGCGCCACACGCTGAACCTGCTGAACCTGCTGGTCGAGGGCGCGCCGGCCGAGAGCTTCACGCTGCCGCCCGGACCGGACGCGGACCTCTCCGAGGCGGAGGCGGCGGCGATGGCGGACGCCACCGGGATCGCGCTGCGCATACGCCGTACGCTCAGCCAGCACCGTCGGCGCGAAGCCGAGCTCGCCGCGCTCTTCGACACCGCCGGGGACCTCGCCGGGCTCCGGGACCTGGACGCGGTGCTCAAGGCCATCGTCCACCGGGCGAAGCTGCTCCTGGGCACCGACGTGACGTACCTGTCCCTCAACGACGACGAGGCCGGCGACACGTACATGCGCGTCACCGACGGCTCCGTCTCGGCCGCGTTCCAACGGGTGCGCCTCGGCATGGGCGAGGGCCTGGGCGGGCTCGTCGCGGAATCGGCCCGCCCCTACACCACGGGCGACTACCGCGACGACCCCCGGTTCCGGCACACCGCGACCATCGACCACGCCGTCGCCGAGGAAGGGCTGCGCGCCATCCTCGGCGTACCGCTGCGCCTGGGAGCCCAGGTGATCGGCGTCCTCTTCGCGGCGGACCGCACCACCCGCTCGTTCACCCCGGACGAGATCGCGCTGCTGTCCTCCCTCGCCGACCACGCCGCCATCGCCATCGACGGCGCCCGGCTGCTGGACGAGACGCGGACCGCGCTGGTCGACCTGAACGCGGCGTCGCGGACCATCGAGGCGCACAGCGCGGCCATCCGTCGAGCCGAGGACGCCCACGACCGGCTGACCGACCTGGTGCTGCGCGGCGGGGACGTCACCGACGTCGCGACCGCCATCGGCGCCCTGCTGCGGGGCGGCACCCTCATCCACGACGCCGACGGCATCGAGCTCGCCCGGGCGGGCACCGACCCGCGGCCCCCGTCGGCCCGGGCCGTCGCCGCTTCCCGGGCCGACGGACGGGCCGTGCCCGTCGCGGGAACCTGGGTGTGCGCGGTCCTCGCCGGACCCGAACCGCTCGGCAGCATCACCCTGAGCGGCCGCGCCGACCTCGACGACGCGGACCGCCGCCTCTTCGAACGGGCCGCCGTGGTCACGGCGCTGCTCCTGCTCCTGCGCCGCTCGGTGGCGGAGGCCGAGGACCGGGTACGGGGCGAACTCCTCGGCGACCTCCTCGGCGGGGCCGCGGACCCGGCCGGACTGGCCGGCCGCGCGCGGCGCCTCGGCGTGAACCTGCACCAGGCGCACGCGGTGTTCGTCCTGCACCCCGAGGCGCCCGGTCCGGGCACCGCCCCGCACCCCGGGAGCGCGTCGAGGCCGCGGCTGCTCACCGCGGCCGCCCGTATCGCACACACCCGCAAGGGCCTGGCCGGGGTGCACCACGGGGACGTGGTCCTCATATGCCCCTCCGAAACCCCCAGCGCCTGCGCGGCCGGCCTCGCGAACGAGCTCGGCCAGGCGCTGGCCACCCCCGTCACGGTCGGCGCCGCGGGCCCGGCCACCGGCCACGCGGCGTTCGCCGACGCCTACGCCGAGGCCCGCCGCTGCCGCACCGCCCTGCGCGCGCTGGGCCGCTCCGGCACCGGAGCCTCCCTGCGCGACCTGGGCTTCCTCGGCGTACTGCTCGGCGACCCGACGGACCTGGCCGGCTACGTCCACCGGACGCTGGGCCCCCTGATCGAGTACGACGCACAGCGCGGCACCGACCTCGTACGCACCCTCACCGTGTACTTCGACGCCGGCATGAACCAGTCCAGGGCCAGGGAATCCCTCCACGTGCACATCAACACGGTGGTCCAACGCCTCGACCGGATAGGCCGATTGCTCGGCACGGACTGGCAGCGCCCGGAGCGAGCCCTGGAACTCCAACTCGCCCTCCGCGTCCACCGGATCCACGCGGCCGGCTAGTGCTCTGACCGGAGCCGGCCGGGAACCGCCGGCGCGAGCTTCCACGCCAGCGTGAGCGCGAGGCAGATCGCGACCGCCGCGACCGCGAACGTGGTCCGCATGCCCGTGGCCGTGGCTCCGGGGGACGCGGTCGCCACATCGCCGGCCGCCGACGCGAAGGCGAACACGGCGCCCATGACCGAGGCACCCGTGACGAGTCCGAGGTTGCGCGACAGATTGAGCAGTCCCGAGACGACGCCCCGCTGACCCGGCGCCACATCCGCCATCACGGCCGTGTTGTTGGCCGTCTGGAAGAGCGCGTAGCCGCTCGTCACGACCGCGATGGGGAGCACGTAGCCCCCCACTCCGAGCGTCGCGGGAAGGAGGACCAGCAGCGCGCAGCCCGCGGCCATCGCGGCGAGCCCGACGATGGTCGTGCGCCGGGTGCCGAACCGGTCCGCGCCCCGCCCGGCCGGCACCCCCGTGACAGCGGCGACCAGCGGTCCCACGGACAGGACCAGACCGACGGGCGCCTCGTCGAGGCCGAGCGTGCGAGCGAGGTAGAACGGGCCGACGACCAGCGTCGCCATCATCACCGTCGACACGAGCGCGCTCATCGCGAGTCCCGCGCCGAGCACCGGATCGCGCAAGGTCGTGAGCCGGACCAGCGGCGCCGCCGCCCGGGCCTCGGCGCGTACGAAGAGAACGGCACCGACGGCGGCGGCGAGCAGCAGGGCCAGACCGGGCGCACCGAACCGGCCGCGCTCGATCGTCATGGCGAGTGCGTAGGCCCCGAGCGTCACGGCGAGCAGCAGGGTGCCCAGGCGGTCGAAGCCGCGCCGCCCGGCCCCGGGCTCCTGCCGCCGGTCGGCGGGCAGGAAGCGGTGCGCGAGCACGAGGGTGAGGACGCCCAGCGGCACGTTGACGAGGAACACGGAACGCCAGCCGAGCCCGGCTATGAGCGCGCCGCCCAGCGAGGGACCCAGAGCGGTGCCCACCGCGGACATCGTCCCGAGCAGCCCCATCGCCCTGCCGGTCCGCTCCTTCGGAACCGTCTCGCCCACGAAGGCCATGGTGAGGGCCATCATGACGGCCGCTCCGAGACCCTGTACCGACCGGGCGGCGATCAGCCACCAGAGCGCCGGCGCGGCCGCGCACAGGGCGGACGCCACCGTGAACAGGAGCACGCCGCCCAGCAGCAGTCTTCTGCGGCCGAAGAGATCACCGAGCCGGCCGGCGCCGACGATGAGGGTGGTGATGGCGAGGAGATAGGCGAGGACGATCCACTGGACCTGCTGGAAGGAGGCGTCGAACGCCCGCGCCAGCGTGGGCAGCCCGACATTGGCGATGCTGGTGCCGAGGGAGGACAGCAGCATGGACAGCGACAGGCTCGCGAGCGCCCAGGGCACCGGGGTCCGGCGTCGGACGGGCCCCGCCGCCCCCTGCCGCTCGTCGTCGTGTGGTCCCGCGCCGACCGGGGTCGCGTCACTGTGAGGATTCATGGGCCGGAGCGTGCGCCCGCGAAGCCGCCGCGGCAACTCTTGTTGCCGTTTCCGGGACGGGGGGATGGAATGCCCCCATGAACGCCTCAGCCGACACCGCACCGGACGACTCGCCGGACACCGCACCCGGCAACGCGCCGGACACCGCACCGGACGAGCCGGGGCCGTACCGGGCCGTCCTCGACCAGGTCGCCCCCCGGCTCCGCCGGCTGCGCGCCGCCCGGGGTCTCACCCTGGCCGCGCTCTCCGAGGCGACCGGCATCTCCAAGAGCACCCTCTCGCGGCTGGAGTCCGGCGGTCGCCGCCCCAGCCTGGAACTGCTGCTCCCGCTCGCCGGGGCGTACGGGGTGCCGCTGGACGACCTGGTCGGCGCCCCGGAGGTGGGTGATCCCCGGGTCCGGCTCACGCCCCACCCGCTGCCCAGCGGCGGTACGTTCGTCCCCCTGACCCGGACTCCGGGCCCACTCCAGGCGTACAAAATGATCATCACCGACCGGGGCTCCGAGCCGGACCACCGTACGCACGAGGGCTACGAATGGCTGTACGTGCTCACCGGCCGGCTGCGCCTGGTCC
Organism: Streptomyces sp. NPDC001717; assembly: GCF_042892775.1. Taxonomy (NCBI): domain Bacteria; kingdom Bacillati; phylum Actinomycetota; class Actinomycetes; order Kitasatosporales; family Streptomycetaceae; genus Streptomyces; species Streptomyces sp. NPDC001717. The sequence continues at coordinate 72,132 of NZ_JBIAUK010000004.1, read as the reverse complement.
TCGCCGAGCACGACCTCGTCCTCGGCCCGGGCGAAGTGGCCGAGTTCGACACCCGGTTGCCCCACTGGTTCACCAGCGCGGACGGGCGGCCCGTGGAGATCCTCAGCCTCTTCGGTAGGCAGGGGGAGCGGATGCACGTCCGCGCGAAGCCGCGCTGAACCGCCGCCACCTGTAGGGTCTGGCCGTGACGACCCCATGGGACACCATCCGCGCACTCGCCGACCGCTTCAACGCCTCGGACGCCGGCAAGGGGATACGGCCGGAGGAGAGCCACGTCCTGCAAGTGCTCAAGATCGGCGAGGAGTTCGGCGAGGCCGCCCAGGCCGTGATCGGCGCCAAGGGCACCAACCCCCGCAAGGGCCACTCGCACAGCTGGGAGGACGTCCACGACGAGGTGTGCGACGTCATCATCACCGGCATGGTCGCCCTCGCCCGGATGCGGCCCGACGCGGCGGCGTACTTCGAGGGTCAGCTCGAACTGAAGGCGGGCAAGTTCCTCCCGGCGGCCGGGACGGAGTGAGGGAGCGGTCCGCTTCCCATGCCGGTGACGCGAATTGGCAACCGATCCTTCATTTGGCGTGAACAGAACACCGAATCGCCCTAGGGTGCGCCCGTACGGTCACACCGCACAGAGAACTGGGGGGTTCATGCGTAGATCCAGAGGGCTCGCGGCCGCCGTCGCCCTGTCCCTGGCCGGAACCGGCGCCGGGTTCGGCCTCGGCCTCGTCCCGCAGGCCGCGGCCGTCACCCCGCCCGTCGCCTTCACCGCCGACCCGCTGCCCACCTGGCAGCCCAACGGCGTGGTCTGGGCCCTCGCCGAGGCGGCCGGGCAGGTCTTCGTCGGCGGCACCTTCTCCGCCGTGCGCCCGCCCACGGGCGGCGCCGGCGCCGAGCAGTCGGCCGTGAACTTCGTCGCGCTCGACGCCGCGACCGGCGCACCGACCTCCTGCGCCCTGTCCTTCACCGTCGCCTCCGGCACCGCCACCGTCCGCGCGCTGGCCCTCTCCCCGGACAAGAAGACCCTGTACGCGGGCGGCTACTTCGGTGCCGTCAACGGAACCGCCGTCTCCAGCCTCGCCGCCGTGGACGTGGCGAGCTGCACGGTGAAGACGGACTTCCGGCCCGCCTTCGCGGCCACCGTCCGGGCCCTCGCCGTCACCGGCGACACCGTCTACGCGGGCGGCGACTTCCTCAGCGTCGCCGGCCAGTCCCGTCAGCGCTTCGCCGCCGTCGGCGCGGCCGACGGCGCCCTCAAGCCCTTCACCGCCGACGCGGACGAGCCCGGGCGCGCGATCGAGGTCACCCCGGACGGCAAGAACGTCGTCCTCGGCGGCGACTTCTTCACGGTCAACGGTACGAACACGCACGCGCTGGCCGTCGTCGACGCGACGAGCGGCGCACTCACCAAGTCCTACGCCGGCTTCATCGAGACCAACTCGGTGGTCAAGGACATCGCGACCGACGCGACCGGCTTCTACACCGCCAACGAGGGCACCGGCGGCGGCGTCTTCGACGGCCGCATCGCCCTGAACCTCACCGACTTCAACCAGCGTTGGCGCGACACCTGCCTGGGCGCCACCCAGGCCGTACTGCCGTACCAGGGCGTCCTCTACAGTGCCTCGCACGCACACGACTGCTCCGGCGTCGGCGAGTTCCCCGACGGCCAGCGCCACCACCTGCTCGCCCAGCCCACCACCGGCACCGGCAAGCTGGGCTGGGCCCCCGACACCAACGACGGCATCGGCGAGGGAATCGGCCCGCGCGTGATGACCGTCGGCTCCAAGAGCGGCGTGCAGTACCTGTGGGTCGGCGGTGAGTTCACCACCGTCAACGGCGCGGCGCAGCAGAGCCTGACCCGCTTCGCCTCCACCGGGGACACCGGGGCGCCCAGCGTGCCCGTCGCGAGCGCGGTCGCCTTCAAGCCGGGTGAGGTGCAGGTGCGCTGGCGCACCAGCCTCGACCTCGACGACAGCACGCTGACGTACAAGGTCTACCGGAACGGCGCGGCCACGCCCATCGCGACGGTCACCGCCGACTCGCTGTTCTTCAAGCGCCCGCAGGCCTCGTGGACCGACACGACCGTGACGGCGGGCCAGTCGTACACCTACCGTGTGACGGCCACCGACGCGGCCGGCAACACCAGTGCCCTGTCGGCCACGGCGAGCGTCACCGTCCCCACGAAGGCGGACGCCTACCCGAGCCAGGTCCGGGCCGACGGGGCGCGGCAGTACTGGCGCTACGACGAGTCGGCCCTGCCCTTCGTCGCCGACTCCTCCGTCTCGGGCAACAAGAGCGGCGCGCACCTGAACGCCCCCGCCCTGCGGCAGACCCCGGGAGCGGTCTCCGGCGCGAGCACGGCGATCGGCTTCAACGGCACCGACACCCAGGTGTACGGGGACGAGCGACAGACCGTGGGGAACACCTACACCATCGAGACCTGGTTCAGGACGAACACCACCCGGGGCGGCAAGCTCTTCGGCTTCGGAAGCAACCAGTCCCGCGGCAGCAATCAGTACGACAAGCACATCTACATGACCAACGACGGCCGGCTCGTCTTCGGCGTCTACACCGGAGCCACCCGCACCATCACCACCGCGGGCACCTACAACGACAACGCCTGGCACCACGTCGTCGCCACCCAGGGCCCCGGCGGGATGACCCTCTACGTGGACGGCGCCCAGAAGGGCACCCTGGCCGTCACCACGAACGAGAACTTCGCCGGCTACTGGCACGCGGGCGGCGACAGCCTCGGCGGCTGGCCCGACCGCCCCATCAGCGAGTACTGGGCGGGGCAGCTCGACGAGACGGCCGTCTACCCGACCGTCCTGAGCGCGGCGCAGGTGCAGAACCACTACGCCCTCGCCACCGCCCCGGCCGACCAGGTGCTCCAGGTCACCGCCTCGGAGGACACCTACGCCAACGCCGGCGCCCCCGACACCAACTACGGGACCTCCAGCTCCCTCGCCGTGCGCGGCACCTCGTTCTACGCGAGCTACCTGCGCTTCGACCTTCCCGCCGCGCCCGCCGGGACGGTGCTCAAGTCGGCCGTCCTGAGCGTGAAGACCAGCACCATGAACGGCGCCGGCACGACGGACACCGTTTCGGTGGTCCCCGTCACCGGGGCGTGGACCGAGACCGGGGCCACGTACAACAACCGCCCCGGCCTGGGCGCCGTGTCGCTCGGCGGTTTCGCCGGGATCCCCGACGGCTCGGCGGTGCACACCGCCGCGCTGACCACGGCGAGCGTCGCCGCGGCGCTCGGCGGCGGCTACGACCTGGCGCTGAGCAGCACCGGCACGGACGCCCTGTGGCTGTGGTCCTCCGAAGCCCCGGCGGGTGAGGGGACGCCCCAACTGACACTGACCTTCGGCGCACCGTGACCAGGGGAGCGGGACCGGCGCATGCACATCGTGATCGAGCTGCGCGAGACCCGGGACGGTGACCTGGACGTCTTCTGGGAGCACTTGACGGACCCCGGCCTGCGGTACGCACCAGGGCGGGCCGGGGCCCACTCCCACGACCGCGAGCAGTTCGACACGGACTGGGCGGGGATCCGCCACGACCCCGCCGTCACCCTGCGCACCGTGGTGGCGGACGGGGCCGTGGTCGGCTACGCCGGCGTCTTCGGGCAGCCCGGCGCTCGCCAGGTGACGTACGTGATCGGCATCGAGCACCGGGGGCGGGGGATCGCGAGCCGGGCCGTGGCCGAACTGGTCCGGCTGGAGGGCACCCGCCCCCTGTACGCCGGGGCCGTCGCCGACGACGCGGCCGCGGTCCGGGTCCTCGGGAAATGCGGCTTCACCGTCACCGGCCGCACCCGGGAGTTCGCCCGGTCACGCGGCGAGGAGGTGGACGTGCTCCTGCTCACGCTCGACCGGTAGGACCGTCCGGGCCGCCGCCGGACTCCCAACGGACCTCGCCGTCCTGCCGGTGCGGGGTGGCCCGCAGCCCGCAGGCGGCGGCCACCGCGGCCGAGGCGGCGTGGTCCGGGTGCACGTGCGCGACGAGGAGGCCGACGGGCAGCTCCCGCAACCGGTCGGCGAGCGCCCGTGCCGCCTCCGCCGCCAGCCCACGGCCCTGCCAGGGCGTACCCACGACCCAGGCCAGCTCGGCGCGGCTCCGCGCCGGTTCGACGGTCGCCTGCACGGTACCGACGAGCTCGCGCCCGGCGCGCAGCCGCAGCACCCAGTTGCACCAGACCACCCCGGGATCGGGCGACCCGGCCGCGAGCCGCTCGTAGCGCGCACGCAACGCGTCGGGCGGCAGCGGCTCACCGCCGATGAAGGAGTGCAGGGCGGGATCGGACAGCACGCCGGCCATCTCCTCGGCGTGCGAAGGGCGCAGGGGTACGAGCTCGAGTCGCTCGGTGGTCAGCGCGACGGGCCAGACCTCGGGCAACACCACCGGCCCGGACGCGGCCCGCGACGCGGCCCCTCGCACCTTCGCCTCGGCACGCGGGCGCGGTACGCCGTCCACGGACACGCAGATGCCGAACACCCGGTCGTGGCCCGCCCAGCCGTTGACGCGGCCCCGGTTGTTGGCGATCCGCACCCGGCGGCGCGGGCCGTCCACGGCCGACACCAGGTGCAGGTACACCGTGCCCGAGACGCGGACGAGGACGATGTCGCCGACCTCCAGGAGCGCCGGGTCGGCGGGCACGACCCGCACCTTCTGCCGGCTGCGGACGAGCGGAACCATCGAGTCGCCGGTCGGCCGGAATTCCACGGTCTCGCCCCGGCCGAGCCGGTCCGCCATCGCATCGAGCATGCCCATCCGGGCAGTCTGCCGGGGCCGGAGGGCGCACGCCGGCGGATTTCCGCCGCGCCGGGCGCTCAGCGCGGCGGTTCCACCTCCAGGAAGCGGCGGCGGCGCGGACCCCGGTACAGCAGGCACACCCAACCGGCCCGTTCCAGCACCGCCGCGCAGTCCCCCAGCCGATCCTGTTCCTCCTCGGCCGCGCCGGATCCCGGTGCGCCGAGCCAGGTCACCTCCGCGCGCCCGGGCTCCGTCGCGGCGGTCACCCGGTAGCCCGTACGCGTCCGGCGGCCCTCCGCGTCCAGCGCCGAGGGAGGGACGCCCGCGGCCTCCAGGGCCAGGGCCACCGCGCGCGGAGCCTGCCGCACCTCCCACGGCGCGGGAACCGAGGCGCCCGCCGGGCCGCCCACCAGGCGGCGGATCTGCAGCAGGCCTTCGTAGGCCGTGCGCACCTCGGCTTCCCGCCCGGTCGCCGCGGGGCCCGGTCCCGGTCCCGGCCCCGGTCCGTCGCCGGTCGCGGGCTCGAAGACCCGTCCGGTTCCCTCCGACATGCGCCGCTCCTCCCCGCCCGTCTCCCCGCCCGTCTGAGTACGTCGTACCCAACGGCCTGAGTATCCGCCCCGATTCCCCGACGCGCCGCCGCTGGTCGAATGGGGCCATGACCACCGAGACCCCCCGCGGTACGACGCCCACCGCACTCCGGCCGACCAGGCAGCACGTGACCACCGCCGGGACGGCCCTGGCCGTGGCCCTGGCTCCGCTCGTGGTCGGGGTCCTCGTGGCCAAGGGGCTGGGCGCCGACCCGATGACCCCGGTCAACGCCCTCATCTCCGGCGGCGGTCACCGCGCCGGGCTGCCGCGCGCCGAGTGGCGGCGGCGCGGCCACGTCGCCATGTGCCGCCTGCGCACCGTCCGCCGCACCGCACGCCCGCGCCGCCTCAGGCGAGCGGCTCCTGCAATTCGGTGACCCACTGCTCGCGGTCCTCCGGGCAGGCCAGCGTCAGCTCCCGCGCGTACCCCGCCGACCGGTGTCCGTTCGCGTCGATCCACCGGGCCAGAGCCTGCGCCGTGGGCAGCACCCCGTCCATCGAACCCCGGTGCACCACCGTCGCGGCCCGCTCGACCCCGGGCAACGTGACGATCCGTACCTCACCGCCCAGTTGCCCGGCGTCGACCGACGCCGCCACCGGCAGCGCCGCGTGCACGCGGATCGCCCCGTCGGGCGCGTCCTCGTAGTAGGCGATGCCCGGCCCGGTCGGAGCCACCCCCGCCCGTTCCATCGAGCGGCACAGCTCCTCGTACAGGGGCCCGATGACCGGGCTGATGTCGTGCGGTTCGTAACTCCCCGCGATCCCGGTCAGTTCGGCGAGCCGGACGGGTGGGAGGCTCTTCACGACGATGTCGTAGGCGGACATGGATCCCTCGCTCTCGATGGTCCGGAGCCTCGCCTCGACCTGCACCAGCCGGGCCGCCGCGGCGGCCATGGCGGTCTCCAGCTCCGCCTGCCGCAGCCGCAGCATGCCGCGCAGCGCCTGCGGGCCGACCCGCTCGTCGAGGATCGACCCCACCTGATCGAGGCTGAAGCCGAGTTCCTTGAGCGCGATGACACGGTTGAGGCGGGCGAGCTGGCCCGCCTCGTAGAAGCGGTAGCCGGTGAAGGGGTCGACACGGGCCGGGCGGAGCAGTCCGAGGGCGTCGTAATGACGCAACATGCGGACCGACACCCGGCCGTGTTTGGCGAAATCTCCGATGCTGAACATGACGCTCTCCAGTGCAGGCCCTGACACAGGGGGAGGGTCAAGCTTCACATCCGCCGGTCAGCGCCCGTACTGCCGCAGGCACAGGTCCACGATGGACGCCGGTACGGAGCCCTCCGCCGCCGCGCACAGCTCCTCGGGGCGCGGCCGGTGCGGGGGAGGCGCGGGTTTGCGGCGCGGGCGGGTGGTCGCGGGGCCGGGCGTGCGCGCCCGTCGGGGCTGGACCGGCGTCTTCCCGGAACGGGCGGGAGAAGGCTCCGGGTCCGGTTCCGGTGCGGGGGAGGCCGGGAGTTTGCCCAGGGGGAGGGAGAGCGGCACGTCAGGCGCGTCCACGGGCGGTACGGAGCCGCGCGAGGGCGCCGGAATCGAAGCCTCCGGACCCACGGAGACACAGCCGGCGCTTGCGAGGAGCGCGACGAGGGACAGGGGAACGGCCCGGCGTAACTGCATTCGACCACTGTGCCGTACCCTGCGGCGGACCCGGTCCTCCACCTCACGCGTCCGAGTGACTCAGGACGCGGAACGCGTGGGAACGCGTGGGGAGACCGGGTGATCGGAACGGCGGTGCGGATGCCGGTGGAGGCGCGACCCCCGGCACCCCGCGCCGTCGAGTCCTGCCCGCCGAACGTCTCGTACGGAGTAACGATCGATGACCGCAGCCGCCGCGCCCGGTGACCCCGCTCCCTCGCCCGACCCGGAAACCCCGCCCGGCTCCGCGCCGCCCGCCGGAACCGGTCCCGCACCTGCCCCCGGCCCTGCTCCTGCTGTCTGGAAGGGCTGGGCGGCCGTGTTCGCCGTCGCCCTCGGGATCTTCTGCCTGATCACTTCCGAGCTGCTGCCCGTGGGACTCCTCACCCCCGTCGCCGCCGACCTCGGGGTTTCCGACGGCACCGCCGGACTGATGGTCACCGTGCCCGGGCTGATCGCGGGGTTCTGCGCCCCGCTCGTCACCGTCGGCGCCGGCCGGCTCGACCGGCGGCACGTGCTCTGCGTGCTCATCGCCCTGATGACCGCCGCCAACCTCGCCGCGGTCCTCGCCCCGAACTTCACCGTCCTCCTCACCGCCCGCCTGCTCGTCGGCGTCAGCGTCGGCGGGTTCTGGGCGATAGCCGGCGGGCTCGCGGGGCGTCTCGTTCCCGAGGGGCACGTCGGCCGGGCGACCGCGCTCGTGTTCAGCGGCGTCCCCACCGCCTCCGTGCTCGGCGTACCCGCCGGCACCCTGCTCGGCGAACTCGGCGGCTGGCGCACCGCCTTCGCGGCGGTCTGCGGCCTCGGAGTGGTCACCCTCGCCGCCCTGATCCTCTTCCTGCCCCCGCTGCCCCCGACCCGGCACATCGCCTTCCGTGAACTGCCCGCGCTGCTCCGCCGGAACCGTGCGGTCCGGGCGGGTGTGATCGTCACCTTCCTCGTGGTGACCGGGCAGTTCGCCGCCTACACGTTCGTACGGCCGATCCTCCAGGACGTCTCCGGCATCAGCGCCGACCGGGTCAGCGTGCTCCTGCTCGGCTACGGACTCGCGGGCGTCGCCGGCAACTTCCTCGCCGGGGCGCGCGACGCGTACCGGAACCTGCTCCTGATCAGCTCCTTCCTCACCCTGATCCTCGCGCTCATCGCGGTCCTGCCGGGAGCGGTCGCCGGAACCACGCTGCTGGTCGCCTGGGGGCTCGTGTACGGAGGGGTGTCGGTGAGCGTGCAGAAGTGGATGATCAAGGCCGCTCCGACCGCCGCGGAAGCCGCGTCCTCGCTGATGGTGGCCATGTTCAACCTGGCGATAGCGGCCGGGGCCCTGTTCGGAGGCCTCGCGGTCGACAACCTCTCCGTCCCCGCCGCCCCGCTCGGCGGAGCGGCCCTGATGCTGCTCGCCGCCGGCACCGTGTGGGCCACGGCGATCCGGCGCCGAACCGACACGGGGGACGCGTCGGGGCAGACCGGACACCCGGCTTGACCGGGCCCGTCCCGGAGGGAAAGAGTGCGCCGATCAACCACCACCACGGAAGCACCGCAGCACCACCACCGCGCAGGACCCACAGAACCGCCGCAGTCGCACCGCAGCCGCACCGCTTGAGCCGCACTTCGGAGAACCGCAGATGTCCAGACCCGCGTCCGTCCGCTCATCGCTCGCCCCGGCCGCCTCCGGCGGTTCCCCCGCACTCGGCACGCCCGGACCGGCCCCGGCCGCCGGCGCGGCCGTCCCGGCCCTCACCGCCCGGCGGCGCAGGGCCTGACCGGCCGGGTGGGGGCCGGCACCGCACCGCCGCGCCGGCCCCCGTCCTCGCCGGGAGCGAACATGTCCCACGACACCGATGAGCACGGCGCGTCGCCCGACGAGCGCCATTTCGCCTACCCGTACGTGCCCCAGCCCACCGTGTGGCCGTCCGGTCCGCCGACGCACGCGTGGCCGCACACGGACCCCGTGCCCCACCAGGACCAGCACCAGGACCCGGCCCCGTACGCGGCGGCCCCCGTGCCCGCGCCCGTGCCCGCGCCGGACCGGGGAACCGACTCCGGGCGGGCCCCCGCGCAGACCCCGCCCGCCGGTCGCCGCCGGGAGCGCCGCGGCGCCGACCCGCTCGTGATCGCCGTGTTCACCCTGCTCGGACTGGGTGCGGCCGGTGGCCTGGTCCTGATGCTGACCGGTCCCGACGACCCGAAACCACCCCGGGCGAAGGCGCCGACCGAACTGACCGTGCCCGGTCTCCCGGGCCGCATGCCGGGGTCCGGGGCGGAGCCGACCGGGACACCCGAACCGACCGGGCCGACCCGGAGCCCGAGCCCTTCCCCGTCGGCCCCCCGGTCCTCCGGCCCGCCCACCACCCAGGCCCCCGATCCGACACCGTCCGCGAGCCCGTCGACCGCGAAGGCGGGCGTACCCGCTGCGACGCTGCGCATGGGGGACAAGGGGCCGCAGGTGCGCGCCCTGCAGGAGTTCCTGCTCGGGCAGGGGTTCACGTACGTCTCCGTCACGGGCGTCTACGACGGCCAGACGAAACGCGGTGTCAGCCAGCTCCAGCGCGACCGCGACATCAAGGGCGACCCCCAGGGCGTCTACGGCCCCGCCACCCAGGCGGCCCTCGACTAGGCCGGCCGACGGCGTGGCCGGGCGTCGCTCAGAGAGCCCGGATGGCTTCCGCGAGGTCGGATCCGTACGAGGACCAGCAGGCGATCGAGCCGTCATCGTCCAGCTCGCCCATGAACCACTCGTCGTCGTCCTGTACGAGGCACAGCCCGTGGAACGAGAGGATCACCCGCGGCCGGAGCACGGAGTAGTCGCCCCGTTCGAAGTCCTCGACGACCACGAACCGGTCGAGGGAGAGCGGGGTGGCGCTCGCGTCACCGGACAGGGTCCGCACGCGCTCGATCGTCCAGTCGGCTGGGAGGTTCGGGATCATCGTCGCATGATCCCGGCTCAGCGGTCTCACGGCCACCGGTTACACCGATCCGGCGGCCTTCCGGATGAGGCTGAGGACGGCTTCGGGCTGGGACAGCATCGGGACGTGGGCGGAGGACACCTCGGCGACGGTGGCTCCCATGCGCTGGGCCCCGAACCGCTGGAGTTCCGGGTTCACGGCGTGGTCCTGCGTGGTGACCAGGAACCAGCTGGGCTTGGACCGCCAGGCCGGGGTGTCGACCGTCGACCCCAGGACCTCCGCACGCGGCGCGCCCTGGGTGGCCCACACCAGCTGCTGCTCCTCCTGCGGGAGGTCGCCGCAGAAGTCGGAGATGCCGTCGCGCGCGATCCAGATGCGCCCCTCCTCGTTGTCGAGGTGGGAGAAGAGCGGCGGTGCGTCGAACCTGCCGATCAGTTCCTGCGGGCTCTCCCCGGCGTCCGGGGCCAGGGCGGCGATGTAGACGAGCCCGGCGACGCGGTCGTCCGTGCCGGCGGCGGTGATGACGTAGCCGCCCCAGGAGTGGCCCACGAGGATGGCCGGGCTGCTGACCCGTCCCAGTGCGTGGTGGACGGCGGCCACGTCCCCTTCGAGGGAATCCAGGCTGTTCTGCGCCGACACCACCTCGTGGCCCTCGCGCTGGAGGGTGGGGATCAGCTTGCTGTAGCAGGATCCGTCGGCCCACAGGCCGTGGGCGAAGACGATGCTCGGCTTGCTCGACGACATCGGGTGTTCCTCCAACTGGTAGCGCGGCCCGCGGGTCCGTGTCCGCGAGGGCCACTCGGCCATCCAGAGTCCACACCGGTGCCCGGCGGGCCGCATCCCGGCGGACCCACTCGGGTGCCGCGTCCGCCGGGGCCGCCGGCACGGTCGTCCGGGTGCGGTACGCGTTGCCGCGTCCCCCGGCCCCACCGCGCGGTCAGCGGCCGCCGGAGACCCGCAGGACCGTTCCCGTCGTGTACGAGGCGTCCGGGCCCAGCAGCCATGCGATCGCTCCGGCGATCTCCTCCGGCTGTCCGGGCCGGCCGAGCGGGATGCCGGCGGCGGCGCGGGCGGGGCGGTCCGGGTCGCCCATCGCCGCGTGCATGTCGGTCTCGATGATGCCGGGGGCCACCGCGTTGACCCGGATCCCGTCCGGCCCGAGCTCCTTGGAGAGCCCGACCGTCAGCGCGTCGGTCGCGGCCTTCGTCGCCGCGTAGTGGACGTAGTCCCCGGGGCTGCCGAGGGTGGCCGCCGCCGAGGACACGTTCACGATGGCCCCGCCGCCCGACTCCGCCATGTCCCGGGCCGCCCGGCGGCAGCACAGCAGGTACCCGAGGAGGTTCACCTCGACCACCCGCCGCAGGTCCTCGGTCCGGGCGTCCGCGAGCCGGCCCAGCGGGCCCGTCACCCCGGCGTTGTTGACCAGGCCGGTCACCATGCCCAGTTCGGCCCCGGCGATGTCGAAGAGCCGGTCGACGTCCTGCTCCTCGGCGGTGTCGACGCGTACGGTCACGCACCGCGCCCCCGCCGACCGTACGCGCTCGGCGACGGCCTCGGCGGCCGACGCGTCACGGACGTACCCCAGCGCGAGGTCGTGCCCGTCGGCCGCCAGCCGCAGGCAGGTCGCCGCGCCGATGCCCCTGCTGCCGCCCGTGACGACGGTGACCGGACGACGTGGCATGGAGGCCTCCTGGGTGCCGTGGAACGCACATGCGTGGTGCATGCAGCCGTATGGGGCGGCGCGGCAGGCTAACACCCCGATTTCCACTGGACCAGCGGAAATCCGTGGCCGGAAAGTGGGGACCGATCACGAACCACCGTACGAGGAGACGCCCATGTCGACTTTGCGAGTCACCGCCGAAGAGCTGACCGTCCACGAGCACCCGAACGCCGACGCGCTGGAACTGGCCCAAGTGGGCCTCTACCGCGCCGTGATCGCGAAGGGCGCCTACCGCACGGGTGAGTTCGCCGTCTACATCCCCGAGCAGGCCGTGCTGCCCGCCGACCTGATCGAGGAGCTGGGCCTGACCGGTCGGCTCGCCGGCGGCTCCGCCGATCGGGTCAAGGCCGTCCGGCTGCGCGGAGAGCTCTCGCAGGGCCTCGTCTGCCGGCCGCGCGCGCTCGACGGCGTCGACCTGGTGAAGGCGGCCGAGGAGGGCACGGACTTCGCGGAGCTGCTCGGCATCACCAAATGGGCCCCACCGATACCCACCACCATGAGCGGAGAGGTCGAGGCCGCCCCCGACCTGCTGCCCTGGGTGGACATCGAGAACCTCCAGCGCTACCCGCAGATCTTCGAGGAGGGCGAGCCGGTCGTCCTCACCGAGAAACTGCACGGCACCGCCTGCCTGTTCACGTACGTCGTGGAGGGGGCGAGGAGCCTCGTCACCTCGAAGGGGTTCGGCGGGAAGGGCCTGGCCCTCAAGGAGGAGGAGCGCAACCTCTACTGGCGGGCCGTACGGGGCCACGACGTACCCACCGTCGCCGCGGAACTCGCCACCCGGCTCGGCGCGACCCGGATCGGGATCTTCGGCGAGGTGTACGGGGCGGGCGTCCAGGACCTCGCGTACGGCACGGACGTGCGCACCGCCGATGCGCCGCCCGCCTTCGCCGTGTTCGACGTGTCGGCCGAGATCGACGGTCAGGTCCGCTGGCTGGACCCGGCGGAGCTGCTCGCCGGCGGTGAACTCCCCCTGGTGCCGCGGCTGTACGAGGGCCCGTACGCCCTCGACACCGTCCTGGAGTGGGCGAGCGGTCGCGAGACGGTGTCGGGCAAGTCCGTGCACCTGCGCGAGGGCGTCGTCATCCGGCCCGCGACGGAGCGGTACAGCCCGGTCGTGGGCGGCCGGGCCATCGCGAAGGCGGTCAGCCCGGCGTACCTGACGCGCAAGGGCGGCACCGAATACGAGTGAGCGGGCCCGCCTGCCGCGGGCCGGCCCCGGTACGTGGTGGGATGGGCCCCGGGGCGGGGTCGGGGCCGGGGGGTCCAACCACTGCGTCGCGGAGAGGTCGGTATCGGTACATGTCCCAGGACACCATGCGGGCGATGGCGTACGAGACGTACGGCGGGACGGAGGTGCTCACCGAGACCAGGCTGCCGATGCCGAAGGTCGCGCCGGGAGAGGTCCTCGTCCGGGTGAAGTGCGCCGGCGTCAACCCCGTCGACTGGAAGATCATGGCGGGCGGGCTCGACGGCCTCATGGACGTCGTCTTCCCCGTGGTCCCCGGCTGGGACGTGTCCGGGACCGTGGAGCGGGTGGGCATCGACGTTCCCGAATGCGCGGAGGGCGACGAGGTGTTCGCGTACGCCCGGAAGGACTACGTGCGGGGCGGGACCTTCGCCGAGTTCGTGTCCGTGCCGGTACGGACCCTGGCGCGCAAGCCCGCCGCGCTCGACTGGGCCGAGGCGGCGGCCCTGCCGCTCGCGGGGCTCACGGCGTACCAGGTGCTCACGCGGCTCGGGACGGGTCCGGCCGACACCGTGCTCATCCACGGCGCGGCCGGTGGTGTCGGCTCCTTCGCCGTCCAGATCGCACGCTCGCTGGGCGCGCGGGTCATCGGCACGGCCTCCGCGCGCAACCACGACCGGGTCCGGGCGATGGGCGCGGAGCCCGTGGAATACGGCGACGGGCTGGCCGGGCGGGTGCGGGCCCTGGCCCCCTACGGGCCGACGGTCGTCGCCGACTTCGTCGGCGGGGTCGTCGGCGTCACCCGAGAGGTCCTGCACGCCGACGGCCGCCACGCCTCCATCGCGGACCCCACCGTTACGGGGGCCGGGGGCGAATGGATGTGGGTCCGGCCGGACCGCGGCGACCTGACGGAACTGGGGCGGCTCGCGGACAGCGGGCAGCTGACGGTGCCGGTCGCGCGGACGTTTCCGCTGGAGGAGCTGGCGGCGGCCTTCGAACTGAGCCGGGGCGGACACACGGCGGGCAAGATCGTCATCCGCCTCTGACCCCCGGGGGCGACCCGTGCCGATGCCTCGCCCCCTACGGCGCTCCGCGCCCGCGCCTCAAACGCCGGCGGGGCTGGATTCGACTGCTGCCGCCCGCCGGCTGCGGGCCGAGTCGCCCGCAGGGCAAGTCCAGCCACGGACGCGTCCAGCCCCGCCGGGCACATTCAGCCTCGCCGGCGTTCGAGCCCCGGGCAATCTCAGCCTCGCCGGCGGTTGAGGCGCGGGGTCCGGGGCGGAGCCCCGAAGCCTTCAGCCCGTCCGGCGTTTGAGGACCGGGTCCGGGCGGAGCCCGGGGAACGGTGGAAGGGCGGGTAGGGGACCGGCTCCGCGCAGCGGCACTGCCCTTGGCCTGGGCGGGCCGGGTGGGCCGTCGGGGCCGGGCGCGCGCCGGGGCACCTCCTCGGGCGTCGAACCCCATGCGGCACCGGCAAGGCGAGCGGGTTTCGTTCGACGCCCTGCGGGGGCGCCCCGCCGCACACCCGACCCCGCCGGCGCGGGAGTGCCGAGAGGGACCGGGCCCCCGAGCACCGGCGTTCGACGCCCTGCGGGTGCCCACAGCACGCCCGGCCCCGCCGAGCACCAGCGTTCGACGTGCTGCCGGGGCGCCCCGCCGCACCCCCGCGGCGCGGCGGTACGGGCGTGGGCCGGCCCGGCTGCGGGGAGCTCCGGGGGACGGTCCGCAGGGCAGCGGATCGGCGAGGGCCGGTGGGTCAGGGGAGGTCCGGGACCTCCCCGCCCGGGGTGTGGGTGACTTCGACCCCCGGCAGGCCCCGGGACCACCCCGAGGACACGGCGGCGAGCGCAACCGCGTCCGGCGGCATCGGCCCCAGCCCGATCGCGTAGCGCGCAAGGGCGGGGGTCGATTCGAAGGGGCGGGGCCACGCGTGCGCCTCGCGCACCCCGGCCTCCTCCAGGGCACCGAGCAGCGCCCGCACCCTGCCCCGCATCCGGCCCAGGGTTTCGTCGAGCGGCGCCGCCCCGTCCCGGCGCACCGTCACCACCGCCCACGCGGCGTGCCGCCGGTGCAGCGGGGGCGCGGCGGCGAGGGAGGCCGTGGGGTCGGCGGACAGCAGCTCCCACGCCTCGTACAGCTCCCGGACCAGCAACTCCCGCATGCCCCGGCCCACCTGGGCCGTGCAGCTGCGCACGGGATGCGACGGGGTGAGGACCGTGAGCGGGTCCGGGGACGGCACGGGGGCGGCGGGGGACAGGGCGACCGGGGTGCGCCAGTCCCAGGCGGCCCAGGTGCCGAAGAAGTCCAGGAGCAGGCCGGCGGGGGAGCGGTCCGCGGCCTCGCGGACGGTACGGGCCGCCAGCACCGACCAGGCCAGCCCCGGGAGCCCGCCGAACGGGGCCGAGTCCAGGCCCCGGGCCCGTGCCCAGACCTTCACCTGCCGGGCGAGGGCGGCGAACGCCTCGTGTTCCGCGCCCACGTGCCCGCGTACCGCGTCGGCGTCGCTGACCGCGCTCAGGGCGAGGGCCGCCGCCTCGCCCAGTTCGGAACGCCGGGACACCGCCCGCGCCGGGTCCTCGGACCCGGTGGCGACGGCCACCAGGTCCACGTCGAGGGTGCCCACGCGGAACCGGAGTCCCGGCACCCGTGCTCCCGTCACGTCCCGCAGCCGTCGGGCTTCCGGCAGCGCCGCGGCCACCCGGCCGCGCAGACCGGCCGCATCGGGCAGGGCCGCCACCAGGTCCAGGTCCGCGGTGGGCAGCTCGCAGCCCATCCGCCGGGAGCCGGCCACGTGGAGCTCGGCGTCCGGCAGGGCGGCGCGCAGCCGCTCGGTCACCGGACCGGCGGGGGTCGCCGGGGCGGGGTCGGGCGCTTGCTCCGGGAGCCACCGGATCTCACCGGTGCCCAGTGCGACGGTGGCCCGCACCCGCATGGGGCCGTCCCCGCGTCGTGAGAGCACCGCCAGCTCCCCGACCCGCGCGGACAGGGCGGGGCCGAGCCGGGCGGCGAACTCCGCGGCGGCCCGGCGCGGATCGCGGCTGCGGCCGAGCGTCAGGTGCGGGGTGTAGCCCTCGGCGCGGCCCCGGCAGGTGGGGAACCGTTCCGCCAGGGCTCGGCGCAGCTCCTGCCAGGGGGCGTCACCGGCCGCGGCCGGGTCCAGCCAGAGGGTGGCTTCCTCACGGTGCCCGAACTCGTACACGCCGTTCAGTTCGGTGGTGAAGGGGGCGGTGCCCGAAGCGACTTCGGAGAGGAGGGGGAGCGCCTGCGCGAAGGAGGATTCCGGGACGAAGCCGAACAGCAGGTTCACGTGTGCGGGCCAGCGGTCGGCCTGCGGGTCGTGCTCGCGGCGCAGGTCGGCCACGGCTTCGGGAAGGTGTGGTGGCAGCCAGGCCACCGCCGTGCGCGCCGTCGCCGGTAGGGCCGGCCCGGCGGGCGCGGCGCCGAAGCCGAGCGTCGCCTCCACCGCGTAGTGGTCGGAGGGGAACAGGCCCTCGGCGTCGGGTGAATCGCCGCGCAGCGCCGCCCGCGTGACGCGGGTTCCGGCGGCGCGCAGCAGGATGCGGTCCAGCCGGGAGGCCCGGCCGGTCAGGGAGCCGACGGCGGCCAGCGGGTTGGCCGTCGGGTCGAAGGTCGGCGTGGCGTCGGCGGCCCCGTGCACGTCGTTCCACGCGTCCCGCATGGCCAGCGCGGCCGCGGGCCCCTCGGCGCCGGAGCGGCCGTCGTTGAAGTCGCCGAGCAGCGCCACACCGGCCTCGATGGCGCCCAGGCCGTCGGCGAGCCGGGCCAGTTCGGCCTCCCGCCGCACGTCGCCCCGCTCGGTGTGATCGCTGGTCAGGTGGGTGGCGGCGACGACCAGCGGGCCGCCCGCCGTGTCCACCGTCACGGCCGTGACCGCCTTGTGGGGGCCGAGCACGTGCAGCCCCGCCTCCCGCACCGGCAGCCGGCTCAGCACCAGCAGCCCGCACTCGGCGACGTCCCGGCCCCGCGGATCCGTACCGATCGCGTACCGGGCGCGCACCCACTCCGCCGCCAGCAGCATGCCGAGCAGTTCGGGCTCGACCTCCTGGAGCGCGATGACATCGGCATCGGCCGCCGCGAGCTCGGCCAGCAGCAGGGGTCTGCGCCGGGCGGTGGCGATGCGCGGGGCGTCGTAGCGGTCCCAGAGGGTGTTCCAGGTGAGCAGTCGTACGTCGGCGGGGGCGAAGTCCGAGGTGGGGCGGGCCTCGGCCGGGCGCCAGGCGCCGCCACCCGCCGGATCCCAGGCGTGCGGGGTGCGCGCGGTGAAGAAGGGTGCGCGCAGCAGGCGCGGGGCGCGGACCCGGCCGGCCTCGGTCACGTCGATCCGGTCGACGCCGGAAGCCCGGTCCCACACCAGTTCGCCGTCCGCCTCCACGAACAGCACCCGGTGCCAGGGGATGTCGCCGCCCGGCACGAAGGAGGGCAGCGGCACCCGCTTGGGTGCGGCGCCGCGCTGGAGCAGGCCGAGGACGAACCGCGCCGGGTCGAACCGGGGGTCCCAGCGGACCTGGTGGTAGAGCTGCTCGCTGGTGCGCATCAGACGTCCCCGCCCTCTCCGTGCGGTCCGGCCGGCCCGCCCGCTTGGTCCGCGACGACGCCGTCCGCGCCGATGTACCACGTGCGGTGCGCCTGGCCGGGATACGGCGGGCTGAACCGGTGCAGTTGCGAGGTCAGCACCGCCGACGGCACCGGATGCGGGCGCACGGTGTTGCGGCGCTCCAGCTCCGCCTCGTCGACCAGCAGCACCGCATGGGTGACCAGGGCGTCGCGGCGGCGCGCGACGGATCCCGCCAGGCCCCGCTGCCGGTCGGTGAGCGAGGTGGCGTCCCACACCACGGTGCCGCCGCGCGTCAGCGCGGCGTCCAGCCGGTCCAGGCCCTCGCTCAGCACCTCCGCGTTGGCCCGCTGGTCGGCGCGGGAGCCCCGGGCGGACCGCAGGTCGTCCAGGGCGATGTACGTGTCCACGCCCGGCAGGGTGCGAGCGAACGTGCTCTTTCCGCTGCCCGAGGGCCCGCAGAGCTGCACCAGCCGAGGGAAGGCCCCCTCGCGCCACTGCCACGTCGCCGCCACCGCCTCCTCGACGGCCGCGCCGCTGATCCGGCCCTGCCCGAAGGCGCGGCGCGCCTCCGCCCAGCACCGGTCGGCGGCTTCCGCGTCCAGCCCGGCGAGGGACTCCCGCAGCCCCCTGCGCAGGTCCCCCAGCGGGTCGGCGCCGAGCAGTCCGGCCTCCTCGGCGAACAGCGCGGACCACTCCGCGCACTCCAGTGCCTCCTTGTCGTCCGCCAGAGCCCCGGCGAGCGCGTGCAGCACCCCGAGGTCGGCCGCGGCGGACATGCGGACCAGCCCGGCCCGCCGCTCCCCGTCCGGGAACGGCCGATGGAGGTAGGGGTACAGCCCCACCAGGTCGCCCACCTGCCGGGCGAGCCGCACCCCGAGGGGCCCCGACGCGAGCCGCGCCATGATCCGGGCGCGCGGCTGACGGCGCAGTACGGCGGCCAGTACACCGGCCAGCCGTTCGTCCCCCGTCCGCCCCGCCGCGTCGATCCGGGCCGCCGCGTCGGCGACCTCGTCCGCATCGGGCGCCGCGGGCATTGCGACGGCCGCGCACAGCCCGGTCACGTCCGCCTCGGCCCCGGACCGCACCGCCCACAACGGGGCGTTCGGGCCCAGTCCGTTGGGCACCACCTGCGCGAACATCCAGTGCGTACCGGTCTGTACGTGTCCGCCGCGCACCCACTTGGCCACGCGGCGCCCGAAGTCCTCGCGCGCGAACCCGGCGGTCGTACGGACGACGTACCCCTCCTGGCGCGTGGTGTCGAGGCGCAGCTTGCGCAGCGCGCGCTCGTCGAAGACGCCGCGCCACAGCACCCGCGGGACGGGCACGCCCAGCCCGCGCAGGAACCGGACGGTCCGGTCCCAGTCCAGGCAGTGCTCCCCGTCCCACACCGAGAACCCGTAGAACCAGCTGTCGAGGTCCTCGTACGGGATCGAGTGGCGCGCGTACAGGTTCTCCCCGCACACCCGCCACCCGTTCGGGATGCCGGCACCGATCCGGCCCTGGAGGCCCTTGACCCAGGCCCGCGAGGGATGGTGCGCCGAGTCGAGCGACCGCGCGTGCAGGCCGTCCGGGTAGAGGGTGGTGTTCTCTCCGTCGAGCTTCTCGGTCACCACGACCTCGCGCCCGACCAGCCCCGCCAGACCGGTGGCCCGGACATCGTCCGCCGCCGCCCCGGGGGACCAGGGCAGGTGCGGCGTACGGGGATAGTGGGTGCGCATGGTCCGCTCCTGCTCGACGACACGGTGCCTCGTCACTGTAGGTATGCGGAGCGGCGCCCATCCATCGAATAAGTCAGGGACGGCGGCCCGACCAGGCCACCAGCCGGTCGAGGGCGGACGCGTCCGCCGCCACCGGAACGACCTCGCCGTACGGGATCCGACCGCCGCGGGCCTCGGCCGGCAGCGCCCTGCGCACGACCTCGACCAGCCGCTCCAGCAGGGCGGTGTCCCACTCCGGCCGCTGTCCGGTCGCGGTGGCCAGGTCCCAGGTGTGCAGGATCAGCTCGTTGGTGTAGACGGCCGCCGCGACCGCGCCCGGCTTCACGCCCATCGGCAGGCGCAGGTCGCGGCCCAACACCTCCGGATCCGCCCACACCTTCGCGGCCTCCTCGGCGGCCGGCCCCCAGGCCGCCGCCCACTCGCCGTCCGCGAGCTCGTCGGCGAAGGAGGGGACGCTGAAGGGGTCCTCGCCCCGCCCGATGACCGAGATCCGCCGCAGTACGCCGACGAGGTGGCTCGACAACCGCCGGACGTCGAATTCGGTGCAGGGGGTGGGGGAGTCGTACTGGTCCGGCCGGACGGCGGCGAGGGTGCGCCCGGCCAGGGCGATGGCCGCCGCCAGATCCGGACGGGTGTCGACGACCGGGGACTGGACGGCCGGGGACTGGACGGTGGTGGGCTGGGCTGCGGTGGACTGCTTCGTTTCGGTCATGACCTCATCCTGGAGGCCAAAGTGGCCATCTTCTGGCCTGTTTTCCGGGCAGAATCCCTCGTATGAGAAACGCCCTGCGAAGCGTTCTGCGAAGCGCCCCGCGAAACGACTCCCGTGAAGGCTGACCGGCTGGTGGCGGCCCTGCTCTTCCTCCAGGAGCGGGGGCGCGTCACCGTCGCCGAAGTCGCCGCGGAACTCGACGTGTCGGAGCGGACGGCGCGGCGCGACCTGGAGGCCCTGGCGGCCGCGGGGATCCCCGTCTACTCGCAGCGCGGCCGGGGCGGCGGCTGGTCCCTCGTCGGCGGCGCCCGCACCAACCTCACGGGCCTCACCGCCGACGAGATCCGGGCCCTGTTCCTGGTCACGGGCCCGCTCGCCACCACCCCCGAACTGCGCACCACCCTGCGCAAACTGGTCAGGGCCCTGCCCGCCACGCTCCGCGGCGACGCCGAGGCCGCCTCGCGGGCCGCCGCCGTCGACGGCACCGACTGGGCGCGCACCCCCGTCACCGCCGCCACCCCGCACCGCTCGGCGCTCCAGCGGGCCGCGGTGGAGGGCGAACGGATCCGGCTCGGGTACGAGGGCGTGGGCAAGCCGGCCCGGGTGCGCGTGGTCGACCCGCTGGGACTCGTCGCCAAGGCGGGCATCGAGTACCTGGTCGCCGGGACGGAGGACGGGCTGCGCACCTTCCGGCTCAGCCGGGTCACCTCCGTCGAACCGACCGGCGAACCGGCCCACCGGCCGGCGGACTTCGACCTGGCCACGGCCTGGCGGGAACTGGCCGGGGCCATGGAGGAACGGCTGTACGCGGTCACCGCCCGGGCCCGCGTCGCCCCCGACGCGCTGCCCCGGCTGGCCAGGATCTCCGGCGGCCGCCTGCGCGTCGGGAACCCGCTCCCCGACGGCTGGACCGAGGTCTGGATCGACGGCCCGGCCCCCAGGGCGCTGGCGGCGCACGTGTCGGGGCTGGGCAGTCGGGTGGAGGTGCTGGAGCCGCCGGAGGTCCGCGAGTGGCTGGCCCGCACGGGCGCCGAACTCGTCGCGCTGTACGGGGCGCAGGAGACGGCCTAACGGCACAGGGCCAGGATGTCCGGGGAGACGGTGCCCCTGGCCGCGGCGCACAGCGGGGCCATGTCGTACGTCCGCCGCGGTGCGGGCCGATCTTTCGTGGCGGCGGCCGGCTTACGGGTACGGGGCTTCGCGGGCGCCGGCTTCGCGGGTGCGTGCCTCTCGGGCTTCGCCCGCGGGGGGCGCGCGGCGGCGGGTACCGGGTCGAGCGCCGGCGGGGGCGCGGAGGACGCGGGCTCCGGCGTCCCGGGAAGGGTTCCCAACGGCATTGCGGGCACCGTCGGTTGAGCGAGCACCGTGCGGGCCGTCGCCGGTGCCGGGGGCCGGGGCTCCGACGGGGCGGGCGGGTGCACGGTCACGCACCCGGTGGCCATGACGAGCGCGGCAAGGGTCAGGGGCAGGGCCCGGCGCAGCAGCATCCGCCCACCCTGCCGCACGGTCGCGGCCGGGACCGAACCCGTCACCCGTACGGGTGCCCCCGCCCTCACTCGCCGGGGGAACGGCCCGGCGGACGTGGTCGGACCGGGGGTTTTCACGCCGCCAGTCCGCCCGGGCAACGTATCAAGATCCACGTAACGAGGTAATAAGAAGGTATAGGAGGTATATGGAGGGTAAAGCGGGCGAGGTCGGTGCCGCTCTCGGGGCCGCCGTAACCACGGGGCCGCGCCCGCGGTTGCACAGGCCGGCGGGCCACCCACGGTGAACGGAGTTCGGATGTCGCAGCAGACCGACGAGGCGCAGGCGCGGGCACAGGTGGGGGTGCAGGGACGGGCACAGGGACACGCAGAGGGACACGCGCAGGCCGGGCCCGGGACCTGGATGACCCCCGCCGCGTACGGCGCCTCGCGCGCCACCGTGTGGACCGCGGCCGTCGTCCTGGTCACCGATGCCGACGGCCGGGTCCTCGTCCAGAGCGTCGACTACCGCGCGGACCGGCTGCTGCCCGGCGGTGCCGTGGACGCCGGGGAGGCGCCCTCCGCCGCCGCGGCCCGGGAGATGCGCGAGGAGCTCGGCGTCGACGGCCGCTACCCGCGCGGGCTCGCCGTCGACTGGATCCCCGCCGACACTCCCGGCTTCCCGCCCGAGATGCGGTTCCCCGGGGAGGTCCTGCACGTCTACGACGGCGGCACCTGGACCCCGGAGCGGATCGACTCCGTCCGCCTCCCGGCCCAGGAGATCACCGGCATCCACTTCGCCGAGCCCGCCGACCTGCCCGACCTGATGGACGCGGGCGACGCCCGCCGCGCCCTGTCCGCCCTGCGCGCCCGCGTCAACGGATCCGGCACCGCCCTGCTGGAGGACGGCCGCCCCACCGCGCCCACCGCCCTCGATCGGCTCGGTGTGCTCCGCACCCGCCGGACCCCGCAGCGCGGTGCCTGGCATCCGGGCCCGGTCCCCGCGCACCTGCCGGTCCGGGACCGCTCCGGTTGGCTGTTCGCCCCGGACGGCCGGGTCCTGGTCCTGGTCGCCCGGGCCACCGGTGCCGTCCACCTCCCGCCCCCGACGGCCGCCCCCACCACGGGCTCGGCCCCGCTCGGCTACCGGCTCGGCGAGGAGGGCGCCCACGCCCGCACCGCCGCCCGGCTCACCGGGCTGCCCCCGGCCGCGGACCCGGCGTACGCACGGCTGCTGGCCACCCCCGAACAGGTCCGCGAACTGAGCGACTGGGGTCCGGCCGGCGCCCACGAACTCGCCGCCGCCCATACGGCCCGCATCCGCCTCGCCCTGCCCGCCCCGGCCCGCACACCGGCCACGGAACTCCCCGAAGAGGGCGTGCGTTGGTGATCGCGGCGCCGTGACCGGGAAATCCGGCGTCCGTGACGTGCGGTCCCGCAGCATTGTGGCCATGAGCGACAGTGCGATCACCTACACCGTGTACATCCAGGCCGATCCCGCCCGCGTCTGGCAGGCCCTCACCGAGCCGGCCTTCACCCGCCGGTACTGGGGACTGAGCTTCGAGACCGACTGGGCGGTCGGCTCGGTGATGGACTGGGTCGAGCGCGGGGCGCGCACCAGCGACCCCGAGCAGGTGGTCCTCGGCTGCGTCCCGGACCGGCTGCTGTCCTACACCTGGCACACCTTCACCCCGCAGTGGGCCGCCTCGGCCGGGATCGGCGAGGAGTTGCGGGCCGAACTGGCCGGGGAACCGCGCACGAAGGTCACGTACGAGATCGAGCCGGTCGGCGACACCCTCGCCCGCCTGACCATCCTCCACGAGGGATTCGCACCGGGTGGCACGCTGATCGGCATGTGCGGCCGGGCCTGGCCGATGCTCGCCTCCAGCCTCAAGACCCTCCTGGAGACGGGCGCCCCGCTGCCCGAACCGGAACAGGGGCCCGGCGCCGTCGGCTGACCCGCACGCGCGGAGAGCCGGCGCGCGAGCCTGCCGCGGGGGTGTGATCAGGCCGGGGACGGCGACCGTGCCGGTAGCGGGACCCTGGACGCAGGGCGGGCCCGGTGGTCGTGTGGAATGGGAGCATGGGGAGAGGAACGAACGAGCGATCCGCCGCCGCGATGCCGACCGGGATACCGGAGGGCGTGCCGGGCGCGCCCGCGACGGCCGGCCCGGCCGTGCGCGCCTTCGGCGGTGCCCGATGAGCCACCCGGACACCGGCGGCGCCGCCGAGCCGCCCGAGCACTGGCGGTACGGCCGTCACCTGCGGGCCCTGGCCGGGGCGCGCGGAACGCGCGCCGAGGCCGACGCCGTGGCCGTCGTACTGCGCGACCCCGACCCCGTGATGGCCGAGAGCGCGGTCGTCACCCACCTGGACCGACGTGCGGCGCGCCTGCTGGCCGACGAGGGCTTCCCCGCCTGGGCGCAGGCCATGACCGGCGCGCTCGCAGGCCGCGCCTTCCCCGAGCGGCGCCTGCGCGAATGGACCCTGCTCAAGGCCATCACCCGCGGCGAGCCCTGGTCCGCCGCGGAGCTCGTGGGCGCGTCGGACTGGTGCCAGCGCACCGCCGCCCAGCTGCTGACCTCGTACGAGGCCCTGGGCCTGCTCGCCACCGGTGCCCGCACCCGCCGGGTGCGCAACGCGGCCGCGGGCCGGCTGAGTCGGCGTACCGCCGCCGCGGCCTCCGGGTGAGCGGGGGCGGCCGTCCGGCGGTCGGCTGTCTTATTTGAATCTTGTGTGACGAAGGTCTCGCCAGGCGCCGATCCTGCGCTTAAGGTGCCGTTAACCCGGCCGGGTGTCAGCGTTGGACGATGCCACTCCGCTGGAGGATGACTCTTCGTGTCGCACGTTTCGCATGCTCCCGTCACCACCACCGACGCCGAGCAGGCCCTGCCCGTCCCCACCGCATACGGTGAGGTCGAAGGCTGGTTCTCGGCCTACGACCAGTTGCTCTTCGACTGGTTCCTGTCCCGTCAGAACGGCGACGCCGCACCTCTGGCGGGAGACCTCCTCGAACTCGGCGTGTTCCTGGGGAAGAGCGCGATCTTCGTCGGCCGCTACCTGCGGGAAGACGAGGAATTCACCGTCTGCGACCTCTTCGACTCTCCCGCCGTGGACGAGCTGAACGTCGCCGAGAACCGACTCTCGTACCCCACGCTCACCCGGCGCGGGTTCGAGACGAACTACCTGGCCTTCCACGAGGCACTGCCGACCGTCATCCAGGCGCCGACCTCCGTCGTCGGGGCCGAGGTGCGCGCGGCGAGCTGCCGGTTCATCCACATCGACGCCTCGCACCTCTACGAGCACGTCGTCACCGACATCGAGTCCTCACGGCGCGTGGCGGCCCCCGGCGCGGTGGTGGTGTTCGACGACTACCGCTCCGCGCACTGCCCCGGCGTCGCCGCCGCGGTCTGGTCGGCGGTGGTCTCGGGCGGGCTGAACCCCATCTGCGTCTCCGACATGAAGATGTACGCCACCTGGGGCGACCCGGAGGCCCACCAGAAGGACCTCCTCGCCTGGCTGGAGGGCCGCACGGACCTCGGGCACGGCGTGGACGTGATCGCAGGCCGGTCCGTCGTGCAGATCTCCGACGCCGGGGCCCGGCCGCCGGCCGTTCCGCAGCCGCTGCGCCCCGCGCCCGCGCCGGAGGCGCCGGCCGCACCCGCTCCCGCACCGGCCGCCGCCCGTAGGCCGGGTGCCGGCTGGCGCAAGCTCGCCAAGGACCTGCTGCCGCCGGTCCTCACCCGCGCGATCGTCTCCCGGCGGCGCCGTCGCCGCGGCTGACCACCGCCGCACCAGGTGCCGGACCCCGCCGCACGGGGTCCGGCGCATCCGGATCAGAGGCCCTTGCGGACCCTCGCCGCCCTGCGGGCCTCGGCCTGCTGCCGGGCCTCCAGCGTCTTGCGGGACTCCTTGCCCTTGCCGGGCCGCCCCGGCCTGGTGCCCATCCCGCGGAAGCCGAGCTCCGTGCCGGAGGGCCTCCCCTTGGCGTCGGTCGGCGCCGCGCCGGACAGCGGCACCCCGGAGGGCGCCTTCGCGCCGGTGATCCGGCTGAGCGCGGCCTCCCCGGACCGCACCTGGGTGATCGTCGGCCGGATCCGCGCGTCCGCCATCAGCCGGACCATGTCCCTGCGCTGGCCCGGGGTGACGAGGGTGACGACCCGGCCGGACTCGCCGGCCCGCGCCGTCCGTCCGCCGCGGTGCAGGTAGTCCTTGTGGTCCGCGGGCGGGTCCACGTTGACCACGAGGTCGAGGTCGTCGATGTGGATGCCGCGCGCCGCGACGTTCGTGGCGACCAGGACGGTGACGGCGCCCGTCTTGAACTGGGCCAGGGTCCGGGTGCGCTGCGGCTGCGACTTGCCGCTGTGCAGCCCCTCCGCCCGTACGCCCATGGCGCGCAGGTGCTTCACGAACTGGTCGACGCCGTGCTTGGTGTCGAGGAACATCAGCACGCGGTTGTCGCGGGCCGCGATCTCCGTCGCCGCCGAGTACTTGTCGGCCGCGTGGATGTGCAGCACGTGGTGGTCCATGGTGGTGACCGCGCCCGCCTGCGGGTCCACGGAGTGCGCCACCGGGTCCTTGAGGTAGCCGCGGACCAACTGGTCCACGTTGCGGTCCAGGGTCGCCGAGAACAGCATCCGCTGCCCCGCGTGGTGCACCTGGTCCAGGATCTCCGTGACCTGCGGCATGAAGCCCATGTCGCACATCTGGTCCGCCTCGTCGAGCACGGTGATCCGCACCCGCTCCAGGTGGACGTCACGCCGCCCGACCAGGTCGCTCAGCCGCCCGGGGGTGGCCACCACGACCTCCGCGCCGGTGCGCAGCGCGCTCACCTGCCGTCCGATCGACAGCCCGCCCACCACCGTGGCCATCCGCAGCTTCAGGGCCTTGGCGTACGGGTCCAGCGCCTCGGTCACCTGCTGCGCCAGCTCGCGCGTCGGTACGAGGACCAGCGCGTGCGGGCGCTTCGGCTCCGCCGTCCGGCCCGCGGTGCGGGCGAGCAGGGCCAGGCCGAAGGCGAGCGTCTTGCCGGAGCCGGTCTGCGCGCGGCCCAGGACGTCCCGGCCGGCGAGCGCGTTGGGCAGTGTCGCGGCCTGGATCGGGAACGGCTCCCTGACCTCCAGCTCGGCCATGGTCGTCACCAGCTCGGCGGGCAGGTCCAGCTCGGAGAACGAGGCCACCGGCGCCAGCCCGGGCACCTTCGGCTCGTGCATCGTGAACTCACCCTGCGGCCCGGTGCTGCGGGGGGCCTTGCCGCCGCTCTTGGCAGCGGGCTTGGCACCGCCCTTCACGCCGAATCGGCCATGAGCTGACGGGTTCCTCATGCAGGACCTTTCGAAGCAGTGGAAAGCGTGACGGTGCGAGATGGTCAACCGCCCATGGTACCAGCGGGGGCTACGGCGCCCCGGCGTCGAGTTCGCCCGCCCGTACCTGCGCGCAGTGGTCGCGGACCTCGACGGCCGCGCGCTGGAACCAATCGGCGATCACGGCGACCTCGTCGGGGGTGTAGTCGGCGAACAGCGCGCCGAGCCGGTCGTAGAAGGGCTGGTACACCGAGACCACCCGGGCGGCGGCCGTGGGATCGGCCACGACCCGCACCCGCCGCCGGTCGGCGGGGTCGGGTCGGCGGCTCGCGTACCCGGCCCGCTCCAGACGGTTGATCACCCCGGTCACGGCCCCGGTGGTGAGGTCGAGGAGCTCGGCGAGGTCGCCCGCGGCGAGCGGGCTGTCCCCGGCGCCCAGGATGTGCCCGAGGCAGGTCAGGTCGGTGACGTTCAGCCCGAGGCGCTGCGCGACCTCCTGCTGGCCGACGATGCCCAGCGCGACGAACTGGTCCATGCGCGAAAGCGCTTCCGCGGGGGTGGCCGCGGGGCGGGGCTTGCCCTGCACGAAGATACTCCTTAGCATCTAAGTTACTTAGCTCGTGAGATAAAAGATCCTGCTCCGAGCCTACTGCCGACCCTTCGACCAGGGAGAATCATGAGCGCGCACGGTCACGTCGACCTCGGCCACACGGTGGCCGGCTGGACCGGCACGGCCCTGGCCCTGCTCGGCACCGCCGGAGCCGGCCTCTCCGTGTGCACGGCCTGGACGCCGGGCATCTGGCTCGGCCTCGGCCTCGTCGTCGTGGCCGGGATCGTCACCTGGCTCCTGCACCTCGCCGGATGGGGCAAGCCCAGCGGTCCCCGCCCCGAGAGCGAGTGGGACTGGCGCGTCCGGGACACCCGTGCCCACGCCGGGCACGCGGACTGCCTCGGCTGCCGGGTCAGCGGACCCCGGCGAGCCCTCGCATCAGCCCCTCGGCCTCGATCCGCCGCGTCGTTGCCCGCTGCGGATAGCAGCGCATGAACATCCGGGTGAAGTGCTCGCCGTAGTGGATCACGGTGTCGTCCTGCGGATCCGGGCTCAAGGGGCGGATCCGGGCGCCGAAGCGGGGCTCGTGGAAATAGGCCAGCGCGTACCGCTCCCGGTCCGCGAGCCGCACCTTGTGCGGGGTCGACAGCAACGCGCCGCCCGTGAGGAACTGCAGGATGTCCCCGGGGAACACGGTGAGGACGTCAGGGACGGGCGTCACGTACGTCCAGCCGGGGGAGTCCTGGGCGAAACCCGCGGAGCTCTCGCCCGGCAGCCAGTTCCGGGGCCTGCGCTCCCCGGCCACGGGCGGCCGCACGAACAGTCCGCCGACCTCGTCCTGCGCGGCGATCACGAGCAGCCCGTAGTCGGTGTGGGCCCCGATCCCGCGCTCCGTCGTCCGAGAGGCGGCAGGGAAGCGCAACACCCGCATGTGGTGCCAACCATCGCGGGTCGGCCCCGCCGGCCGGTCGAAGCCGGCCGGGCCGAGCCCCAGCCCGAGCGCCACGAGCCGCAGCAGCCGTTCTCCGAGCGAGCCGACCCCGGCGAGGTACGCCTCCATGGCCGTCCGGTACGCGGCGTCGGGCCACGGCACCGGCCCGTGACACGGCAGTCCGCGCGCGCCCGCCGGCAGGTCCGGGGTGATCGTGAAGATCTCCGAGGAGTCCCGCTCGCCGGCCGTCACCTCCTCCCCGGAGGCGACGTACCCGCTGTACGAGGTGTCGTTGACGCACGCCGCCTTCTCGGCCCGGGGTCGGGCGAAGAAGCGCCGACTCGCCGCCAGCGCCTCCCGCGTCCGCACCCGCTGTCCGGAGTCGGCCGCCACCTGGAAGATCCCGTCGCGCCGCCAGGCGGCGGTCATCTCCCGGCCGAGCGCCGCGTCCGCCGCCGTGCCGGTCACGTGTTCCGGCACCCGGAACGTCGCGAACCCGCTCATGTCCGTCCCCTCTCGAAGGAGCCTTCCGTGGGCGGCGCTCGCCCACGGTCCCCCTTTTCACGGACAGCACGGCCAGAAGTTCGAATGCGCGGCGCGCCCACGGTTGGCCGCGTTGGGCGTGTGCCGCGCGGGACCGTTGGGCAGGATCGAGACGGCCGCGTTCAGCGGCCCGCAGTGGAACGTCGAGAAGGATCGGCAAGATGGCAACAGGCACCGTGAAGTGGTTCAACTCGGAGAAGGGGTTCGGTTTCATCCAGCAGGACGACGGCGGCCCCGACGTGTTCGTGCACTTCTCCGCGATCGAGACCACCGGCTTCAAGGCCCTGGAGGAGAACGAGCGGGTCGAGTACAACGTCACCCAAGGCCCCAAGGGCCCCCAGGCCGAGCGGGTGGTTCCCCAAAGGTAGTACCGCTTCGCGGACCGGTCCCATGAGCCCGTGCCGTGAACCGAGCCCCGCCGGGCCCGCCCGGCGGGGCTCGCGCACGCCGCCCGCCCTATACCGCGCGGTGCAGCGCCACCAGCAGCGACCACACCTGGCCGGCCAGCTCCGCCGGGGTCGCCGGGACCTGCCCGTGCAGCCAGTCCGCCAGCACGCCGGT
The DNA here is from genome assembly GCF_042892775.1 of Streptomyces sp. NPDC001717. Taxonomy (NCBI): domain Bacteria; kingdom Bacillati; phylum Actinomycetota; class Actinomycetes; order Kitasatosporales; family Streptomycetaceae; genus Streptomyces; species Streptomyces sp. NPDC001717. Next base: position 42,986 of record NZ_JBIAUK010000004.1, on the reverse strand, counting down.
GAACGCGGCGGCGACCGCCGAGGCGACGAGGTCCGCGTGCGGGGCCCCCACCGCCGTGCGCTCGGCGCGGGCGCGGGCGCGCAGCTCCCGGTGCAGGCGCTCGCCCAGCGGGCCCGCGCCGCCGGGGAGCAGCAGCGTCCGGTAGAGCGGGGAGTGTCCGGCCACGCCGGAGAAGAACGCGGCCAGAGCCTCCGGGGGCTCCAGTGGGGCCCGCGACCCAGGCCCGGTCTGCCAGGCGTGCAGGGCGTCGACCGCCGCGTGGACCACCTCCGCGCACGCGTCCACGGCGAGCGCGGCGAGGTCCTCGTAGTGCAGGTAGAACGTGGCGCGGCCGACCCCGGCGCGGCGGACCACCGCCGAGACGCTGACCTCGGCGAGCGGCCGGTCCGCGCACTCGGCCAGCAGGCTCTCGCGCAGCCGCGCCTTCGTGCGCGCCGTGCGCGGGTCCTCCGGGCTCACCCGGTCACGCGGCCAGCAGTGCGGCGCCGAGCGCGAGGGCGCCGGGCAGGGCCTGGGCGACGAGGATGCGGCGGTTGGCGGTCGCCGCCCCGAACACCCCCGCGACGACCACGCAGACGAGGAAGAACACCTGCGTGGCGAGCGAGTCGATGACCAGCGCCCACACCAGGCCCGCGGCGAGGAAGCCGTTGTAGAGCCCCTGGTTGGCGGCGAGCGGCGCCGTCAGGCGCGCCGTGTCCGCGTCGAACCCCGACAGTGCCCGGCCCGGCGGCCGCTGCCACAGGAACATCTCCAGGACCAGGAAGTACGCGTGCAGGGCGGCCACGAGGCCGATCAGTATCCCAGCGACCGTGTCCATGGCCGCCTCCGTTCCCTCATGGCCCCGAAGGGATCCGATGACCGCAGTGGCGGTGCCGCCACTTCCTGGACAACTGTACAGGAAGTGGGGTCGCGCTAAGGCTCCCGCACGGTGATGGCCGAGACCGGGCAGGCGCGGGCCGCCTCCCGGACCAGCGCGCTGCCCGCGCCGTCCTCCCGCCCGGGCAACAGCTCGCCGAAGCCGTCGTCGTCCTGGGTGAACACCCCGGGCGCGGTCAGTGCGCACTGGCCGGCGCCGATGCAGACGCCGGTGTCGATCTCGATGTGCACAGGGGTCGTCGACATGCCGCTCACCAGGCCACGGGGAGCTCGACCATGCCCTGGATGGTGTCTCCGGGCTTGAAGGGGATCCGGTCCGGCTCGGCCGCCAGTCGCAGCCCCGGCAGTCGTTCGAACAGGGCCCCCAGGGCGATCTCCATCTCGGCGCGGGCCAGGTTCTGGCCCAGGCACTGGTGGACGCCGAAACCGAAGGCCACGTGGTGGCGGGCCGGCCGGTTCCAGTCCAGCGCGTCGGGATCCTCGAAGACGGACCGGTCGCGGTTGATGACGGAGGTGGAGAAGATCACCCCGTCGTCCGCGCGCACCGTCACCCCGCCGACCTCGATGTCCTGCGTGGCCACCCGCAGCATGCCGTCCGCGATCGACAGGAACCGCATCAGCTCCTCCACGGCCGTCGGCATCAGCTCCGGGTCCGCCCGCAGCTCGGCCAGCTGCTCGGGGTGGAGCAGGAGGGTGTAGGTGCCGAGCGAGATCATGTTGGCCGTGGTCTCGTGCCCCGCGATCAGCAGGATCAGCGCCAGGTCGATCAGCTCCGGGACGTCCACCTCGCCGGTCTCCAGGCGCTGTGCGATCAGCTCGTCGAGCAGCCCGTCACCGGGCTCCCGGCGTTTGCGCCCGATCAGCTCGGTCAGGTACGCGTCGAGGTCGCGGCGGGCCTCCTCGACATCGGCCGTTTCCGGCCCGCGCAGCAGCCGCCTCGATCGCCCCTCGAAGAACTCGTGGTCCGCGTACGGGACTCCGAGCAGGGAGCAGATCACCATCGACGGCACCGGCAGCGCGAAGGCGGAGACCAGCTCGGCGCGCGGGCCCGCGGCCTCCATCGCGTCGATCAGGTGGTCGACGGTCTGCCGGATCCGGGGCCGCAGGGAGGCCGTCCGCTTCAGGGTGAAGGAGGGGATCAGCATCCGGCGCTGCCTGTTGTGTTCCGGGTCGTCGACCCCGAGCAGCGCGGTCCGCCTGTTCTGCAGTCCCTTGAACCGCCGGGTGGGGACGGGGAAGGCGGCGTTGGTGCGGTCGGTGGAGAGCCGGCCGTCCGAGAGCAGGGCGCGCGCCTCGGCGTGCCCGGTGACCACCCATACGGAGCGGCCGTCGAAGAGGGTGACCCGGGACAGCGGCCGGCCCGCCGGCGGCCCCTCCCGGAGCGGTGCGTAGGCGGTCGGCGGGTGGTAGGGGCAGGTTCGGTCCTGGGGGAAGGTGACGGTCTCTGACATGAAGTACCTCGCAAGCCGTGGGTTCCGTCTCGCCGGACTCCATTACATGCCTAAGGCACCTATCCTTCCCATGCCACTTTCGGCCAGATCGCCCGAGTTCGCCCGCAGGGCTCAACGGGGGCCCGCACCGCTCAGAGGTGGGCGTCCAGGAACTGCCGGAGCTCCTCGGACGTCATCGGCCCGGCGTGGCTCGCGACCGCTTCGCCGCCCTCGATGAGCACGGCCGTCGGGGCTCCGGTCACCCCGTAGCGCCTGGTCGGGCCGGGGCAGCGGGTGATGTCCGTGCGGACCGCGGTGAGTCGCGTCCCGTACTCCGCCGCCAGTTCGCCGACGACCGCGTCCATGGCGCGGCAGGCCTCCAGAGCCTTGGGCCAGGACCCGCAGAAGTAGGCGAGAACCGGCCCCGTCGTCATGGAGAGGACGAAGTCGAACTCCTGGTCCTCCAGTGGCTGGTGTACCCGACGTGCCGCCATGTGCGTACCGCTCCTCTTCCGCGCGTGCCCCGTGACCGCCATCATCGCCCGTTGTCAGTGGCACCTGTGAAGCTGGGGCCATGGACGACAGGATGCTCCGGCGCCGGGTCTACGGCGCCGACCACGAAGACCCCGACCCGGGCCCGCGCCCCGGCCACGTCTACGGCGAGCTCGTGGGCGGGCCCCTCGACGGGCTCCTGCTCGACATCACCGGCTGGAGCGCGCCCCAACTCGCCGAGGAGGCCCGCCTCCCGACGGAGATAGGACGCTACGGGGCGGGCGGTCGGGCCCACTACCGCCGTCGCGCGCAGGACCAGGCCCACTGGGACTGGGCGGGCGACAGCCGCTGAACCGCCTCTTCCGGACCGTGCCTGGCCCGCAAGATCCGAAAGGGACGGCCTAGGCCTGGCCGGCGGCCTCGCGGCTCACCTTCCTGGCCCACAGGACCAGCGGTACCTGGAGCGGAAGCCGGCCCAGCGTCACCGCGCGCAGTGCGGGGGAGCGGTGGCGGGCGTCGGCGGCCATCTTGACGTTCGCCGGGAAGACGCCGACGAAGAAGGCGGCGGCCGCCAGCGCCGCCGCCTTGCGGGTGCGCGGATGGGCGATCCCGGCAGCCAGCGCGAGCTCGGCGGCGCCGCTCGCGTACGTCCACTGGCGCGGGGTCCCCGGAAGGGAGCGCGGGACGATGGCGTCGAACTGCCTCGGCACCACGGCGTGCGCGACGGCGGCTCCGGCGAGCAGGCCGGCGAGCAGCAGAGGGGAGGAAGGGCGGGGCATACGTCGAGTCCTCTCGGGGGAGGGAGCGGCCGAAACGCGATCCTACTGGCGAGTAGGCCCGTGTCGTCCGGGCCTCCGGAAAAAACTTCCGAAGAATTCCGGGACAGCTGTCGATCCGGGCGTCTCCCGTTCGACGCAGGGGTGAGAGGCGGGGAAAGTCCCCGCCTCACCGACCGAGGAGTCACCATGCCGCGCTTCCTGACGATGATCCGCATCGACGAGCAGAACCTGCCGCCCGAGGAGTTCCCCGCCGACTTCGAGCAGCGCATGGGCGCCCTCCTGGAGGAGATCACCAAGGCCGGGGTCATGCTCGACACCGCAGGTCTGCTGCCCACCTCCGAAGCCACCCGGCTGAGCTGGTCCGGCGGGAAGATCAGCTACACCGACGGCCCCTTCACCGAGACCAAGGAGGTCGTCGGCGGCTACTCCCTGACCCAGTGCAAGGACAAGGCCGAGGCCGTCGAGTGGACCCGCCGCTTCCTGGAGATCCACCCGGCGAGCTGGAACGTCAGCGCCGAGGTCCGCGAGATCCAGGAGATGTGACCCGCCCCGGGGACCCGCGTTCCCGCGCCGCGTTTGCCCTGCTCCGTCACGGCTGATCTGATGGATGGCCGTGACGGCAGGCAACACGACCCAGGCGGTCGAAGCGGTGTTCAGGATCGAGTCCGCGCGCATCATCGCCGGCGTGGCCCGCATCGTGCGGGACGTCGGCATCGCCGAGGAACTCGCTCAGGACGCCCTCGTCGCCGCCCTCGAACAATGGCCGCGGTCGGGCGTCCCGGACAAGCCGGGCGCCTGGCTCATGACCACCGCCAAGCACCGCGCGATCGACCTCGTCCGCCGCAAGGAGACCTACGCCCTGAAGCTCGCCGAGGTCGGCCGGAGCCTGGAGGACGTGCCACCGCCCGCCGAACCGGCAGACCCGGACGGCATCGACGACGACCTGCTCCGACTGATCTTCACCTCCTGCCATCCCCTCCTGGCCACCGAGGCACGGATCGCGCTCACCCTGCGCCTGATGGGCGGCCTGACCACCCAGGAGATCGCGCGGGCCTTCCTGTCCTCCGAGCCGACCGTCGCCCAGCGCATCGTCCGCGCCAAGCGGACCCTGGCCAAGGCGGGCGTGCCCTTCGAGGTCCCCTACGGGGCCGACCGCGAGGCACGGCTGGCCTCCGTCCTCGAAGTCATCTACCTCGTCTTCAACGAGGGCTACTCGGCCACCGCCGGGGACGACCTGGTCCGCCCCGCCCTCTGCGAGGACGCCCTGCGCCTCGCCCGCCTCCTCGCCGCCCTGATGCCCAAGGAACCCGAGGCGCACGGCCTCGCCGCGCTCCTGGAGTTCCAGGCCTCCCGGATCACCGCCCGCACCGGCCCCGACGGGGAACCGGTGCTGCTCGCCGACCAGAACCGGGCCAAGTGGAACCGGCTGCTCATCCACCGGGGCGTCCGGGCCCTGAGCCACGCCGGCACCGGCCCGTACGCCCTCCAGGCCGCGATCGCCGGCTGCCACGCGGCGGCCGTGCGCTACGAGGACACCGACTGGGCGACGATCGCCGCGCTCTACGGCCGCCTCGTCCTGCTCGTCCCCTCACCCGTGGTGGAACTCAACCGCGCGGTGGCCGTCTCGATGGCGCAGGGCCCCGAGGCGGCGCTGCCGATCGTCGACGCCCTGACGGAGGAACCGGCCCTGCGCTCCTACCACCTGCTGCCGAGCGTACGCGGAGACCTGCTCGAACGGCTCGACCGGCCGCGGGAGGCCCGCGCGGAGTTCGAGAGGGCCGCCTCGCTCACGCGCAACGAGCGGGAACGCGCCCTGCTGCTCGGCCGCGCCGCCCGGCTCTCGTAGGCGCGGGTCAGCCGCGCCCGGCGTACCCCGCCACGTCGAGCGGGGTCCCGGCCGGCCGCCGCGGCGGGGTCAGCGCGACGGGCCTGCGGAAACCGCCCGCGCGGGCGATCTCCCGAACGGTCAGGCGCAGCGCCTCCTGGAAGTCGCCCATGGTGCGCCGCGCCGCCGGCGTGTCCACGTAGATCGAGTTCATGTGGAGCCCGTCCGTGTCCCGCTGGAACCACGAGCACGCCCCGTTGGCCCGCGCCGACCACACGTGGGTGGTCGGCCGCCACTCCTCGTGGCGCTCGGCACCGCGGCACTTGCGCATGTCGATGTACGAGAAGAAGTTCACCGGGTACGGCCAGGAGCGGGCGGCGAACTCCTCGGGTGCCAGCAGCTCCCACGCACGGACGAACGGCACGTCGATGTGGGCGATCATCTCTCCGAAGCCGGCCCGGACGCCGGCCATGACGGCGGCGAAGTCCCGGCCGGGCGAGGCGTCGAACTCGATCGGCATGGTGTTGACGAACCACCCCACCGAATCCGTCCAGGCCTGCCGGCCGCGCTCGCTCACCGGCATCAGACCCCGGTACACCCCGGGCCCGCCCGCCTCGCGCAGACAGACGGCGACGGAGGCGAGCACCCCCATGAACGGCTTGCCGCCGACCGCCAGGCAGGTCTTCTCGAACACCTCGGTGTCGGAGGGGTCGAGCAGGCGGGAGGCCTCGTTCACGATCGGGTACATCCGGTCCGGCTCCACGCCGAGGTCGAGGGGGAAGCGCGGGAAGAACTCGCCGCCGCCCCGCTCGATGAACGACTTCCAGTAGCCGAGGCGTTCGTCGCGGGCGTCGATGGACAGGTAGCGGCGGCGCTGCTCGTCGGCGAAGTCGAGGTAGCTCGGTGCGGGCGGCAGCTCGATCTCCTCGCCACGGCACAAGGACTCGTAGGCGGTGAGCACTTCGTGGACGACGATCGGCATCGACATGCCGTCGCAGACGATGTGGTCGAAGGCGAGGTAGACGGTGGCGGAGTCCTCGCGGAGCACCGCGCCCATCACGAACAGGGGCCAGGACAGGGTGTCGATGCTCCGCTTGAACCGCTCGACGAGGAAGTCGCCCAACCGCTCGGAGTCGTCGAAGTCGGCCACGGGCTCGGCGTCCAGGGCGAGTTCGGCGGGGTCGAAGGGCTCGCAGGCCACCTCCCCGGCGAGCCTGCTGAACGCGCACCGCAGCACCTCGTGCCGCTGTACGAAGGAGAGCAGCGCCCGCGCCAGCGCCGGCTCGTCGAGCGGGCCGTCGACCTCGAAGGTGACCGCGATCCACGAGGCGACCGGGTCGTCGGCGTCCCTGCTCTCCTCGGCGACCGTGAAGTGCTTGTCCTGGTTGAAGGACGCCATCTTGCCCGCTCGGGGGTCCTGCTCCACGGCCTCCACCGCCGTGCGCCTGAGCCGCCACTCGACCACCCGACCGGGTGCCACGTGGTGCATCTCCAGAGGAAACTGCCGCATAACCGTCATCCCTTCGCCCCCGATCCGACCCCGAGGCGCTAACGACCCCCGGCCCGGGGAGGTGACGGAATCACCCTCCCGGGCACGAGCTCCGGCCGCCCGGGGCGGATCTCGCGGTGGCGAAAGGGATCCGCGGGCTCAGGACTCCACGTCGTCGCGACGGACTTCGATGTGGTCGGAGGCCAGGTCGACCGCCACGCGGTGCTCCATGCCCAGGGCCTCCAGGAACTTGTGGGGGAGCTGGACACGACCGGTGCGGTCCAGCATGACGTACTCCCGCTCGCTCACCGATTCCTCACCGTGCTCGTCGGTGACCGTGCGCCGCAGGACCTCGCTGCTCGTGCGGCCGTCGCGGATGGCGACCGTACGGCGCACCTCGCCGGCGACCAGCGGGTCGTGGGTCACGATGACGACCGTGGCGCCCAGTTCCCGATTGACGGTACGGAACGACTCGAAGATCGCGGCGCCGGTCTCCGAGTCCAACTCGCCCGTGGGCTCGTCGGCGAGGAGCACCTTCGGGTCGTTCGCCATCGCCACGGCGATGGCCACGCGCTGCTGCTGGCCGCCCGACAGCTCGACCGGCCGGCGACCCGCGAGGTCGCCGATCTCCAGGGCCTCGAGGAGCTGCCCCACCCGCCGGGCGCGCTGCGTCTTTGCACCGCGCCCGGCCCGGCCCTTCAACTGCATCGGCAGCGCGATGTTCTGGGCCGCCGTCAGGAAGGGCATCAGATTGCGGGCCGTCTGCTGCCAGACGAACCCCACCGCCTCTCGCCGATAGCGCAGCCGCTCCTTGGCCGACATCTCCAGCAGGTCATAGCCACCCACGGTGGCGGTGCCCGCCGTGGGGACGTCCAGACCGGCGAGGATGTTCAACAGGGTGGACTTCCCGCTGCCCGAGGCGCCGACCAGCGCCACCAGGTCGCCCTGGGTCACGGTCAGTTCGAGCCCCTGCAGGGCCTGCACCTCGACCCCGGCGGTGCTGAAGATGCGTACCAGGCGGTCGCAGGCGATCGCCGTCTCCGCACCGCGCGTACGCGGCTCCGCGGCGGCCAGGGCCTCCCGGCGCAGGTCTTCGTAGGTCGGCTGGTCGGTGTTCACCGCTGGTCTCCCGCTCTCAACTCGGTGGTGATCTGTCGCCTGCCGGAAATCGAGGCCTCCGCCAGCACGGCCAAGGTCACGAGGGCCGCGATGCCCAGTGCCTGGGTCAGTACGGGCGAGACCGCCGGACCCAGCCCGGTCGGGACCTTGGCACCGACCAGGGAGGACAGGTTCACGGCCGGCCCCAGCAGGAGCACGGCCGCCGCCGCGACGAGCCCGCCGCCCAGCGCCGCGACCAGTGCCTGCGGCCAGGTCTCGGCCAGGATCAGCGCCACGCCCCGCCGGGGCTGGAGACCCATCGTGCGCAGCCGGGCCAGGAGCGCGGCCCGGTCGGGCGCGGCCCGCATCAGCGTCAGCAGCACCGCCAGCACGGCGAAGCCGGCGGCGCCCGCCACGGACCCCCAGAACAGCCGGACGGCGGAGTGCTGGAGCGGGTCGCCGGCCAGTTCGGCGACCTTGGCGGCACTGGTGCGCACCAGGTACTTCTCGGCGGTGGCCGCCGGGACGCTCCTGGCCACGGCCTCCTCCAGCCGGTCCCCGTCGATGCCGCCCACCGCCAGCCACCGGTTGGGCTGCGCGGCCTTGGGGACCACCGCGGTGGTCGGACCGACCGGCAGGATCAGGGTGGCCACACCCACGCCCGGCAGCGCCGGCGTGGGACCGTCGAAGGCGCCGGCGACGCCGATCCGGATCTCCTCGCCGCCCGCCCAGAGGCGGAAGGCCTCCGCTTCCGCCGGGGCGACCTGGCCCTTCTGCCCGAGCAGATCGCGGCTGAACAGCGCGGGAACGACGGCGCCGGTCCCCTTCCCGGAGAACACGGCGGGGTCGAAGCGGCCCCGCCCCAGGGTCCGGGACAGCTCCGCGTACGACTGCGGATCGACGACGACCACCGAGACGTGCGTCGTGCCCCGTCCGAAGTAGCCGAACGCGTTGTCGTCCACCCACACCGAGGCGGCCTTTCGCACACCGGGCAACGAGCCCACGGCGTCGACCAGTTCCCGGGGGAGGGCGGTCCCGTACGGGGCGGCGAGTTGTGCGTCCCCGCCCACGGCGTCGCGGGCCACTTGGAGTCGGGAGGTGTCGACCGCGCCCAGCACCGTCGCACCGAACCCGCCCGTGGTGACGGCCAGCAGCAGCGCGATCAGCGGCAGCACCGAGGGCCGCCCCCTGCCGCCGGCCGCCCCGGCGGGCCCGCCGCGCGCGGCACGGGCCAGTCCGAGGAAGCCGACCAGGCCGGGACCGCGGCCCGCCGCCCGGGCCAACGCCCCGACGAGCGGGGGCTGGAGCCGGGCCAGGAGCAGCCCGCCGCACAGCGCGAGCAGCAGCGGGGCGGCGACGAGCAGCGGATCGAGTCCCGCCCCGGCGGGGGCGACGCCGCGCGTGCGCACCTCGTACACGGCGGCGGCGGTGGCGGCCACGACGAGGAACTCGCCGACGAGCCGTCGCCGGGGGCGCGGCGTACGCGGACCCGACAGCAGGACGAAGGCCCGTACGGGCAGGGCCAGCAGGGCGAGCAGGGTGACGGCGGACGCGGCGAGCAGGGAGGCGGCCGCCCGGGGCGTCGGCAGCAGCGCGAACGCGAGCCAGGTGGCCGCGACCGCGGCGGGCAGCACCGTCACGGCGCCCTCCCCGAGCAGCCGCAGCACGATGGAGCGGCGCGAGCCGCCGCGGGCGAGCAGCAGCCGCAACTCGGCCGCACGCCGGTCGCCGCCCAGCGCGGCGGCCAGGGCGAAGACCACCACGGCCACCCCGGCGACCCCGGCCGGGCCGATCGCGGCGAGCGGGGCCACGCCCCGCTCCCGGGCCTCGGCCTGGGTGAACAGCTCCGGGAGCCGGGAGGCGATCCGCAGGTCGGGCCGCCCGATGGTGCGGCTCAGCCCGGTCGAGGTGGGACCGGCGACGAAGGAGGCGACCTCCTTGGCGGTGGCCGGCAGCAGGTCCGACCGCAGGGCGTCGGTGTCCACCGGCAGGCGCCAGAAGTACTGGATGCCCTCGTCCCAGCCGGCGATCCGGTCGATCCCCTCGGCGCCCACGACGGCGTCGGTCTGCCAGTACGCCAGCGGCGGGACGGTGGTTGTCCGCTTCTCGCACGCGTGGGCCATACAGGGCACGTCGGTCCAGTACACGTCGGCGGCGTCGTGGGCGTCGTACAGGCCGACGACCTCGGCCCGCTGCGGGCCCGCCGGCGAAGGCTTGGACTCCAGCACGGTGCCGATGGGCGCCTTCAGGGTCTCGGACGCGGCGCGCGACAGGGCCACCGGGACCGGCGCGTCGTCGGCCACGGCGCCGGTCGGCCAGCGTCCCGCCACCAGCGTGGCGTGGGCGGTGACCTCCGGCAGGTACGCGAGGGTCAGCCGGGGGTCCGGTCCCTCGATCCGGGTGAGCCCCGGGTTCGCCAGCTCGGTGGGCTTCACGCCGTACGCGCCGTGCACCGGGCCGCTCGCGGCGAGGCGGAACGCGCCGCCGGTACGGGCGCGCAGCGCGGCCAGGGCCGAATCCAGCTCCTGCGGCGTCTGGGGCCCGCCCTGCGAGCCGGTGGTGGCGAACAGGCTCGTCGGGGCCGGGCCCTGGGCCCGCAGGAACGAGCGCAGGGCCTGGTCGGCGCCCCTGTCCACGGCCCGGGGCAGGCCCGCGGCGAGGAGCACGGTGACGAACACGAGGGCGGCGCCGAGCAACGCGCTCAGCGGAGCGGCGCGCAACCGCGTCCGCACCCAGGGCGCGGGCCGGTGCCCCGCGGGGCGCGAGGGGCCGGGCGCGGGGTTCTCGGAGGCGCGGTTGTCGGAGGCGCGGTTCTCGGAAGTGGGGGACGCGGGGCGGCTCATGATTCCTCCACGTGCCGCAGCCGGTCGGCCACGCCTCGGTCTCGGCGGCCGCCCAACACGGCCGACAGCAGCGGCACCGCGGCGATCGCGGCGGCCAGGAGCAGCGTTCCGGCGGTGGGCAGGTCCACCAGGACCTCCGGGACCGGACGCCGTGCGGCGGGCGTCAGCACCACGAGCGGCACCACCAGGTGCACGATGAAGGCACCCAACCCCACCCCCACGGCGGTCCCGAGGACCACCAGGACACCGGTCTCCGCCGCGACCGTCCGGGCGAGGCGCCGCCGGGGCGTCCCCAGGGCGGTCAGTACCGCGAACTCCGCGGCGCGTTCCCGTCCGGCCGCCGCCGCGGAAGCCCCGAAGCCGATCGCGGCCAGGATCGCGCAGGCCACCGCCAGAGCGGCCAGCGCGCTCTGCGGGCCCGCGCTGAGGGGATCGTCCAGCAGCCCGGCAGCGACCTCCTCGCGCAGCTCCAGCTGCTGCGCCCCCGCGCCGGACCGCAGTTCGGCGGCGGCCCGCGCGGGCACGGGGTCCTCGTCGGAGGCGGCCGGCAGCCACCACTCGGCGACATCGGGCAGCTCCCGCCCGGCGTCGGCCGCCAACAGCCGTCCGGCGGCGGCGAGATCCACGGCCACGGCGGTCTCTCCGGCCACCGGCAGCGAGCCGACGGCGGCGGTGACCCGCACCGGCACGTTGCCCGAGCCCAGCGGAACCGGCACCACGTCCCCCACGCCCGCTCCGACGGCGGCGAGGTAGCCGCGGGTGGCGATCCCCGGCACCTCGGCGGCGGGGGCGGCGCCCGCGAGCAGTCCGAGCTGGACGCCGCCGATGCTCCCGGCACCGCTCCGGTAACGGACCCGCACCAGCTCGTCCGGACCGGCCGGGAGCAGTTCGCCGGCCCGCCCGCCGCCGGTCAGCTGCGGGGCACCCAGGGTCCAGCCGGCCGCACCGGGACGGGCGGGCACCGCGGCCGCGCCGGGGGCGTCGGCGGCGGAGATCCGGCGTACGGTCAGCTCCCCGGGCCGGTCCTGCGCGGCGGGGACGTCTTCCGGTACCGTCCGGCGGTCCTCCAGCGCGTACGAGAACACGAGCCCGGCGACCCGCAGCGGCGTTGCCGCCGACCCGAGCGAGCCCCCGGTGAGGGCACCGAGGTCCAGCGAGACGGTGGCGTCCCCGGATTCGGGCAGCTGCGTCATCGACGTGCGGTGGGTCTGGCCGAACCGGTCGCGCAGCAGCACGCCGAGGCCCGGCCGGCCGCCCACGCCGGAGGCCCGCACCGTCACGTCCAGGTCGATCCGGCGCGGCCGGCCGGGCAGTTCGATGCCGTCGGCGGCCGCGCCGCCACCCGCCGCGAGCGGCGTGAACAGTTCGCGCATGGAGCGGCCGTCCCGCAGATCGGCGCGCAGCGGAACCCGCTCGGCCACTCCGGCCGCGTCGAAGGCGAGCACCTGCCCGGCACGACCGCCCGGCAGTTCCTGCTTCGCACGGATCACCGGGATGACCCGCTCGCCCCCGGGCAGGGAGGCGTACCGCCCGTTGCGGCCCAGCGGTGCCAGGTCGCTGCCCGAGATCCGCAGGCCCCCGGCGGTGGCGAAGTCGGCCTGGTCCCGCTGGGAGGCGGACCACGCGGTGTGCTGACCCAGCGCCAGGACCCCGCTGGACACGGCCAGTACGAGCAGCAGCACCGGCCCGGTGGCCCGGCCCGGCCGGCGGGCGAGCTGCCAACCGACCAGCGCCGGTCCGAGGCCCCGCCCGCGCGCCGCGATCCGCCCGCCGAGCCGCGCCGCGTACGGCAGGATCCGCAGCACCAGCAGCGTGCCCGCGCAGAGGGCCAGCGTCGGCGCGGCGACCAGCACCGGGTCCACCCCGAGCCCGCCGTCCGGGGCGGCGGTCTCGGATCCGTCGCCGCTGTACTGCGCGAGCTGCTGGTAGGCGAGGACGGCGAGGGCCACCAGGGCCAGGTCGGCACCGGAGCGGACGGCACCGGCGACCAGCGCCTGCCGTCGGCCGCCGACCCGCAGGGCGACGGCCCCCGCACCGCGCAGCATGGAGGGGAGCGCCGTCAGCAGGACGCACGCCGACGCGCAGGCGGCGGCGACCGGCCACAGCAGCGGGCTACCGGAGGTGTCCAGGGGCACCCGCGCCAGCGGGCCGAAGCCGGCGAGCAGCTTCAGCAGGGGCGGTGTGAGCAGCGGCGCGAGCACGGCGGCGGGCAGTGCGAGCAGCAGCGATCCGGCCGCGCCGAGCGCGCCGATCCGGAAACGGGAGGCGCCGCGCGCGGTCAGCAGGACCCGCTCCGGCTCCTGACGGTCCGTGAGGAGATGGGCGACGAGCAGTAGAGCCGCCGCCGCGAGAACGGCCAGCTGTAGCGCGCCGACCATCAGGGTGGACCGGGCGACCCGCTGCCCGGAATCCAACTCGTCCAACAGATGGGGGAGTTCGGTCTTGACCTGGAACCCGTCGGGGGCCTTGACGCCCGTCGAGGCGCGGGCGCCGGCAGCGAGGCCCGCCGCGCGCCCGCGGATGTCCTGCGCCTGCGCGGGGCTCACGGTCGCGAAATCGGGGGTCAGGAGCACACCGCGGCTGTTCTGCGGCAGTCCGCCCGCCGTGAACGCGGTGTCGTCGACGAGCAGCGGCCCGTACGTGGTGAAGGTGCCGGCCTGGAGCTCGTGGCCGGCGAGCGGGTCGAGCTGCCAGTACGGGGCCTTCGGGTCGGCCGCCCGGTACACGCCGGTGACCTGCACGGTGAGCGGGGCTCCGCCGTACCGGTCGTCGAGGCGGACCTCCGCGGGCAGCGCCGCCTCGGTCAGCCCCAACCGGGTCAGCGCGGCCGGTGGCACGGCCACCTGCGTGCGGGCGGAGTCGGCCCCGGCGACCGCCTGCGGCCACTGCCCCGCCAGGAGCCGGACCCGCTCGCGGTCCAGGGAGGCGAGCAGTGTCAGATCGGTTTCCCCGCCGGCGGTGCGCGCGCCGGGGAGCCCGTACGAGCGGCTGCGCGCCAGACTTTCGAAGGCGACCGGGAGCCGTTCGAACAGCTCGCCGGCGAAGGCCCGTACGGCCTTGTCGTCCTCGGCGCGAGCGGTCACGGGACGTCCGCCGGTCACCAGCACGGTGCTCCGGTCCCGCCCCGGGCCCTGGAGCGCCTGGCGCAGTCCCGCCTCGCCCACGCCGCGTGTGAACGCGAACAGCGCCGTCAGCACGGTCGTGGTGATGAGCACGGTGAGCAGGACGGCGGCGGCGAGCGGCACTCGCCCGCGCAGCCGGCGCATGACGAAGCCGAGCATATGGTGTGTTCCTCCCCCGTCCGGACCGCCGGCACCGGATAGCGGACGACTCTGTCAGATTCGAACGCACAGGGGAAGGGACTTGCGCGAAGGATGTGACAGATGAGCAAATTCGAAAGTGACCGGTTCACATCCACGGGGAGCACACGTCATGACGCAGCAACAGGAGAGCCCGGCCGCGGCGCCGATGGTGGTCGTGGACGACGTCCACCGCAGCTTCGGCACCGGCCCGAACGCCGTGCACGCCCTGCGAGGCGTCTCCTTCGAGGTGCGCCGAGGCGAACTCACCGCGCTCAAGGGCCGCTCGGGCTCCGGCAAGACCACCCTGCTCAACCTCGTCGGCGGACTCGACACCCCGACCGCCGGCACCGTCTCCCTCGACGGCACCGGCCTGGCGGGCCTCGACGAGACCGGGCTGCTGGCGCTGCGCCGCGACCGCATCGGATTCGTCTTCCAGTCCTTCGGCCTGATCCCCGTCCTCACGGCCGTGGAGAACGTCGGGGTGCCGATGCGGCTGAGGAAGGTCCCCGCACGGCAGCGCGAGGAGCGGGCCCGGACCCTCCTCGCCCTGGTGGGCCTGGCCGAACACGCGGACCAGCGCCCCGGCGAACTCTCGGGCGGACAGCAGCAGCGGGTCGCCGTGGCCCGCGCCCTGGCCAACGAACCCGACCTGATCATCGCGGACGAACCGACCGGCCAGCTCGACTCCGAGACCGGCCGGTCGATCATGACGCTGCTGCGGGCCGTGGTGCGCAGCGAGGGGGTCACCGCCCTGGTGGCCACCCACGACCCGGTCCTGATCGAACTCGCCGACCGGGTCGTGGAGCTGCGCGACGGCCGCATCGTCGACGCGGAGTCCGTACCGAGGGCCGCCGTCGGCTGATCGGCCGGCTACTCGGTGTGCAGCACCGACGCGATCGTCATCCGGGCCGCCGACCGGGCCGGCAGCAGGGCGCCCAGTACCGCGATCGCCATGCCGGCCAACAGCATCGCGGCCAACTGCGGCGCGTGCCACACGTCCTTCATGTACTCCGGGAAGGCGACGATGCCGACGTTGTCCACGACCATCCGGTGCGCCAGCATCCCGAGCGGGATGCCGAGCAGTCCGCCGACGGCGCCCAGCCCGGCCACCGAGGTCACCGTCATCACCACCACCTGCCGGGGGGTCATCCCGATCGACTTGAGCATCCCCAGGTCCCGGCGGCGTTCGCGGGTGTTCAGCAGCACGGTGTTGAACACCCCGAGCGAGGCGACGAGCGTCAGCAGCACCGTGAACACCGTCGAGAAGGCGACGACCGTGGTGGTGCCGGCGTTCCCGGAACGCCCCACGTTCACGTGCAGTCCGGGATCGGCCGCCTCGACCGCCGCCGCGTAGGCCTCGGCGTCCGCGCCGGGCCCCAGCAGCACCGCGTACTCGACGGCGCGGGCACCGGGCGCGAGAAGCTCGTACGTCTGCCAGCTCGCGTCCAGCGAACGGGCGCCCGAGTCGATGAGCTCGCCGACGATGGTGGACGGCACCCGCCGACCGTTCAGTTCCAGCGTGACCCGGTCGCCCACCTTCAGGCCGCGCTCGGTGAGGAACGACGGCCCGGCCGCGATCTCCCCGGCCGCGTCGGGCACCCGCCCCGCGTACATCTGCCGGGACGCCGCGGCGTTGTCCCCGCGGTAGAAGTTGCCGAAGGCGGGCTGGGTCTGCCCGGCCAGGTTCACCTGGGCCAGCCCGCGGGCGCGTACGTACTTCACGCCGGGCAGGGAGCGCAGCAGCTCCTCGATCCGGGCGTCGCCCAGCGTCGGGTCGGGCCGGCCGTGCTGCTCGATCCCCGCCTCCACCCGTACCCCGGTGCCGCCTTCGCTCCGCCCGGCATCGCCGAACGCGAGCATGGTGCTGGTCAGCCCGGTCGACAGGGTGGCCGTGGTCACCCCGAGGACGATGGCCGCCAGGGTCAGCAGGCTGCGGGCGGGGCGGGCGAACGGCTGGCCCAGGCCCATGCTGACGGGTCGCGGCAGCCGGGTCGAGCCGAGCAGCCGCTGCACGCGCAGCCCCCGCCCGGTGCGGGGCGCGCCGCCGGCGCTGATCGCCTCGGCGGCGGACAGCCGGTGCGCCCTCAGCGCGGGGACCAGAGCCGCCAGCAGCACGAGGGCGGGCATGCCCAGCAGGCAGACGACGAGCACCCCCGGGTCCACACGGTCGACCGAGGCCCGGCCGATCTCGATGCCGGAGAACGCGACCCTCAGGACCGGCCGGGCCAGCGCGGTGCCCGCCAGGGTGCCGAGCGCGGAACCCGCAACGGCGGGGACGCAGACCATCGTCAGGTAGACGGCGACGACCTGGTTCGGGGTGAAGCCCAATGCCTTGAGCACGCCGATGTGCCGGTACCCGGACACGACCGCCCCGCTGACCACGTTGCCGACGATCAGGACCGAGACGAGCACGCCGAGGACACCGAAGAGCGTCATGAACGGGAGGTACGCGTTCGCCGTCGCCGCGAACGCCCGCTTGAGGGTGAGGTGGGTCTGCGCGCTGGTCAGCGCGGACTCGGGCAGCCCGGCGGTGGCCCGCGCCAGTGAGGCGTCCAGCCGGGCCTGCGTCGAGGGGTCGGTGAACCGGTACAGCATCTGGGCGGAGGTGGGGTGCAGCGCCGCCGCCTGCTCGGGGGACACCCAGCCGCCGGCCGACTTGCCGACGCTGGTGGCGAAACCCACGACGGTCAGCCGCGGTCCCCCGGGGACCGTCAGTTCGGTGCCGAGCAGCTCCGCGTCGGGTATCCCACCGGACGAGTTGTTCACGACGAGTTCGCCCGGCGCCGTGGCCCAGCGGCCCCGCAGCAGCTCGACGCGGTCCACCGGGCCCGCCGGGTCGGCCCGGCCCACCACGGTGAGGGAGCCGCCCGCCATCCACAGCCAGTCGCCGGGCACGCCGACCACGGCCTGCGCGAACGGCCCGGCGGCGGCCTCCACGCCCGGCTGCCGCGCGGTCGCCGCCAGCTGCTCCGTCGTGGCCTTCGAGGTGTCGAAGGAAGCCACCACATGGGCCCCGCGCTGCTTCGCGTACGCCTTGTCGAACGGTCCGGAGGCCGCTTCCAGCATCCCCAGCGCGAGCAGCACGGTCGTGGTCGAGCACAACACGACGAGCCCGATGACGAAGGTCTGGACCCTGCGCCGCCCGACGGCTGCGCGCGATGCCCTCCACACGGCGCTCACGCGGTCGCCTCCAGCGCGCTCTCGCGGGCCACCCGGCCGTCGGCGACCTCGACCAGACGGCCGGCGCAGCGGGTGGCCAACTCCCGGTCGTGGGTGACGATCAGCAGCGTCTGCCCGATCTGGTTGAGGTCGATGAGGAGGTCCATCACCTGCTCGCCGGAGCGGCTGTCGAGCGCTCCGGTGGGCTCGTCCGCCAGGAGCAGCGCCGGCCGGTTCATCAACGCCCGGGCGACGGAGACCCGTTGGCGCTCGCCCCCGCTGAGCGTCGCCGGGTGGTTGTTGCGGCGCGCCGCCACCCCCAGTTCGTCGAGCAGCTCAAGGGCCCGGCGGCGGGCCTGTCGGGCGGGCGTGCCGGTCAACTGCGCGGCCAGCGCCACGTTGTCGAGCACCGGCAGGTCGTCGATGAGGTTGAAGAACTGGAAGATCATGCCGACGCCGCGGCGACGGAACAGGGCCAGTCCGGTCTCGTTCAGCCGCCCCAGGTCCTGGCCGTGCACCTCCACCAGACCCGAGGTGGGCCGGTCCAGTCCCGCCACCATGTTGAGGAGGGTGGACTTCCCGCAACCGGAGGGGCCCATCACGGCGACCGCCTCACCCGCCCGGATCTCCAGGGACAGCCCGTCCAGGGCCTTGGTGTCGCCGTATTCCTTGTGCACGTCGTCCAGCCGCACCACCACGTGCCGGTCACTGCCTTGATCGATCGTCATGGTCCGAACCTAAGGCGGGGGCCGCGGGCCCGGCGTCGGTCCCCGGATGTAAGGGGCCGCGCAGGTCATCCCGGGGATGTACGCGCCTCGCCCGGCCCGTCCGGCAGAATGACGGGGGACGGACGGGGGACGGACGGGGGATCCGAGGGTGGGAACGATCACCGCGGTGGCCGTCGCGTGCCTCGCCGCGATCGTGGCGGCGGGGCTGGGACTGGCCTTGGTGCGGGCCCGGCGCGGGCACGCGGCGGCCCTGGGGGAACGCGGCTGGCTGCTGGAACGGGAACGGGAGAGCGCGGCCCGCGCCGCCGTGGACGGGGAACGGGCCAGGATCGCGGCGGAGCTCCACGACATCGTCAGCCACAACGTGAGCCTGATGGTGGTCCAGGCGGCCGCCGCCCGGGAAGTGCTGCACACCCTGCCGGAGGAGGCCGCCGCGGCGATGGGCGCCGTGGAGGCGGCGGGACGGACCACGATGACGGAACTGCGTCACCTGCTGGGGCTGTTGGCGCCGGCGCAGGACGGCAGGGACGAACCGTACGCCGCGGGCGCAGCCCGGGCGGCCACGGAACCGCAGCCGACCCTCGCCAGACTCGGTCCGCTGATCGACAAGTTCGCCTTCGCCGGCCTGCCGGTGGAGGTACGGGTGTCCGGTGAACCCCGGCCGCTGCCGGCGGGGATCGACGTCACGGCGTACCGGATCATCCAGGAGGCGCTGACCAACGCGTTCAAACACGGAAACGGGGGCACGGCGGACGTGACGGTGCGGTACGCGGAACACGCGCTGCGGGTGGAGGTGCTCACGAGCGGCCCGAGCACGGTCGGCTCCGCCGGCCCTGCCGGCCTGGGCGCGGACGGCGCGGCCGGGTCCGCCGCGGAGGCCGGTGCGGCCAAGGCCGACGGGACCGGGCGCGGGCTGCTCGGTCTGCGCGAGCGCGTCGCCGTCTACGGCGGCGACCTCGACGCCCGCCGCCGGCTCGGCGGCGGCTACCGCGTGCGGGCGCGCCTCCCCCTGGAGCGACCGTGACGACCGTGACCGCGCCCGTGCCCGCTCCCCGGGTGGTGATCGCCGATGACCAGGAACTCGTACGCACCGGCTTCCGGCTGATCCTGACGGCCCGGGGGATCGACGTGGTCGGGGTCGCCGCCGACGGGGTGGAGGCCGTCGGGCTGGTGCGGCGGACGCGGCCCGACGTCGTACTGCTCGACATCCGGATGCCGAACATGGACGGTCTCGAAGCCGCCCGACGGATCCTCGCCGAGGCCCCCGAATGCCGGGTGATCATGCTGACCACCTTCGACCTCGACAGCTACGTCTACGCCGCCCTCGCCGCCGGGGCCAGCGGGTTCCTGCTCAAGGACGTCACCCCCGAACACCTCGCCGCCGCCGTCCGCCTGGTCGGCACCGGCGACGCGCTGCTCGCCCCGTCGATCACCCGCCGCCTGGTCGAGCGCTGCGGGCCCGGGCCCGAGGCCGCCGCGCATCCGGGGCTCGACTCGCTGACCCCGCGCGAGCGCGAGGTGCTGACCCTGATGGGCCACGGCCGCTCCAACGCCGAACTGGCCCGGGACCTCACCCTCAGCGAAGCCACCGTGAAGACCCATGTGGCCCGGATCTTCGCCAAGTTGTCGCTGCGCGACCGGGCCCAGGCGGTGGTGGTCGCCTACGAGACGGGCCTGGTCACCCCCGGATCCGTATAGCGGCGTACCAGGTCCTCCATCACGGAGGGCGGGAGGGAGGGGTTCGCGGCCGCCGCCTCCACGACCTGCCAGTCGGCGTCGGCCAGGAGGCCGACGAGGACCGCAGGAGTCAGTGCCGGATGGCCGGCCGCGAAACGGGCGGCCTTGGAGTCGGCCAGGCACGGCAGCAGGGCCTCCGCCGTCGCGTGAGGGTGGACGGCGATCGCCTTCAGGGCCTTGCGTACGGGTGGCTCCCTGCGGGCGAGCTCCGCCAGCAGCGCTCCCGGGACGTCCGGGTTGGCGGCCACCCCGGCCGCCACGCGTCCGTCGTGAGCCGCCACCATGGCCCGGAGTCGCTCCTCGGACAGCCCGGGGTGCGGGGCGACGGACGCGACCACCGCGGCGTCCGGATCGGTGGCCAGCGCGTCGCGCAACGCCGGCGGCAGATCGCGCCGCTGCGCGACGAGCATCCGTACCGCCCCGTGCCGAGATCCGGCGAGCTCCGTGAGTTCGCGGGGCGTGGCCGCTGCGATCCGCGGGAGCAGCACGGGCCCGATCCGGGTGGACCGGGCCAGGTCCGCCAGTACGTCGAGCGGCAGGTCCGGGTGATGGGCGACGGCTCGGCGGACCTCCTGCGAGGGGTTGGAGGCCAAGGCCCGGACGAGCTCCTCACCGACCGCCGGGTTCCCGGCCACCGCCTCCCGGACGGCAGGAACGGGATCCTCCGCGAGCCGGGCGTGGACCTCCCGCGGCAGATCGGACCGCTCGGCCAGTGCCCAGCGCACGAGCATCGAGGGATGACCGGCGAGGGAGGCCGCCGCACCGGCCGGTGTGGACGGGTTGCGCGCCGCCCGCTCCCACGTCTCCAGGACCGTGGAGCCGTGCGCCCCGTCGCACTCGGCGCCCGGCCGCAGCTCGCAATCGGGATCCGGGCAGTACGGGTGATGCGTGAAGGGGACGTCCTTGGCATCGCAGACCAGACAGGACACGGCCGGTTCGAGGCCCTCGCCGGTGATCAGGGCGGCCAGCACGGCCGGGTCCGCGGCCTCGTTGAGGGCGGCCGAGTAGCGGACCTCCGCGTGCGGATGAAGGGCGAGCCGGGTCGCGACCTCCGTCGTCGTGGCCCACAGGGCGAGTTCGGCCACCACGCCCGTGTCCGGGTCGGCGGCGAGCGTCTCCACGACGTCCGGCGGCAGCCCGGGGCAGGACGCCAGCCGCCACCGGACACCGGGATCGGGGTGCACGGCGAGGAGGCGGGCCCACTCCGGCCGGTCGATGCCCTCGTCGAGCAGTGCGACGGCGGGCCCGGGCCACTTCACGGGATCGACGTCGTCGGCGTCGAGCTGCCCGCCGTACGCCAGTCGGACTGCGGTGGCCTCGTCCCGTGAGGCGAGGGCCTGCGCCCGCGCGCGCCCGAGGTCGGTGCGATCGCCCAGGGCCAGATCCAGCATGGTGGCGTCGTCGTCGTCCGGATCAGCCGCCACCGACAGCGCCACCATCCGGTCGAGCAGGTCGGGCGGCAGCGCCGGATTGGCAGCGAGGCCGTACAGGAGGTGGTTCACGGGCGGATTCCCTCCCGCGCGGAGGCGGCGGCAGCGGTCAGGGCCTCGGTCAGGGCATCGGCGTACGGGCGCGGGCGCCGTCGACGGGGGAGCAGCACCCCGAAGTGTCGTGCCGGACGCGGGGGTTCGACCCGGACCACGCTCAACTCCGCGACAGGGTCCGGAGCCAGCGAGACCTCCGGGACGAGGGAGACCCCCACGCCCGCCGCGACCAGCGTCTGCGCGAAGAAGTAGTCGGTGGTCGACGCCCCGACCAGCAGGTCGAAGCCGGCCTGCTCCGCGTAACGGCGCAGGAACGCCTCGGTCTTGAGGCAGCCGAGCACCCAGCGCTCCCCGGCGAGCTCGGCCGGGCTCAGCGAGGAGCGGTCCGCGAGCCGGTGCGCGCGGGGCAGCACCAGCCACAGCGGATCCTCCATCAGCGGCAGCCAGTCGAGCCCCGGACGGCCGCCCGCCCCGACCGGCGGCGGGCCGTCGAAGTGGTAGCTCAGCGCGAGGTCGGCCGCCCCGGCGCGCACCATCGGCACCGCGTCCTCCGGCTCGCACTCGCGTACCGTCAGCTCCACCTCCGGATGCGCGGCCACGAACCGGGACAGTGCCCCGGGCAACAGGTGCCGGCCCCCGCTGGTGAAGGTCGCGACGGTCAACCGCGGCCGAGGGGCGGTCAAACGGTCGATCTCGTGCCGGACCTGGTCCAGTTCGGCGGAGATCGTCTCGGCGGCCTCCACCAGCAGCCGGCCGGGCTCGGTGAGGGTGACACCGCGCGTGCTGCGGACCGCCACCGGGTGGCCCAGGCCGCGTTCCAGGGCGGCGATGTGCTGGGAGACGGCCGACGGGGTCAACAGCAGCGCCCCGGCGGCCCTGTTGAAGCTGCCGTGCTCGGCCACCGCCCGCAGGACGCGCAGCCGCTGAACATCGATCATCAGTTTTCCTTCATACCGGTTCAGTCGATCAGCAGTTCCGCTGGGGACGATACAGCGGCAGAGTCGAGCACATGAACACGATTCTTGTCATCGGCGGAAGCCGGTACTTCGGAAAGTCCCTGGTCACCAAGGCCCGCGACGCGGGACACGAGGTCACGCTCCTGAACCGGGGCTCCAGCGCCCCGCCCTCCGGCGTCGACCGGCTCGTCGCCGACCGCGACGACGAGGAAGCACTGCGGGCGGCGCTGGGTGGCCGCACCTTCGACACCGTCGTCGACCAGGTCTGCTACACGCCGCGGCAGGCCGCCGTCGCCCGGCGCGTCTTCGCCGGGCGGACCGGACGCTACGTGATGACCTCCACGATGGAGGTCTACGACCCGGCCACCCTCCCCGCTCCCACGGCCGGCGGCGGCCCGGTCCCCGTCACCGAGGACTCCCTCGACCCGCTGCGGGCGGAGGCCTTGCAGGGGAGCGGTCCCGCCTTCGAGTACGCCGACGGCAAGCGGCGGGCCGAGGCCGTCTTCCTGCGGGATCCCGTCTTCCCGTACGTGTCCGTGCGCACGGCCCACGTCCTGGGCGGTGGCGCCGCGGACTTCACCGGGCGCCTCGCGCACTACACGGAGCGGATCGCCGCGGGCACCCCGGTCGACATCCACCAAGCCCCGTACGCGACCTCGTTCATCCACCACACGGAGATCGCGGACCTGCTGTACTGGGCGGCCGGCCAGAGCTTCACCGGGCCGGTCAACGCGGCCTCCCACGGGGCGTTGGACGCCAGGGAGCTGAGCGAGCTGGTCGCCGAGCGGGTCGGGCGGCGCCCGCGCTACCGGGTGGTGGGGGAGGGCGTCGAAGCCTCGCCCTTCTCCTTCGACCGCGCCTACGCCATGGACAACACCCGGGCCGCCTCCCTGGGTTTCGACTTCGGCCGGGTCTCGGACTGGCTGCCGGCCGCCATCGCCGAAGCGGCCTCGGTCTACGCCGTCCCCGAAGCGGCCTCGGTCCAACCGTCGCCGGCGCGCCGCTCCAGTGGGGTGGCTACTGACGAGTTGCTCACACTGAAAACGACGCTGCCGGCCCGGTAGCGGTCGTCGGACCACTCGATCGGGCGGCCGGCCGCCGTCGCGGAGGCGTGCCGCTGGCGCAACAGCGGGGTTCCGCGGCGGACCTCCAGCAGCCGGGCGTCCTCACTGCCGGCCGGGAGGGCGTCGATGAGGTGCTCGCCGTAGTGGGCGACGACCCCGGAGTCCTGCGCGAGCAGGTCCATGATGGAGCGGCAGTCCTCGGGCATCGCCTCGACGGCCGCCGCGATCCAGCCGGGATAGGCGGTCCGCTCGACCATGGTGGGCTCCCCGTCGAGCAGGCGCAGCCGCAGCACCGCGAGGACCTCCGCGCCCGGCTCCAGCGTGAGCCGCTCGGCCTCCTCGGCGGTGGCGGGCCGGCGCGTACGGGAGAGGAACCGGCTGGCGGCCTCGTGCCCGAGCCCCTCGGCCCACTGGGCGAAGCTGTTCAGCTCGCCGAAACTGTGCCGCCGCTCGTGGCGCAGAACGATCCTCCGCGCGCCCTGCCGGGAACCGATCAGCCCTTCGGAGGCCAGCGTGGCCACCGCCTGGCGGACGGTTCCCCGCGATGCGGACCACTGCGCGGCGAGGTCGCTCTCGGAGGGCAGCTGCGAGCCCACGGGGTGCTCACCGGAGAGGATCGCCCGGCGCAGCGCGTCGGCGATCTCCAGATATCTGACCGTGCCCATGCCCCTCGCCCCCTGACCGGTGCGTGCGGATCACCCCTTCGGTGTCCACGCTCATGATCATTCCAACATGCCTTGTCACGACTTCTTTCGGTCATTGTCGTGTCTTCGTCGAGTCGTGCCTCCCGGTCCAGACTCCGTTCACCGTCCGTACAGTGAGACCGGGCGAACTGGAGCCAACTTGTTCAGACAAGTGGACCCCACTAAGTCTCCGGGAGAGACCGTGCTCAGTTCCTCCGCCCGTCGCGGTGCGGCCGTACTGCTCAGCGCCGCCGTCCTCACCACGCTCAGCGCGTGTGGCGCCGCCCCCGACACCAAGGCCTCCGGCGGCGACGGTGCCAAGAACGGCGCGAAGCCGGCCACCGCCACCTCGGTCGCCGATTTCGGCTCGCTGGAAGCCCTCGTCGCCGCCGCGCAGAAGGAGGGCAAGCTCAACGTCATCGCCCTGCCTCCGGACTGGGCGAACTACGGCGAGATCATCAAGGCCTTCGAGGCCAAGTACAAGATCAAGGTCAGCAGCGAGAACCCGGACGCCTCCAGCTCCGACGAGATCGCCGCCGTCAAGTCCCGAAAGGGCCAGGACCGCGCCCCCGACGTCCTCGACCTCGGCATCGCCTTCGCCCGCAGCGGCGCCGGCGAGAACCTCTTCGCCCCGTACAAGGTGGCCGCCTGGGACAAGATCCCGGCCGGTCAGAAGGACGCCGACGGCCGCTGGTACAACGACTACGGCGGCTACGTCTCCATCGGCTGCGACGCCGCGAAGATCAGCAAGTGCCCGCAGACCTTCGCCGAGCTGCTGGAGCCCGAGTACAAGGGCAAGGTCGCCCTCAACGGCAACCCGACCAAGTCCGGTTCGGCCTTCGGTGGCGTCTACGCGGCCGCCCTCGCCAACAAGGGCTCCTTCGCCGACATCCAGCCCGGCATCGACTTCTTCGGCCGGCTGCGCAAGAGCGGCAACTTCATCCCGGTCGAGTCCACCCCGGCCACCGTCGAGAAGGGCGAGACGCCCATCTCCATCGACTGGGACTACCTGAACGCCGGCTACGCCGAGCAGTTCAAGGGCAAGGGCGTCGACTGGAAGGTCGCCGTCCCCACCGACGGCGTCTACGCCCAGTTCTACTCGCAGGCCATCAACAAGGAGGCCCCGAACCCGGCCGCCGCCCGCCTGTGGATGGAGTTCCTCTACAGCGCCGAGGGCCAGAACCTGTGGCTGAAGGGGCACGCCCGCCCGGTCCTGCTCCCCGTCATGACGCAGGACGGCACCGTCGACAAGGACGCCGTCACCAAGCTCCCGCAGGTCCAGGGCACCCCGTCCTTCCCGGCCTCCACCGAGCTCGACAAGGCCAAGGCCACCCTCGCCGAGAAGTGGGACAAGGCCCTCTCCTGATGTCCACCACCACCCCTCGTCCCGTGGGGACCGCCGGCGGCAGCACCAGCCGCCGCCGGCGGCGCGGTCCGCGCACCTGGCTCGCGACCCTCCCCCTCCTCGTCTTCACCGGGCTCTGCTTCGGCATCCCGCTCGGCGCCATGGCCTTCGGCGCGGTCACCCGCACCGACCCCGACGGCGGCGCCACACAGCTGACCGGCGAACACCTCGCCCGCTCGCTCCAGGGCCCCTACCTCGGCTCGCTCATCGGCAGCGTCCAGCTCTCCGCCCTGACCGCACTGCTCGGCGGAGTGCTCGGAGTCGTCATCGCCCAGGCCGTGGTCACCTCCCGCTCCACCGCCCTGCGCAGCGCCGCGCTCACCGCCTCCGGCGTGCTCGCCAACTTCGGCGGCGTGCCCCTCGCGTTCGCGTTCATCGCCACCGCGGGCATCTCCGGAGTCCTCACCCAGCTCGGCGACCTCACCGACCTCGGCTGGAACCTGTACTCCTTCACCGGTCTCACCGTGGTCTACCTGTACTTCCTCATCCCCCTCATGGTGCTGGTCATCGCCCCCGCACTGGAGGGACTGCGCCCCCAGTGGCGCGAGGCCGCCCAGAACAGCGGCGCCACCGGATGGCAGTTCTGGCGCCACGTGGGCCTGCCGGTGCTGGCGCCCTCCCTGCTCGGCGGATTCGTCCTGCTCTTCGGCACGGCCTTCGCCGCGCACGCGACGGCCGCCGCGCTCGTCGGCGGTTCCGTACCGCTGGTCACGCTCAAGATCGCGGACGCGCTGTCCGGGAACGTGCTCACCGGCCAGGAGAACGTGGCGCTCGCCCTCGGCCTCGACATGATCCTGATCGCCGGCCTGGTCATGGCGGTCTACCTGCCCCTCCAGCGACGGAGCGCCCGATGGCTGCGATGACCCCCACCGCCACCCGCACCCCCGAGCAGGCCGAGGCCCCGGCGAAGACCGCCCGCACCCGGCCCCGGCCGAGGATCTGGCGCGGAGCCGTCCTGCTCCTGGCCGGAACCTACTTCCTCCTCCCGCTCGTCGCCTCCTTCGTCTTCACCGTGCACGTGCCCGGCCAGGGCATCACCTTCGAGGCGTACACCGATCTCCTCGCAGCGGAAGGCTTCACCCGGAGCCTGCTCCTCTCCCTCGGTCTCGCCGCCGCGACCATCGCGCTGTCGCTGCTGCTCGCGGTGCCCGCGCTGGTCGCGGTACGCATAGGCTCCCCTCGACTGCGACCCGTCGTCGAGGTGATGTGCATGCTCCCGCTGGTGGTCCCGCCGATCGCCCTGGTCACCGGGATCACCACCGTGCTGCGCTGGGGACCGGAACACCTGTCGCGGACCCCGCTCTACCAGACGTTCATCGCCGTCCAGAACGAGAACTTCCCCGTCGTCCTGGTCCTCGCCTACACGGTGCTGGCGCTCCCGTTCGTCTACCGCTCGCTCGACGCCGGCCTGCGCGCCGTCGACGTGCCCACCCTGGTCGAAGCCGCCCGCAGCTGCGGCGCGAGCTGGCCGTACGTCGTGCTGCGCGTGCTCCTGCCGAACCTGCGGGCCTCCCTGGCCGGCGCCGCCTTCCTCACCCTGGCCCTGGTACTCGGCGAGTTCACCATCGCCTCCCTGCTGGGCTTCCGGCCCTTCGCGGTGTGGATCGTCTCCATCTCCGGAGCCCAGGCCCGGATGTCGGTGGCCGTCTCCATCCTCAGCCTCCTGATCACCTGGCTGCTGCTGCTCGCCCTCTCGCGGGCCGGGACCAACCCCACCACCGCAGCGGCCACCACCTCCCGCAAGGAGTCCTGACCTCCCATGTCCACCACCCTCCCCGCGGCCAGGAAGCCCCTGGACCCCGCCGAGCCCACCGGTGGAGCGCGCGTCGAATTCCGCGGCCTGCGCCGGGCCTTCGGCTCCACGGTCGCCCTCGACGGACTCGACCTGACCGTCGAACCCGGCGAACTCATCGCCCTGCTCGGCCCGTCCGGCTGCGGAAAGACCACCGCGCTGCGCGTCGTCGCCGGCTTCGAACAGCCCGACTCCGGCGAAGTCCTCGTCGACGGACAGGACATCACCCGCGTCCCGGCCAACCGCCGCGACGCCGGGATGGTCTTCCAGTCGTACAGCCTCTTCCCGAACCTCAACGCCCGCGACAACGTCGCCTTCGGCCTGCGCGTCCGCAAGGTCGGCGCGGCCGAGCGCCGCGAACGCGCCGCCGAACTCCTCGACCTGGTGGGCCTCCCCGACCACGGCGACCGCTACCCGCACCAGATGTCCGGCGGCCAGCAGCAGCGCGTCGCGCTCGCCCGCGCCCTGGCCCTGCGCCCGCGCGTGCTCCTGCTGGACGAGCCGCTGTCCGCCCTGGACGCCAAGGTAAGGACGAACCTGCGCGAGGAGATCCGCCGCCTCCAGCTCTCCCTCGGCATCACGACGATCTTCGTCACGCACGACCAGGAGGAGGCCCTCTCCATGGCCGACCGGGTCGCCGTCCTGAACGCCGGCAAGCTCGAACAGTGCGCCGCCCCCGCCGAACTGTACGAACGCCCCGCGACCCCGTTCGTCGCCGAGTTCGTCGGCACCATGAACCGACTGCCCGGACGCCTCACCGACTCCGGCCTCGTCGAGGTCGCCGGTTCGCGCCTCCCCGTCGACGGCCCGGTCCCGTCCACGCCGGACGTCGAGGTCCTCGTACGCCCCGAGAACGTGACGGCGAGCGCCGACTCCGAAGGCACCGCCACCGTCGTCTCCGCCTCCTTCTTCGGCGCCGTCACCCGCCTCCACCTGGAACTGCCCGGCGGCGTGGCCGTCAAGGCGGACCTCGCCTCGCGGGACGCCGAAGCCCTGGTCCCCGGCGCGCGGGCGGCCGTCGCGCTCGCCGAGCGCCCCGTGCTCGTCGTGGCGAGGCCTGCGTGAACGCCCCCGCCGCGGTCCTGTTCGACATGGACGGCACCCTCGTCGACACCGAGGTGCTGTGGTGGCGGACCACCGAGGAGGTAGCGGACTCCCTCGGCCACCGGCTCACCGACGCGGACGCGCCGGAGGTCGTCGGCCGCGCGGTCGAGGACACCGCCGCACACCTCGTCCGGGTCTCGCGAGGGGGAGACCCGGACGAGGTGGCGCTCGCCCTCACCGGGAACTTCTTCCGCAAGGTGGAGGCGGGGGCGCCGATGCGCCCGGGCGCGCAGCGGCTGCTGTCCGTACTGGAGGCGGAGGGAGTGCCCTTCGCCCTCGTCAGCGCCTCACCGAGGGTGGTCGTGGACTCGGTGGTCGGGGGCTCGCTCGCCCATGTCCCCTTCGCCTTCACCATGTCCGCCGACGACACCTCCCGGACCAAGCCGCACCCGGACCCCTACCGGATCGCCGCCGAACGGCTGGGCCTCGTACCGGAGGCGTGCGTGGCGGTGGAGGACTCACCGGACGGCGCGGCCTCGGCCGAGGCCGCGGGCTGCGGGCTCCTGATCGTCCCGTCCCTGATCCCTGTCCCGCGCTCCCCGCGGCGGACCTTCGTGAACTCCCTGGAGGAGGTCACGCCGGCCCTGCTGCGCGACTGCCTGGCGGTGGACCCCTCGTAGCCGGCCCCCGGCAAGGGCACGGACCGGTCGGTCCCGACGTGCATGCGCAGGCGCCCGTGCCACGGCGCATCATCAGCTGATCAGTGGCATATCCCCCGGGGGTGGGGACCCCGGCGCCCAGTGGGCGCAGTACAGCCCGGTCGTGGACGGCGCCGCGTGAACAGGCCCCGACTTCGACACCTGCACCACGGACTCGGGCGACACCCGCATCAGCTGCCCCTGCCCCGCCGACCCGCCGACCCATGGCCGTCGCCGAAGCCCCGGGCCATCGGCGACGGCCTCAGGCCCGTACGCCGAGGATCTCCAGGATGCCCTCCGCGTACGCGGCGGCCCCCGAACCCGGGGCCGTGGCCAGTTCGCGGCGGAAGCCCTCCGTGCCGGTGCGGATGAAGGCGGCGCACTGGCCGTGCAGTCCCGCCTCGTGCGTGCCGCCGTCGTCCACCGTGCACAGCAGCGCCAGCAGGGTCCACAGCAGGGCCTCGCGGGTGGACTGCCGCGGCGGACCCGCGGACCAGACGGCCATCAGGACGCCGCACGCCGCCGGCGCGGGCGGCTTCAGGTCCTCCCCGAAGAAGACGTGCCCCTCCAGCGCCCGGAAAGCGGAGGGATGCCCCTCGGCGGCGTCCCGTACGGCGCCCACCAGATGACCCGCGGAACGGCCGCAGCCGCACTCCATCGCATCCCAGTCGTGACGCCGGATCTCCGCCTCCACCGAGTCCGGAACCAGCGGGCTGCGCGCCGGGTCGGACTGGCGCCGCAGGGCACGCTGCGGTCTCTCGCTCTCCGTCATGCAGCACAGTATGAGCCCAGGTCGGGCGGGTCTGCGAGGGGGGTCGGAACCGGATCGCACGGGTGTCCGTCAAAGACCCCGTGTGGATGAAACGAAGGATCGCCGCCCTGCTGCTCGCCCTGCTCGCGACCCAGCTGGGCTCCCTCATCAGCCCTGCCTACGCCTGCGGATGCGGAGCCATGGTCCCGTACGGCCAGTCCCGGATCGGCGTCGACCGGGAGACCTCCGCCGTGCGCTGGGACGGCCGCACCGAACAGATCGTCATGCGGTTCGTCGTACGGGGGGACGCGGACCGGGCCGCCTGGATCATGCCGGTCCCGGGACGGGCCACGGTGCAACTCGGCGACGGCAGGCTGTTCGACGAACTGGCGGAGCAGACCCGGCCCCAGCACAGGACCCGGCACTACTTCTGGCCGCGGAACAAGGACTGGCCGTTCTCCTCGAGCCAGGGCGACGCCGTCGGCGCCGCCCCGCCGACCTCGCGCGCTCCGGGGGTCGGCGTCGTCGGCCGGGAGCAGCTCGGCGACTTCGACGTGGCCCGCCTGACGGCCACCGACCCCGACGCCCTGAAGCACTGGCTGGAGTCCAACGGCTTCACCCTTCCCGACCGGCTCGCCACCGAGGTCAAGCCCTACGTCGACCAGAAGTGGGAGTACGTGGCGGTCCGCCTCGCCCCGCGCGAACCCGGCAAGAAACTGCGCGGCGAACTGGACCCGCTGCGGATCGGCTTCGACAGCGACCGGCTGGTCTACCCGATGCGGCTCTCCCGGATGGCCAAGACCCCCCAGTCCCTGGGCCTGTACGTCCTGGCCGAACACCGCATGGAACCGGTCTCCCGCATCGGCGGCGCCGCGCCGGAGGTGACCTTCGCGGGCACGGTCACCCCCGCCGGCGGCCGGCTCGCCGAACTCACCGGAGGAAAAGAGGCGTTCCTCACCTCGATCGACCAGGAATTCCCGGAACCGGGCCGCATCGACGCCGACCACGAACTGCGCGCCACCGCGAAGGACACCCCGTACCGCCGGACCGTCTACCACGACGAACTGCTCACGGTGGGCGGCGGAGTCCCCGTCTGGCTCCTGACGGTCTCCGCCGCCCTCGTACTGCTCGCAGGGGCCGCGGTGACGGCCGTCCGCCGCCGTCGCCGCCGCCGGACACCCACGACCTAGACCCGCGACCGCCAGAACGCGCACTGGTGGTCCGCCTCGAACGAGCCGGTCGTCCGGGTCGCCGCCGGGTTCAGGACGAGGACCGTGGCGTCCGGGCCGGCGGCCGGCCACGCGGTCTGACCCGGCACGACGGGCGAGCCGAAGCGCGCGAAGGCACCCCAGTAGCGCTTCATCCGCGTCCCGAGCGCGACCTGGACCGGGGTCAGCGGTCGCTCGCCCATCGTGAAGTCGTGCAGATAGGCCAGCTCCGCACTGTGGGCGTTCGACTCGTCCAGCCCCGGCACCTGCGCCCCGGCCAGCGTCGGCGAGTCCGGATCGTCGAACTCGTAGACGTACGTCGGCACTTGCGAGGCGAACGTCCGGGCCGTCCACGCGGTGTGGCAGGCGAGGGACGAATCGGTCATGACCGCCGACAGCGCCAGGTACGGCGAGCCGTACGCCGACACCGGATAGCGGGCCAGTACCTCCGGACCGGCCGCCCCGTGCGTCGCCAGGACCTGAGCCGTGTACTCCTGCTCCGTCAGCCGGGGCTGCGTCAGCGCGACGAAGAACCGGGCCTCGGAACGGGTGCTCCCGATCAGGACCGGAACCTTGTTCCACGCCCCGCTCCCGATCGCCGCCGCCGGATCGACCGGCAGCAGCCCGTCACCCGAAGCCGGACCCGAGGTGGGCAGCGTCCCCGCGGCCCCGGTCAGGGCCGATGCCGGGGCGGAACGCAGGCACGCGACGACCGCGGCCCGGTCCGCGCACCCGGCCTTCCCGGCGAAGTCCCGCGCCTCGGCCTCGGCCCGCGCGCCGTCGGGCGTACGCAGCAAGGTGCACGGCCCGCTCTGCAGCACGGCCCGGTGGAACAGACCGGCGGCCGACGGGGTGGCCAGCAGCACGCAGACCGAACCGCTGCCCGCGGACTGCCCCGAGAGGGTCACGCTGCCCGGATTCCCGCCGAAGGCGGCGATGTTCTCACGCGTCCACCGCAGGGCCGCGAGCTGGTCCATCAGCCCGAAGGATCCGGACCGGAAACCGTTCTCCGCGGCCAGCTCGGGCAGCTCCAGATAACCGAGCTGCCCCAGACGGTAGTTGATGCTCACGACCACGCTCTGCGTGAGATCGGCCATGGTGCGCCCGCCGAACTGCGTTCCCGTGCCCTGGCTGTACGCACCCCCGTGCATCCAGAACACCACCGGGAGGCGGGCACCGGGACGGGCGCCCCGGGGCCGGTACACGTCCAGGTACAGGCAGTCCTCGCTGACGGCCTGCGGATCGCGCAGCCCGAACGGCGAGAACTGCACGCACGCCGGCGCCTGGCGCACGGCCTCCCTCACCCCGCGCCACCCGGGCGCCGGCTGCGGGGCCCGCAGCCGGGCGGCCCCGACCGGGGGAGCGGCGTACGGGACCCCGAGGAACTCCTCGGCCCCGTCCGCCCCCTGCCCCCGCAGGGCACCCTGCGCCACGGTGACCACCGGACGCGGGGACCCGCCGGGCAGCGCCCCCGCCGGTACGGCGGGGACGAGCAGGGACGCCACCAGGGCGAGGACCGTACAGAGCAGGGCCCTCGGCGGGCGATTCACGGGCGCAGACCGGCCAGCAGCGCGGCGGTCACGGCCGTGTCGGCCGGACCCGTGTTCCAGTCCGCGTTCATGGGGCTGACCGCGATCCGGCCCGCGTTCACGGCCTCGACGTCACCGCCCCTGGCCGCCGGGCGCAGGGCCACCTTCACGGTCATCTTCCAGGTGCCGTCGCCGGCGTCGGCGTACTCCGGCTCCAGGACGGTCTGCGGGTCCTGGAAGGTGGCGGACACACCGGCCGCGGTGCCCTTGCCGTCGGCGCCGACGACGGGGTGGTTGACGTTCAGGCCGACGCCCTCGGGCAACAGAGCCCCGGAGCGGGCCCGCGAGCGCAGCCGGTCGATGAGCTTGACGGCGAAGTCCAGCGTCGGGCCCATCGCGTTGACGGTGGTGACGGGATCGGGCGCGGAAGTGCCGCCGGTGCTCAGCGCGATGGCCGGCACGCCGTGCTCCAGGGCGGCGACGGCGCCGCCGACCGTACCGGAGTGGTTGGCCAGACCGGCCACGTTCGGGCCGAAGTTGGTGCCGGACACCACCAGGTCGGGGGCGCGGCCGGCGAAGACCTGGGCCAGGCCGAAGGCCACCGAGTCGCCCGGAGTGCCGTCCACGGCCCACACCTTGGGCTCGGGGTGCTTCACCGTGACGGTGGGGGAGCCGGCCATCTTCGTACCGGTGCCGCTCTGGTTGGTGAGCGGGGCGACGATCGTGACGTCGTGCCCGGCGGCGGTCAGCCGCTCGAAGGCCTTGCGGATGCCGGGCGCGTTGTACCCGTCGTCATTGGTGAGCAGGATCCGCAGCGGGCCGCCGGACGGGGTCGGCGACGCCTGCGGATCGGCGAGCGCGGGTGCCGTCCCGGCCACGGTCGACGTGCACAACATCAGGGCGGCCAGGGGCAGAACACGCTTGAGTCTCACGGAGCGCTCCTCGTAAGGGAGTTGCAGCGGAAGAGGGTGAACCGGTTGGAGACCGGCGGACGCGCGACCCTCGGCACGCGCCCGCCGGAGCAGGAGGGGTCAGCGCACGCTGCGGATCGGGAGGATGGCGAGCGCGCCGATCAGGGAGAGGGCTCCGCCGACCAGGAACAGCGGGGTGTAGCCGCCCAGGGAGGTGACGATCGCGGAGGCGACGAAGGGGGCGATGATCTGCGGTCCGGCGTTCGCGATGTTGAGCACGCCCATGTCGCGGGCGGCGTCCTCGGCACTGGGGAGGACGAGGGTGACGAGCGCGGTGTCGACGGCCATGAAGCAGCCGAAGGCGAGCCCGTTGAGCGCGCTGAACACGAGCATCCCGGTCCAGGTCGGGCTGACGACCGGGACCACCATGACGAGCCCGGCGAGCGCGGCGGAGACGCCGACGAACACCTTGCGGCGGTCCCAGCGGTCGGACAGCATCCCGCCGAGCAGGGTGGAGACCGCCATCGCGACCATCGACACCGGGGTGAGCACGGCCATCGCGGCGGGCGCGGTCAGCCCGGCGGGCAGCTCGATGTGGTCGTCGAGGATGTACAGCTGGTACCCGACGACGGAGAAGTAGCCGAGGACCATCAGGGCGCGGCCGATGAACGCCCACCGGAAGTCGTGGTTCGCCAAGGCCGAGAGGAAGGCGGCCAGTTGCGCCCCCTTGGGCTTGGCGGTCGGGTCGGGGGCGGGCTCGGTGCGCGGGACGTCCCGGCACAGGGTGGTCAGCAGGAGCGCGGACACGGCGACGACCGCGCCGAAGACGAGGTAGCCGGTGCGCAGGTGGGAGGCCGTCTGCGAGGCGATCAGCACGCCGACCGTGCCGCCGATGGGCAGGCCCAGACCCACCAGGGCGGACGCGGTGCCGCGGCGGGCGACCGGGACGCGGTCGGGCACGATCGCGGTGACGGCGGCCTGGTAGACGTTCATGGTCGCCTGGACCAGACACCAGGCGATGCCGACG
Organism: Streptomyces sp. NPDC001717; assembly: GCF_042892775.1. Taxonomy (NCBI): domain Bacteria; kingdom Bacillati; phylum Actinomycetota; class Actinomycetes; order Kitasatosporales; family Streptomycetaceae; genus Streptomyces; species Streptomyces sp. NPDC001717. The sequence goes on along the minus strand of NZ_JBIAUK010000004.1, from coordinate 8,676 downwards.
AGCAGGGCCGTGGTCACGTTCCCGAGGAAGGCCAGGCAGGCGAGGGCTCCGAGGGCTCCGCCCACGATCCACGGGTTGCGGCGCCCCGTGCGGTCGGAGAGCGCGCCGGCGATCGGGTTGAAGGCGGTCGCGAAGATCGCGCTGATGCCGCCGATGAGGCCGAGGACGGCGACCTTGTTGTCGGGATCGATCGCGGCGACCTGGGTGGGCAGGAGGACCGATCCCACGCCCATGTAGACCGCGAGCATCGAGGAGTTGGCCACCAGCAGCAGAGGCAGGAGCCCGCGCTGACGGGGAGGCTCCGCGGTGGCGGTGGCGGTGGCGGTGGCGGATGCGGCCGGATCGGCGACTTCGTTTTCGTGCGTGGCCATGACGACTCCTCGGGGGGACGGAACGGGGAGGTGGCGTGCGAGGGGGAGCGCTGTCCCGCGGTCGGACTCCGGGAAGCGGCGTCGCCGGGAGGGGCGGCGGACGGGACACGGTGGTGCGGGCGGGTTGCGGCTGCGAGTTCACCTGATGTTGTTACACGTGTCACCAAGTGCGCTGGAGACTGTGTAGCACCCATTTCCGGGCTGCACTAGTGCCTGTGGAGGGTCGTTGTGCAGATCGTGACCGACGGGGGAGTCGGCGTGATGTGACGTGTAACCGCCGTTTCACGGCCACTGAACTGGGCCGTTGTGTCGGAAAACCTTCTTGCCCTTGTGGTGGCCGTCACGCATCGGCAATACTCCGTGCCGCACCGCGACGACCCGTCGCCGGCTGCCTTGCCGGCGCTGCCGCCCCGCGTTCCCGCGCGGCACCCCGGGCGATCCCATCCGGATCCCGCTCGGCACGCACCGCCCGGCACCGCACCTCTTCCCGGCCACCGCCGGGAGGTGCACCCGATGTTCGGCGGAACGTCCGAGTACGTCCCGTACGCGGCCCCCGCCACCGCGTCGACGCCCAGAATTCCCCAACGCCCTTGCCTCCGGCCCGGCGAGACCCCGTGCCGGGGGCAAACCCGCCGGCCCGTGCCGCCGCTCCCCGGCGAGCGTCCGGCCCGAACCGCGGGCCGGCGCCGAACCCCGCGAAGCGGCAACCGGCCACGGCTCACCGACGGCGCCCCGCCCCCGTCCCCCAGCCCGGTCCGCGACCCCGGCCGACTCCGGTCTGTGCCCACGTCTCGGCTCGGGCCCGGGCCTCGGCTCCGGCCCGGGCTTGGCTCCAGCTCTGGCCTGGTCTTGGCGTCGGTCCTGGACTTGGCTCCGGCTCCGGCTTTGGCCTGGGCTCGGGCCTCGGCTCTGGCTTCGGCCTGTGCCCTGGGTTCGGCCTTGGTGCGGCTCAGGCCTGGGCCTCGGCGCCGACACCGCGCCGCCGGCATCGGCATCGACATCGACGTCGGGACCGGTCCCTGTCAGCGTCAGCGTTGGTGTTCGTACCGGCCTCGTGTCGGTGTCGACGTACGTCGTGGGCCGGTGCCGTTCCGTTCCCCGTCGTTCCTCCCCGTCTTCCGTCCCCCGTCCCCGTCCCCCGTTTCCGTCGCCCGGTTGGCCGTGGCCCCGCTCGCTGAGCCGGGGCTCGGGCTGCGAGCCCGGGTCCGCGTGGCCCGTGGTACCGCCGCGCGTCCGCACCGCACCGCACCGCTCATCCCCCGTACGCCCCGCCCCGCCGCCCGGGGTGGCGATCGTGAAAGGCACGCCATGCCGTCCGTTCCGTCCTCCGCGCCCTCCCGTGCGCAGCACCCCACACCGCCCGCCCGCCATCACCTTCCGGCGGCCCCGCCCCGATACGCGCTCGGCCTCGGGCTGGGTCTGCTGCTCGTCTCGCTCCTGGTCGCCGTGCTGCTCGGCCAGGGGGGACGCCCCTTCTTCCAGGGGCTCGACGACCGCTGGGCCGCCTCGGTGCACGGCCCCGCCGACGGCATGGTCCTCGTGCTCGACCGGCTCGGCGGTCCGATCGGACTGGTCCTGCCGCTCGGGCTCATCGGCTGCCTCTGCGTATACGGCCGCTGGCGCTCGGGACTGTTCGCCTTCACCGCGGCCGTCGGGGCCAACCTCCTGGCGGTCCTGCCACTGAAGGCGCTCGCAGACCGCCCGCGCCCCCCGTACCCGGCGGTCCTCGTCAACGACGGTTCGTACCCCTCCGGCCAGGTGTTCAGCGCGGTCGCGCTCGTGTTCGTGGTCGCCGTGCTGGCGTTCCCGCCGCGCGCCCGGCTCTGGTGGTGGCCCGTCGGCGGCGCGTACGTCCTCGCCATGATGGCGAGCCGGACCTGGCTGCACGCCCAGTGGCTCACCGACACCATCGCCGGCCTCGTGCTCGGCCTGGGCGTCTGCCTGGTGCTGTGGCGGGCGTTCGCGCCGATGCTGGAGGAGGAGGCGCGGCGCATGGCCTCGGGCACCCTCTGGCTCTGATCATGGATATGACGAACAGTTGACGGTCGCCAAATTCGCGCAATAATCTCGGGGTGCCGGCCGGTCCGTGTCCGGCGGCGCAGCCAGGAAGGATCTGCTCATGCCTCAATCCCCGGCCCCGGACCACGTGCTGGTGGACCCGCCCGCAGGCTCGCTCCGAGGGGTGGTCGAGGACGGTCTCGCCGTCTTCAGGGCGGTGCCCTACGCCGAACCGCCCGTGGGGGACCTGCGCTGGAGGGCCGCACGGCCGCATCCCGGCTGGAGCGGGGTCCGGGACGCCACCGCGGACGGGCCGAGCGCCCCGCAGATGTACCGGGAGGAGGGCGACCCCGTGCTCGGCGGGCACGGGTCGCCCCCCTTCGACGAGGACTGCCTGACCCTCGACATCTGGACGCCGGCCGCCGACGCCGCCCGCCGGCCCGTGCTCGTCTGGATCCACGGCGGCGGCTTCGTCTCCGGTTCCGGCTCGCTGCCCGGCTACTCCGGCGCGACCTTCGCGCGCGACGGCGACCTCGTCGTCGTGAGCATCAACTACCGCATCGGGCCGCTCGGTTACCTGTACCTCGGCCCGTACGGCGACGCGCCAGAGGAAGGCGGCAACCACTGGCTCACCGACCAGCTCGCCGCCCTGCGCTGGGTGAAGGAGAACATCGCCTCGTTCGGCGGTGACCCCGACATGATCACCGTCGCCGGTCAGTCCGGCGGCGCCGTGTCCACGGCCGCCCTCGTGGGACACCCGCAGGCGCGGGAGCTGATCCGGCGGGTCGTCCTGCAGAGCCCGCCCCTCGGGCTGGAGTTCCCCGAACCGGAGACCTACCTCGAACGCACCGCCGCCTACCTGGAGCTGTGTGGTGCCAAGGACGTCCACGGACTGCGGGCCCTCCCCTGGCAGGAGCTGATCGCCGCGGGCGCCGGACTGTTCGCGCACACGATGCGGTGGGGGTACTGGCCGACGCCGTTCCTGCCCGTGATCGACGGGATCACCCTCCATCACCACCCGGCCGAATCCCTGCTCCGGGCCGAGGCCGCCGGTATCGACGTGGTCATCGGGTGGACGCGGGAGGAGGCCAACTTCGGCTTCGCCCTCGACGAGGGGTACGCCGCCGCCACCCGGGAGCAGGTCACGGACCGGATCGCGCGGACCTTCGGGGCGGCTTCGGCCGCCGGGGTGTACGCGGCCTACGAGCGGACCCGCCCCGGATCACGTCCGGCCGACGTCCTCATGGACCTCATCACCGACGAGCTCTTCAGGATCCCGGCCGTCCGGCTGGCCGAGGCCATGGCCGGGGCGGGGCGGCCCGTGCACGCCTACCAGTTCGACCTGCCGACCCCCGCGCACGAGGGTCGGCTCGGTGCCGCGCACTGCCTCGAACTCCCCTTCGTCTTCGACAATTTCGACCAGTGGGCGCACGCGCCGTTCCTGGCCGGGCTCGCACCCGCCGTCCGGGACGGCCTCGCCCACACCATGCACCGGGCCTGGATCTCCTTCGTCCGCACCGGCGACCCGAACCACCCCGACATGCCGGCCTGGGACCCGTACGACACGGGGACCCGCACCACGATGCGCTTCGACTCGGTCGTGACGGCCCTCGGCGACCTCGCCGGTGACTCCCGGCTCCTCTTCGGCCCCGGGCGGCCGTCCGTGTAACCCGGATCACCGGCTGTAACTCGTGTAACCTGACAGGGAAAGGTCGGAGCGAGCGACACACGAGCGGCAAGAGGATCGTCGAGGGACGTCATGGCCAAAGACACGCAGGTCCCCGCGTCCATCACCAGTGCGGACGTGGCCCGTCTCGCAGGGGTGTCCCGGGCCACCGTCTCCTTCGTCCTGAACGACACCCAGGGCCACCGGGTCAGCGCGAACACCCGCGCCCGCGTGCTCGACGCCGCCAAGCAGCTCGGCTACGTCCCGCACGCGGCCGCCCGCTCCCTGCGGGCCGGCCGCAGCAACCTGGTCCTGATGCCCTCGTCGATCTCCGCGATCGGCCGCCTCGTCAGCGACTGGGTCGACGAACTGCACAGCGAGCTCGACCGCCACGGCTACACGGCGGTGCTGCACGCGGGCCGCTTCGCCGATCCGCTGGACGCCGCCCGGGCCTGGGCCGAACTGCGCCCGGCGGCCGTCGTCGCCCTCGACGGGGACCGCTTCACGCCGCAGGCCGCCGAGCTCCTGGCCCGCGCCGGCGTCCGAGGTCTGCTGGCCTTCGCGGCCCGCCCCGTCGAGGGTGTGCACACCATCGGCCTGGAAGGGGCCGACATCGGTGCCACGGCGGCCGAACACCTCATCGCCCGGGGCAGGACCAGGATCGGCGTGGTCATGCCCATGGAGCGCGGCCTCGGCACCCTCGCCCAGCCCCGCCTCGCGGGAGCCGAGTCGGTCGCGGCCCGCCACATGGCCACCGTCACCCCCGTGGAGCTCGCGTACACGACCGATTCGGCGACGGCCCTCGCCCGCCGCTGGCGCAGCCTCGGCCTGGACGCGGTCTTCGCCTACAACGACGAGTACGCGACGCTGCTCATGCACGCGCTGCGGGCCGAGGGGATCGCCGTACCGGAGGACGTCGCGGTGGTCGGCTCCGACGACCTGGTCCTCTCCAGCCTCCAGCAGCCCCCGCTCACCACGATCCGGCTCGAACTGCCGTCACCCGCCCTGATCGCGGACACGGTCCACGAACTCGTCGAATCGGGCACGGCGCCCGTGGTCCCGCCGGTGGAAGCCGTCCTGGTGCACCGCGGGACGTCCTGAGCGGCTCCTGAGCGGCAGGCCCGCCGGCGCGGACGCCGACGGGCCTGCCGTCGCCCGGTCAGTCCGTGTCCACGGCCGCCCCCCGACGGCCGTGACCACGTGCGTGCTCCCGGGCGAGCGCGGGCTGGAAGATCCACCAGACCAGCAGACCGGCTCCCGCTCCGGCGGCCGCTCCGGCAACGGTGTCGCTGATCCAGTGCGCGTGCAGCCAGGTCCGGCTCCACATCATGGCGAGGGTGAAGACCGCGCCCCCGAGCCACCACGCCCGGCGCCGGGCCATCGGGACGAGCAGCACGCCCGCGGCCACCACCAGCAGGGCCGCCGTGGCCGCGTGGCCCGACGGGAAGGAGCCGTGGTCTACGCGGACCAGCGGGTTCGCGGGACGGGGCCGGTCCACCAGGTTCTTGAGCGACTGCACGACGAGCAGGTTGCCGCCGAGGTACACGGTGAGCAGGAAGCCGACCGACGTCCACCGCCCGCGCACCAGCAGGAAGGTGAGGAGGGCGAGGGGGACGACGATGCCGAAGGGGCCGCCGAACAGGTTCAGGACCGAGGCCAGGGCCTCGTAGACGCCCTCGTGCGGACCGCCCATCCACGTCAGCCACCGGTCGTCCAGCCCCTGGAAGGGCGGATTCGTGACGTCCCGGCGGACGACGAGCGCCGCCAGTCCGGCGGCTCCCAGGAGGGCGAGGGCCAGGACGAGGACGCCACCGCTGCGCGTCGCCTCGCGGTCGCCGGGTCTGGTGGTGGGGAGGGTGGCGGGAATGCTGGACATGACTGCCTCTCGCGGTCGCGGCGGCGGCCGCGAGCCGGGTGTGCTGTGTGCCGTTCGGGGGTGAGGGGAAGGCGGAGGCGCGGTCCGAGCCGCACCCCCGCCCTGGAGCGCCGGGGCCGGCCGTCAGGCCTGGGCGCCGAGGTGCCCGGCCAGGAAGGCCACGCTCTCGTCGACGATCGCGACGATGTCGGGGGAGCCGATGAAGATGTGGTCCGCGCCGTCGACGGGCCGCAGGGTGACCTGGCCCCCGGCGCGCGTCAGCTCAACCGCGAGGGCCTCGCTCTGGCTGTACGGGACCAGGCCGTCCTGGGTGCCGTGCACCAGCAGGAACGGCGGCGGGTTCGAGCCCTGCGCGTAGGTCACCGGGCTCGCGGCCCGCGCCAGGTCGGGACGCTCGTCCACCGTGGCACCGAGCAGGGCCTCGTACGGGTTCGGGAACTCGACCTCCGTCGGCATCGCCGGCATGGGGTGGCGGGAGAGGGCGACCACGTCGGAGACCCCGTACCAGTCGACGACGGCCAGCACTCCGGTGTCGCCGGAGCCGACGCCGTGCGCGCCCTCCATCGCCGGGCCGTCCGGGCTGCCGGGGCCGACGAGCCCGGCCAGGGCGGCCAGGTGGCCGCCCGCCGACTCGCCCCAGACCCCGATGCGATCGGGGTCGATGCCGAGGGCGCCGGCGAAGCGGCGGACGTAGCGGATGGCGGCCTTCACGTCGTGCAGCTGGGCCGGGAAGGGCGCCTCCAGGCTGTGCCGGTAGTCGATGGAGACGAGCGCGAGGCCCGCCCCCAGCACCGCCCCGTGCAGCAGCGCGGCGGGCACGGTCGGCGGCGGGTAGCGGCGGTCGCCGTCCAGCCAGCCGCCGCCGTGGATCCAGACGACCGCGGGGAACGGCCCTTCGCCGGCCGGGACCTGGACGTCGAGCAGCCGCGGGCGGTAGCCGGGGGTCGTCGCGTACGTGATGCCGTCGAACCGCCGGACGCCGTCCGTGCCGGTCACGGGCGGTACGGGCTTCTGGAACGGCGGCGGAGGCCAGGTCATGTCGGCCGTGTCGGCGGTGTCGAACGCGGCCGGAGGGGATTGGGTCATTGCGGCCCTTCCAATGCGGATCCCGTGCGGATCCGATGCGAGTGGGTCCGGCGGACGGGGCAGGTTTCGGGTTTCGTAACGTTTGTCCGAAATGCTTGCGCGGTCCGACGGGGTGTGCGTAGCGTGTTACACGTGTAATCAAGGACTCTAGCGACGCATTTCCGCTGACCACAAGCCCCGGCGTGATCGGGCTTCGAGATCAGTTGCACGAGCCACCCCCAGCGGCTGCGGCGCCTTCCCACCCCGGGAGCACGTCATGCACCTCACCACCGGCAGCTGCGCGATTCCCGCGCCCCAGACGGTCCGCAGCTTCGTCCACTGGGTCTCGGACCCCGTCGCGGCGCACGTTCCGCAGGTCAGGGGCCGCGTACGGGCCGTCCTCGAAGGCTGGACGGTCCCCGCCGACACGGCCGACGCCCTGCTGCTGGCGGTGAGCGAGCTCGTCGGCAACGTCGTCCGGCATTCCGGCGCCGGTCGCATGCGGATAGGCCTGAGCTGCGGCGGGGGCTGGTTCCGCCTGGAGGTCGCCGACCAAGGCGCCACGCTGCCCCGGCTGCCGTCGCCCCGGGTGGAACCCGACCCGGAATCCGAGGACGGGCGCGGGCTGCTGCTCGTGCAACTGCTCACCGCCGAGCTGGGCGGCGGGCTCACCGTCACCGCCGACGCGACCGGGAAGTCCGTCCGCGTGCGGATCCCGGCGCTCTGAACCGGGCCACCGCCTCCCTGCCGCTCCCCGCTGCCGCGAGATTGAGGTGCCGCCCCATGGAGCTCTCCCCGTCTGCGCATGTCGACACGTTCTGTCGTGATCGGCTCCCGCCCTTTCCCCTCTGGCCCGAACTGCACTTCGATCTGCCGGAGTTGCGTTATCCGGACCGGCTCAACTGCGCCGAGCGCCTGGTGGACGAAGCCGTCCGGCGTTGGGGGCCCGAGCGCCCCTGTCTGCTGACTCCCGCCGAGCGGTGGACCTACGGAGACCTGCTCGAACGGGTCAACCAGGTCGCGCGGGTGCTCACCGAGGACTTCGGTCTGGTTCCGGGCAACCGGGTCCTGCTGCGCGGCCCCAACAACCCGTGGCTGGTCGCCACGTGGTTGGGCGTGCTGAAGGCGGGTGGTGTCGCGGTCAGTACCATGCCGTTGCTGCGGGCCGCCGAGCTCGCCGAGCTGATCGACATCGGCCGCCCCGCCTTGGCCGTGTGCGACCACCGCTATCTGGACGAGCTCGCCGCCGCCACACGTGATGCGTCCTCCCTGTCGGAGGCCCCGGACGCGCCGGGCGCGCCGGTCGTGCTGGCCTACGGTGGCCCGGGCGAGGCCGATCTGGTGGCGCGTTGCGCGGCGAAGGACGGTCGGTTCGCCGCGGTGGCCACGGCCGCGGACGACGTGGCGCTGATCGCTTTCACCTCCGGTACGACCGGGCGGCCCAAGGCGACCCTGCATTTCCATCGGGACGTGCTGGCCAACGCCGACACCTTCTCCCGGCACGTCCTGCGGCCCTTGGCGGACGATGTCTTCGCCGGCACTCCGCCGTTGGCCTTCACGTTCGGGTTGGGTGGCCTGGTCGTCTTCCCGCTCGCGGTGGGTGCCTCGACCCTGCTCGTCGAGCAGGCGTCCCCGCGGCGGCTGGCCGAGTTGGTCGAGGCCCACGGGGTGACGGTGTTGTTCACGGCGCCCACCGCGTA